>CAYVBE010000020.1:0-33335 GCA_964448935.1 uncultured candidatus Brocadiaceae bacterium
TGGCCCACCGGCGCTCCGGCTGAACCCGTAAAATCAAGTGTTATGAACCACTAGCTCCGGTCTTCCACGCTGTAGCCCGTCCGTCGCACAAATCCCTCCAGATCCCGGATAGCAAAAGCATTCTCACTGCCAGCTTCTTGCTCGTAGCCGGCCTGCAGTTGAACCAGCTCCCCTTCTCCGGACGAGCGATATAGCTGAAAACCCGCCCCTTCCAATACTGCCACCACATCGCGCAGTTCGTAATGAAACTGGCCATAGTGGCGTAGACTGAGTTCGAAGAAAATACAGTCGGTCTTCCTGAGAAGCCTCACGGCGCCCTGGAAAACAAACTTCTCGTATCCCTCTACGTCCACCTTCAACAAGTTCACCTGTGAGACCACGTCCGCGATGCTATCAAGCGGAACAGCCTCCACCAAAATTCCCCCCGACTTGGATTTGACTCGGTTCCGACCGTCATTGCCCAGGTCCGAAAAGCTGACGGTACCGGAAGTCTCCCCCACAGCCGTCCGGCAGATCGTCACGTTCTCCAGCCCATTCAGCCGCACATTTCCCTGCAGATACTCGCCGATACGTGGATGCGCCTCAAACGCGATAACCCGGCCGCGCCTTCCGACCGCTTTGGCGGCGGGTATGACCGTTGTGCCGATGTTTGCCCCTACGTCAACATAGATGTCCCCGCTCCTCAGATACTGCTTGATAAACTCTGCGTTGGCAACAGTGTCCTCGGGGTCTTGCCACAGCCATGACGTCAAAACCGTAGGATTCGGGCAGAGCAAATAGTCTCGAATTCGCAAGGGACCGAGCAAACGGAGCAATCCCATTTTCCGCAGGAAAACCCAGGCCAACGAACGGAACGGCCTCGGACGCCTCAGCAGGATCCGCACGATTCTGGACACGGGCGAGGTTACGTGCATTTACCGGTTCTTTGCGCCATAATTCGCACGCGCGGGTTGTAGCTTTTTGGTGCCAACCCGGTAGAGGACCAGGCTTGCCGAAAAAACCTTGTACGCATGCTTACCCTACCTGGTATTCCTGAAACGGGGAGGCAATGGGTACAGGTTGAAGTGGCGACTGATAGTGGCTGATACCGGCCGCGAGGAGAGAATCCGCCCGGCCAGCCCCCCGACACTCCTTATGGGAGGAGGGGTTGAATTGACTTCGTTTTCACCCGTTCCGCGACATATGGTAACGGCATAGAATGGCAATGAATGCAGTGGATGCCCTTGACGCGCGAAGTATTGCCGCCATTCATTGTGAGGCAGCATGATCGGAGTGCGACCGTTATCCTCGACGGTCTTCGGCAAAGCCTGAGGTGCGACTCGGAATATGGCGTAGCAACACCAACCCCGATCAGCAGTATTCCTTCGGATCAGAAACGGCCAGTTTTCAAAATGTATGTATTCGCGTGCGACCTCCCATCCGCTGCGCACCTCTTTATCGGACAGAAATGCCACAAGGTTGTGGCAGACGAGGTCGTCCCCGTCAAGAAGCATGGTATATCGGGAAGAATCCCGCCGAAGAAGAGAAAGCCCCGCCTTCTTTTTCATGCGCTTGTCGGACATGGCCTCAGCATGCGACCGGGGAACTGGCATGTCTACCTGAAGTATCTGAATGTTCCGGTGAGGACGGAAACCAACCGGAGGGTCGTGGCATACCAGTATACATTTCCAGCTGTCTGAGGACTGGTTCCTGATTGAGCCCAAGGTCCGATTGGCCAGCGCAGACACTTTCTGCCAATTCTCCGCGGTCTCCGGAGCCCGGAGCGGGACAATAAAGGTCAGGGTACGCAATGTGACTCCTCTCCGCGAATCAACCCCTCCACGCCATCCCACATAGCTTCGGTTTCTGCTCGCAGTTCAGCGGCCGCGCTCTCAATCGTATCGGATAGTTCGGACCGTTTTTCGTCTGTCACGAAAGACCTTATTGCCTGCCGGGCTTTCCCGGTCTGCCCATACGGGTCAACGAGTAAGTGACCCACGCGGTATTGCTTCATCAGATGCCTGTACTTGTGGCTCCAACCCGTAGCCACAGCGGGCACGCCCTGTGAGAGGGCGTTAACCAGCCCGTGAAAGCGGGAGCTGACTGCAAATGGGCATGTGCCAATGATACCCTTAAGCTTAAGCGGGTCGGCCTCGTAAACAATCTCCAGCACCGGGCCACTCGCCTCGCAGACCTCCTGTGCCAGGGAGCGGTCTCCTTCCTCATGGAGAAGTACGAACGGTGTATATCCATTCGCGTCTATCTCCTCTATGCACTGACACAAGAAGGGAACATACGCTTTCTTCTGCTCACGGGTGCCATGTGTAAGCATCTTGGCGTTCGGTATCACGGCCACGCGCCGGCCGTTCTCTTTCCAGTCAGCGGGGACAACTGCCTGTAGGAGGTTCGTGAAGTCGGGGGCCTGGCGCAGTTTCGTCTTGACTTCATCTTGCGTGAGCAGTTCGGACACGTGGCGGTACGATTTGGGATCGCGTGCATAGATCAGGTCCGCATTATCAAAGATGCCATGAGCAGCCCGGCGAATCCGCCCGTTATTGAACGGACCGAAGGCCTGGGGCAGCAGGATCACCTTCTGATGGGCCGCCTTCGCTCTGGCCACGCCCTGCGCACCCCCTTCCACCCATTCCGGCTTCCAGGCATCGCCATAGGCAAATCCCGAAGCGTCTAATAGCACGTTTACTTCATCTTCCTTGACCAGACCGTAACGACCTCGGTAGCCCCTGTGCATGAGCAGTTCAATAAACCACCCAAGGCGTCCTGCCCGCCGCGCATCAAGTTTCTGAAAAAGACCCTGTCTGGCTCGCCATTCATAGGGACCGGCGGAGGTAGCCACAACGAATCTCGCTTCGGGCAACGATGTCCGCAGCCGATCCAGTATGGCCAGAAGCATCAGCTCCGCGCCCTTGTTGCCGTAGCCCGCTCCGCGTATCTCAATGTTCATTGCACGACAGACCGAACAAAAGCAAGGGTATCCCATCCGGAACCCCAGCTCCGGCGAGGAACGAGCGCACGGGCTGCAACAAGCTTTACCTGTGCCCTCATGGAGGCTCCATCTACCACCAGTCACGCACTTCGAGTCCCGTCAGATCTGCCAGGGCACGATTGTAGGGCTCAAAGTGTCTGTCCAAAGATGGCCGCATATTCTCAGGAAATGCGGGTCTGGTAATCTGCCAGCGCCGGCTAATTCCGCTAGCGAATGCGTAAGCTCGACTTTCGACGCCGAACCATTTTGCTGCCAGATGGATCAGATGGGGAAAACGAGGGAGCTTTCGCGTTACATTGCGCGGCTTGGGAAGCATCTCGGGGAAATCGGGGACCCCGAGGAACTTTGCCAGACGCGAGAATTCTTCCGAGGTCCTTTCGATGAGCTGCTCAAGTACCAGAAAATGCATTTGTTTTTTCGGAAAAAACCGCAGATAGCGCCGCACCTGACAAATATAGTGGCTCCTGGCCAGATATCTTCTGAACCGGTTCGGCTGCCCGTTGCCCAACTCTCTTGTGACCGCTTCACGGAACGACAGAAGTTCTCGACCCGTCCGGTAATAGTGCAGGTAGTTGGAAAAAGCCCTATCGGCAGGATTACGGAAAATCCAGATTAGCTTCACGTTGGGTATATGATCATGGATGAGCCGTGCACAACGTGGATCGTAGGAATAGGTAGGCGTCTTTTCACCAAGCAGGACATCTGGCGAGATCTCAGTCTGAATTCTATTGCATAGTTCTCTGGCGTACCACCCCAGGCCTCTGCCGAAGTGGCGGTCGAAGAAATGGAGTTCGCGGTCGGGCATGCGGACACTCATGTGCTGGTCCAGATAGTAGGCAAGCGAAGATGTGCCCGCCTTCATCGCACCCACGATGATGAAATCGGGCAGCCGCAAATCATTTTCGCCCAGCACCTTATCCTCTGCCCCAACGCAGCAGACCACGGACCAGACGGCCACCAAGCCGTAGCGCCGAACGGAGCCATGTGTGCAGCCGATCAAAGGCCCGTATCGTCGTCACATGCCTCAGTAGTGTCTCGCGCGACGCGTAATCATCCAGCCCCAGCGACCATTTCAGCCTGCTCCAAATCTGACGAGTTGAAGCGACCTCCTGCGACGCCGAGGAGGCCACGGCCCTGTAGTAGCCCGGAAGCGGCCGACCCATCTGCTCCCACGCCCGACAGTACGCGCTCCAGTCATCTCTCTTCGCGTCTATGTGCTGGCCTGCGATAACTTGTTCATAGGAAACGGGCCGTGTCTCCATAGTCCCACTGGCCCTGCTGCACTCCAGAGCACGCCGCCCTCCTTCCGTGCGGGCTACGACAACGCATTCGCCGGTCTTCGTGTTCGCACGGGCAATCCCCCACGGATCACCGACCGTCACATCGGCCAGGACATTCATCTTGTCAAAGCACAACCGGCAGCGGGCAGGCGTGAAAAAGTCCTTGATGGCCATCCGCTCGGACTTCGGCAGGTGCCTGACGGTTCCATCTTCCTCCTCTACAGATACGTCACCGGGATAGCCCGTGCGTATCTTATCCCGGAAGGTAAGATTACATGCCCTTTGCACACCGGTCCGCTGGACAAGATAGTCAAGGGCAGCGAGGGTGAGGGTACGGTCACATATCAGACCAACCTTCAGTTTCACCGTCGCTCCTGCCGCGAACCCGCCCTGCATGAGCATCTGCAGGCCGTGCATGTGGCAGGAAAGCCCTACGAGAGCAATTCTCTCGCTTCGCCCGGCTGCTTCCCGCAAAACTTGGAGCAGGGGAACGGGGCAGTATTTCGACGCCCGCGCATCCAGAACGTCGCGCCGCGTTCGCGCCATGTACGCGGTCGGACGCGGAGGGTGCCGGCGTTCCATGCCCACGACGGCACACGCGTCAACATCGCTGGCATCAAGGGCATCAATGAGAAGCTGCGACACCACGCCGCCGCTCTGAGACGCGGCATAGACCTTCCGGTCCGTGGAGCTTCCAACGCAGGATTCGAGACACTGGCCTACAAAAGGATCCAGCGGGAGTGTGTCTGAGAATGCCCGGCTCTCAGCAAGACCGGCACAGACCTCCACGCACAGTCCGCAACCGTTACAGAGTTGTTCATCGACGCGGGGGAACACATGTCCACCGACTGTCTCCCGGAAGTTTATAGCACCGGCCGGACAGACCGCCGAACATGCACCACAACTGTGGCAAAGGCCAGAATCGGTAACACGGTGGGGTTGGGCTTCTATGGTTCTATCAGGCGAAACTATGGCCCTTTCCCGCAGAGCACGGTGGCAGTCGCTCCCGAAAAGATCGGTCGCAGAAAACAGCGGTCCACCCAGTTACTCACGCCAGCCCGACCAGTTCTTCCACTTCCCGCTCAAGCCCCGCGAGTTCCCGCGCAGGTATCTCCAAAGGACGCTTCCTGCTGGGTTTAGTGTTCGGGCGCCTGTGTCTTAGCAAGAGATATCTGACTATTCCATCTATGCGTGGCGCCGGCAGAGATAGCCTGCGGGCGAGACGCAAGACGCCCCGAATGCTATTGAGCTCGCCCAGGCTCGTGCTGACAATTGTGAGCGCGTAGCTCTCGCCCAGAGCCTCGTATGCCCCCATCCGACGTTCAATCTCCAAACAGTACCAGTAACACAACTGGTAGTCGTGCAGGCGTTCCCAACCCGGCAGAGGCAAAACGCCTTTGTCCGATGGGCTCAGGCACCATTTGCGTCCCGAACTGCTTCTGCCCGGTACGGTGCCGATTCTGCAAAAGCTCACAGCCACTTTGCGCCATGGACGGCGCAGCAGGATGAGCTTAGGACGGAGGCCGAGTTCGAGGGCAGGCTCCAGAAATCCCTTGCAAAACACGTGACTTGTCTCTGCGTAAACTGAGTCTGCGCGCTTGCAAATGACGGGGAGTTTCTTCTCCAGAAGGAAATCCGACGCTACCCGAGGGTCGGTTTGGGCTCTTCTCATAACGTCGGAAAACCGAGGCGGCGGCTCGTGCCGGCCGACGACCCCCGGCAAGAGATTAAGGATGCCCGCCAGGAACGCAGTTCCGCTCCGGCCGGTAGTGACCGTGAATATCAGTCTAAGCGCTTGAGCTCTCTGGACTGTGATGGATGCTTTCACTGCGAGCCTCAGGTCACGGAAGCTTCTTGCCAGATCGCATTGCCAAGAACTGTCAGGAGGTAGCCATGGCCCGGAATTCCGGATGGGCTTCCAGAAGCTCCTTGTAGCTGCCGCTGGCGTCCAGGTGCCCGTCCTTCACAAAAAACAGGCGATCGCACTTTCTCACCGTCGCGATGCGGTGAGCTATCAGGATTACGGTTCGTTCGCCTTTCAGGGCGTTTATCGCGGTCACCACTCGCCGTTCGGTTGTCATGTCCAGCGAAGAGGTAGGCTCATCCATCACCAGCACGTCCGGATTGTGATACAGGGCACGGGCGATGCCGATGCGTTGCTTCTGCCCTCCGGAGATGCGCAGACCACGTTCCCCAACGATGGTTTCTACTCCATCCGGAAGGGCCTCGATGAACTCTACGAGTTGGGCGGCGTGGAGTGCCTGCCACAGATTCTCGTCATTGACATGCTCGCTTTGCAACCCCAGAGCCACATTGTGGCGAATCGTGTCGTCCGTAAGATATATCTCCTGAGGTATATAGCCTATGTTGTCCTGCCACCCGCGCAGGTTGGTCTGGATGTTCACTCCGTCCACCTTCACCGAACCGCGCTCCGGTCGGAGCAGGCCGAGCAGCACGTCCACGACCGTCGTCTTCCCCGCACCTGTGGGCCCCACGAATGCAACAGAACTGCCCTTCTCTATTTCGAGGTCCACGCCGCACAGTGCGAACGACTCCGTGCCCGGATAGCGGTACCAAACGCCCTTGGCTTGCAGCGATTCCCTCAGGTGCAGACGCCGGTCAGCCCCGTCACCGTCTTCGCGGCCTGTCAGCTTTTCCAGGCGCTTCACGTCGTCGTACACCGGTTCCACCGAAGCGAGATCGTAGAAAAAGCCGGACACCATGCTGATCATTCCTGCAACGCTCGCCTTCAAGCGGATAAAGGCTGCGGCGAACAAAGCAAGAATGGGCGCGATGGACTCGGGGCCACGGCCCTGCACCAACAGGGCAATGGCAATCCCGAGGAGTCCTGCCACTGCCAGAAACTCCAGGAACGGCATCGGGGCGAAACCGGCAAGTGTGCGGTACCGTTGCGCCAGCACAAGCGGCCATATACTCCGGCCAAGTGTGCCCACCAGACAGCTCTCCCGCCCCAGGATACGGACCTCTTTCAGGGCCCCGAGTCCCTGGTTAATTGCTTTAATAACCGCCTTCCTTTCCTCCCGTGCCCGCTCGCCATACTCTGTACTTTTCTTGCGTGTCACCAGCAAAAAGCCGCCTCCAGCCGCAGCGAAAAGCGGAAGAGCCACGAGCGAGATCACCGGTTGTACGACAAAAAGTAAGGCCACAATGCCGCCTGTCATGAGGCCTTTCATCAGGAACTGCACCAGTCTTTCCACGACCGCGGTGCAGTTCCTGATTTCGGTCTTGACATTGCGAAGAAGCTCCGCAGTGTTTCGCGTCAGGTGAAACTCATAGGGTGCCTTCATGTAAAGCGAGAAAAGCCGCTGCATAAGCTGGACGCGCCGGACCTGGACAAAACGCAACCGGGCATATGCAGCCATGAAGGCATAGAGGGTCTTTACGAGAAAGACAAAAATCAATGTAATGCTGCCCCATACCAAAAGGGCTCGCGGAGTGGTAATTCCCAGACGTTGCAGCATCGGCCCAACGAAGGGGTGTGCCGTAACCGTCTCCGGACGAACGGCTGCCCCCACAAAAACAGGGATCAGGCCCACCCCAAGGGTCTCCAGGCCGGCGTTGCCGAGCATAATGAGCAAGATAAAGCCGAACCAGATTCGGTCTCGCCGGCCAAACAGTGCGTTGAGCTTTTTGAGTCTCTCAAACATGGGCTCGTGAATCTGTCGCGCCAGCCGCATCACGGCTGGCAGTTGCACGTCTGTTACGGGCATGCATCGAAGGACCCGCTGGGCAGGACCTATACACCCTTAGGCCACCGGCGGTGCTGACATTCACTCCGACTTCCGTCTTCAGTAGGCCGGCACAGAACGCTAACTTCCGCGTCCGCCGGATCGGGTTCCCTGAACGCACGTATTCTCCGGTCAATAGCCCGCAGATGGACCGATGTAGCCCTGCCTTTCCAGGAAGAGGATGACGTCCTGGATGCATTCTTCGGGGCTGCGGTCGCTGGTGTCGATTTGCAGTTCGGCGTCTTTGGGTTCTTCGTAAGGGTCGGAGACGCCCGTGAAGTCTTCTACGATACCGGCGCGGGCTTTGGCGTAAAGGCCTTTGCGGTCTCGCTTTTCGCAGACTTCCAACGGCGTGGACACGTGCACCAGGATGAAGCCGCCAGCGCACTCGATGGTGTTGCGGATGTCCTTGCGGGTGGCGTCGTAGGGGGCGATCGGTGCGCAGATGGCGATGCCACCGTTCTTGGTTATCTCCGAAGCCACAAAGCCTATGCGCCGGATATTGAGGTCGCGGTCGTGCTTGCTGAAGCCGAGTTCAGAGGAGAGGTTTTTCCGCACGATGTCGCCGTCCAGAACCGTGACCGGCCGGCCTCCCATCTCCAAGAGTTTGGATTCCAACACACGCGCGAGCGTGGATTTCCCCGAACTGGGCAGGCCGGTGAAGAAAATGCTGAAGCCCCGCTGATGGCGTGGCGGATACGTGCGGCGGAGCTCCTCGGCCACCTCCGGAAAGGTAAACCACTCGGGAATACTGCGCCCCTCGGCCAGGCGCTCGCGAAGTTCCGTGCCGGAGATGTATCGTGCCTCGCAGTTCTCCGGCACCTCGGAGAGCGGCATGTATTTGTCCTGCTCCTGTACGTAGCCCATGTGCTCGAAGGTCTTTATCTGCACCTCCAGGCCGTCGCCGTGCTTTTCAAGCAATTCGTGGGCATCGTAAGGACCGTAGAAAGGCTGCCCGTTGGAATCTTTGCCAGGACCTGCGTGGTCGCGGCCCACAATAAAGTGGGTGCAGCCGTAGTTCTGCCGGATAATGGCGTGCCAAAGCGCCTCACGCGGTCCGCCCATGCGCATGGCCAGCGGCAACAGGCTCATGACCGCCGTGTTGCGCGGGTAGTGGTCCAGAAGCGCCAGGTAGCAACGCACACGGGTATAATGGTCCACGTCGCCAGGTTTGGTGCGCCCTACCACAGGATGGAGCAGCAGGCTGGCCTCAAGTTCGCGAGCCGCGCGCAGGCTGAGTTCATAGTGCGCCCGGTGCATCGGGTTGCGCGTCTGGAAGGCCACGATCCTGCGCCAGCCCAGCCACGAGAAACGTTGTCGCAGCTCGGCGGGAGTGAGGCGGTACTGCACGAAGTCGTAGTGCGGGGGAAGCTGAAGTCCTTCCACCCGGCCGCCTACGTAGTATCGCCCGGTCTGCTCGCGCAGATAGGCTACGCCGGGGTGCGCTCCATCGGTCGAGCCGTAGACGTTATGCGCCTCCGCCTCCCGGTCGGGCTCCCAGAGATCCTCGACGTGCAGCGCGGCCAGCATAACGCCCTCCGGGTCGCGGAGCGCCAGTTTGCCGCCATCTTCAAGCTCATCGGCGGTCTCCTCGGAGATGGCGAGCACGATGGGGATGGGCCATAGCGTGCCATCCGCGAGCGTCACGTCTTCGCAGACGCTCTCGTAATCATCCCTCCCCATGAAACCGCGCAGGGGCGAGAAGCCGCCGTTCAGTAGAAGTTCCAGGTCACAAAGCTGCCGACCCGTCAGGTACCACGAAGACCAGTCCCAAGACATCTCCTTGAGTTCGGCGGCCCTCTCCTGCTCGACGACGAGGTTGACCAGCGTCCCGCCGTGCGGCTCTATCAGGTTCGAAGTCATTGCGTGTCTGCGCCTTCCCTTGTAAGGTGTAAGCCAAGCAAGCGGAACGCTATCATGGGGCGGCCAGTTCTCTGGCCACCCCCTCCGCCAGCGGTCCGGCCGCGGCGAAAAGCACAAATCCGGGGAGCAGCAGGTCGCCCTGGAGGTCGTAGGAGACCTCCGCGCCATTTAGGTCAAGAAGTGTGCACCCGGCCGTGCGCGCGACGGCTGCTCCCGCCGCCGTGTCCCACAGGTAGGTGGGCCCCAAACGGGGGTAGATGTCGGCCACCCCCTCGGCAACCGAGCACATCTTCAGGGAACTGCCTCGCCGGATGATCTCCTGCACGCTTAACCGGTCCAGGAACGCACGCGTCTCATCCGACATGTGCGATCGACTGGCAACGGCGACGAGTTCTGCTCCGTCACGCCCGGCCTGGATACGTTGCGGCTCGCCTTCACCCGTCTGCTTCCAGGCACCCGCCTCTTTTGCGGCGTAGTAGCTCTCGCCCGAAGTCGGTATGTGCACCACTCCGAGGATCGGTTCTCCGTCGCTTATCAGGGCGATGTTGACCGTGTATTCCGGCAGACCTTTGATGAACTCCTTCGTGCCGTCCAGCGGGTCGACCAGCCAGAACATGCCATTGACTGCGTCCGGGCGTTCTTCTGAACTCTCCTCGGAAATCACCGGTACCTCAGGGGTCAGTTTCTCAAGGGCAGGGACTATGACCTGGTGCGACGCTCGGTCGGCTCCGGTCACAGGAGAGCCATCTGCCTTGGCGGAGACATGAGTTGTGTACTTGCGCCGCTCCTCGATCGCCTCGGCCGCCCGGCATGCGATCTCCCGGCACCGGGGCAGAACCTTTGCGCACTCTTCCGGCTTGAACCCGACACCGCGATTGACAGGTTGGGCCGGGCTCACGCCAGCCCCCTTTGAAGCAGGTCATCGAAATAATCAACTGTCTGCCGGAGACCGGTCCGCAGTTCCACCGTGGGACTCCAGTCCAGTGCCTCCCTGGCCAGCGATATGTCCGGACGGCGCCGCTCGGGGTCATCCGACGGCAACGGTTCGAAGGTCAGCTCCGAGTCAGACCCCGTCACGTCAAGGACGGTCTCCGCCAGCTCGCAGATCGTTATCTCCGTGGGATTACCCAGGTTCACGGGTCCGGTGAAGTGATCCGGTGTGTCCATCAGGCACACCAGTCCGTCTATGAGGTCGTCAACATAGCAGAAAGACCGCGTCTGGCTCCCGTCGCCGTAGATTGTGAGCGGCTTCCCACGGAGCGCCTGGACGATAAAGTTGGAGACCACCCGCCCGTCATGCGGACTCATCCGAGGACCGTAAGTATTGAAAATACGGGCAACCTTTATGGGCATACCGTGTTGACGGCGGTAGTCAAAGAAGAGAGTCTCGGCGCATCGCTTCCCCTCGTCGTAGCAGGCCCGCTCCCCTATAGGGTTCACCCTCCCCCAATAGCTCTCCTTTTGGGGATGCACTTCCGGATTTCCGTAAACCTCGCTGGTGGACGCCTGCAGGATGGTCGCTCTCAGACGCTTGGCAAGTCCCAACATGTTGATTGCGCCATGCACCGAGGTCTTGGTGGTCTGAACCGGATCAAACTTGTAATGAACAGGAGACGCCGGACAGGCCAGGTTGTATATCCGGTCCACTTCCACATAGAGGGGGAAGGTAATATCATGCCGCATAGTCTCGAACAGCGGTTCGTCCAGCAGGTGTCGGATGTTCTCCTTGCTGCCGGTGAAAAAGCTGTCCGCGCACAGCACCTCGCACCCATCGCCCAGCAGGCGCTCGCAGAGGTGCGAACCGAGGAATCCGGCACCACCGGTAACCAGAACGCTTTCCCTTAGTGTAGTCTTCAACTCATCGCCTCCTCACTGTTCCAAGGAACTCGACCTCAAGCCTCGTAGAGCGTGTCGTCTTCCTCATATCCACCGAGGCCCCGCTCCAAAGTTTCCCCCATCTCATCTTCGATCTGTTCCGGGTCTTCCCCTGCTTCCAGGCGACCACAGACCTCCTCCAACTCTGGCGGCAGAGGTTCCCCGGCCGCGTTGGCGGCTTTCCGCAGCCATTTGCCTAACTCCCGCGGATCACCCTCGTCCACCCCCCCGATGTCCGCCAGTTCAGGTGGCAGATGGTCGGCCATATCTCCCACCCCGTCGATACTTGATCCCATCCTGCTTTGAACTGCGAAGGAAGAGAATAACCGTACCATAGCCTCGTTTCCACACCTCGGGCATTCCGGCCGCTCATGGCCGGCCACGCTACGAACCAAAAAGCTAAAGATGCGCCGGCACTTATCACAGCGATACTGGTAAACTGGCACCGTAGTCTCCTCCGGCCTCAAGTAATCACTGCCAGTGGACCTCGCCCGGCCTCCCGCCGCCGGGATAAACCTTGAGCACAGCAACGGGGAACCGCCCACATGCCAAAAATGGAGTCGGTACACACCAATCCCTCGTCGTGTGGCACGCATATTCAAGCACAAGCCTATGTTGCACAACACTTTACGCTTGTGCGTAATGCTTTCCCATGCAACGAACGATACCTTCAGGCGGGCTCCACGTCCTCAGCATCCAGCTCTATGGACATCCCTTTCCGAATGAAATCGATCCTCAGCACCACGCGGAATCGGCCGCGGCGCTCGGAGACGATACCTTCGATGCCTCGGAACTTACCCCGGACAATCTTGACCTTTTTCCCCCTTTTGATATACGGGAACGTCTCCAGTTCCCTTGACACCTGCAGGGCCTTCTCGATCTCCTGGAGATCCCGGATTAGATCCTCCTGGCTGTGGACCTTCAGAATGTTGGCAATATGTCCGGTCGAAAGCAGATCATAGCACTCAAATTCGGAGAAGCATCCGAACACATAACCGCTGAAATACGGCACCATAGTTTCGCGCTGCCAACGTTCGTACTTCTTGACGCTCCGTCGAAGAGGCACGTAGACGCGGGCACCCCGCTCAATGCCGGCCTCAACGAGCTTCTTCTCCCGCCGCGGACGAACATGAAAACACCACCAGCGCTCCTCCGAATCCGCGGAGGGCATCACGAGCATCTCCTCGCCCGGGAGCGTTGTCAGGTCGCCAAAATCTAAAGCCACGCTACTCCCCTCGCTTACGAATATGAGGTGAGCAATCGAGTTGGATTCTTCACTCCCGACTTATGTGCCGCACCGAGTATGCACAGATGGCGGAAAGTGAAACGTCCCAATAGTCTGCAATGCCTCAAGCGGTAGCCGGTGCCTGGCCGTCTAAGCCGCAATCCGGTTTGTCACATCCGTTGGCTCAGTTGTCGGTTGCCCTAAAGCCATAGAGGCGTTCCAACTCCCGTCTCCGTGTGCTGCGTCTGCTCCAAATCTCAAAAAGAGGTATAACAAACGAGCCTGAAATTGTCAACCGGCCCGGAGATTTGGTGGTGTCAGGAGTTCCGTGTAAAAACGGCCAAGGGGCCCTGCTCTCACTTTCGCCGTGTCGAGGAACGCGCGGTTGGAGATAGACAGGCAAGCAGAGAACTCGCAGGACATTTTGGTTCGGGAAAAACCTGTTGGCTTAACCAGGAGGCTGCGATCAAGAAGGAAGGGCGGTGCACATAAGTGCTGCGGTCGGACTGCCTTGCGCTGCTTCAGAACCCGGCGGAGAGCATGGCTCGCTCACTGGACTGCTCCATGCGATCTGCCGCTTCCACAGCGGGACCCGTGAGCTATTCATCCCGGTTGAAATCAACAAATCAGTTTTTGGTCGGGGCGCCCGGATTCGAACCGGGGACCTCTACACCCCCAGTGTAGCGCCCTAAGCCAGACTGGGCCACGCCCCGACCTTCGGTGAGTCTAAGGGGTAACCACGAACGCCTCAACCGTGCGGGGTCAGCCCCCGTGTATCTGCACTATCAACTCGCGCTCGCGGGCACGGACGTCGAAGTCGAAGAACACGATTTGCTGCCATGTGCCCAGCATCAGCCGCTTGTCGCGGAACGGGATGCTGACCGACGGGCCGATTACGCTGGCCCGCACGTGGCTGTGACCGTTCTTGTCGTGCCATCGTTCCTCATGGTGGTAGTAGTGGTCGCGGGGAACCATCTTCTCGAACAGTTCCTCCATGTCCTTGATCAGGCCCGGCTCATATTCCATCGTGGTCACCCCCCCGGTGGAACCGGGCACGAAGACCACTACCAGGCCGTCGGACGCGCCACTTTCGGTGATGATATCGGCGACATCTTTGGTAACGTCCACCACGTCCATCTCCGCTTCCGTGCTGAATACGAATGTTCTCGTTTCCACCATTTCTCGCGGGTCCCGGAGAATAGACTATCTGAGCTTGTATGTCCGATCATCCCCCATATCATACTATAGAGGCGACCGAGACGAAACAGAAAATCGGTTTTTTTGCCGACGCCCGGCAATGGATTCAGCCCCACACACACACCGGTCACGAGAGCAGAGTATCCGTACGCAACTGGAAGCACGCGCATTTGCGGTGGGCAACGGGCCCCTGGGCTGGTCGGCGGAGGCCCTGTTTAACCGCATCGGCCGGGAGGGCCGGTGAGGGGCGGCGGGCGGAACCCGTGATCGCGCAGAAGTTCCCGGTAGAGCCACTCCGTCCGCCGGATGGCCGTCTGCAGGCGGAACTCATCGGCAAATCTGCGCCTGCCCTCCCGCGCCATGGCACCCGCTTGCTCCGGGTTCTCGATCGCCCAGATGACGGCGTCCGCCAGTGCCACGACCGATTCCGGCGGCACAAGCTGCCCCGTCACGCCGTCCAGGATGACCTCCGGCGCGCCGTCCATGTCGTAGGTAACCACGGGATTCTCGCACAGCAGCGCCTCTACCAGAACGCGCGCCAGGCCCTCACGCAAGGAGGTATGCACGACCACATCCATGGCAGATATGAGCTCCGGCACCTCGTCCGGCGCAACCAGACCCGTGAGGGTGATGCGCTCTCGCACTCCCCTCTCGGCCGCCCTCTGCATCAGATCGTCGCGCAGGACGCCCGCCCCGACGAAAAGGAACCTGGCATTCGGGCAGCGCCGAAGGATCCGCGGGGCGGCGTCTATCAGGAACCGGTGCCCTTTCAGGCGGAACAGCCGGGCCACTTTTCCGATCACCACGTCGTCCGGCCCGAAACCCAGTCGCTTGCGCACGGCCTCCCGGTGCGAGCCGGCCTCCAGATAGGCGTCCACATCAATGCCGCTGTGGATGACGCTGAATTGCTCGGGCCCCCCGATACCGGCGTCCAGAAAGCCCGTGGCCATCGCGCGGGAGACGCAGCAGAAGCGGTCCGTCACGAAGCCCGCAGCCCTTTCGGCGGCGATGAAGGACGCGTTGGCCCACGGAGCGGCATAGGGATGGAACGGCAACCCCCAGATGCTATGCACCACGATGGGCACGCGCGCCAGGCGCGCCGCCAGGCGACCCAGTATGCCGGCCTTCGAGCTGCTGGTGTGTACGATGGTGGGCCTGACCTGCCGGAAAGTCCGCAACAACGAGGCCAGAGCGACTGCATCTCTGAAGGGATTCACCTGACGCCGCAGGGAGGGCAGCAGCATGTGAGGTACTCCGCGCCGGCGCACCTCGCTGAGCAACTCCCCCTCCGGCCCCAGGGGCGGTCCCGTGATCAGCATGGGGTCCCAGCCGGGCCGCCGGCGCAACGCATCACAGATGTGGAGAACATCCTGCTGCGCACCGCCCACGATCATCCGCGTGATTATGTGGGCAACGCGAACGGGCGCGACCGTCATGGCAGACCCCGTAGATTCGGCATGGCACCGGCCCGGGCGCCGTTCAGCCATCGAACTGCCCGAAGACCAGCGTGACGTTGTGGCCGCCGAAACCGAATGAGTTGTTCAGCGCCACGTTGACCGGGCGTTCCTGCGCTTCGTTGGGCACGAAGTTCAGGCCGCAGCACTCCGGGTCGGGTTCTTCAAAGTTGATGGTGGGCGGGCAGACGTCGTGCTGCATCGCCCAGATGCAGACGGCGCTTTCCAGCGCGCCGGAGGCGCCCAGCATGTGGCCGAACATGCTCTTGGAGGAGCTGATGGCCAGATCGTGGGCGTAGTCGCCGAAGACGCTCGCGATGGCCTTCGCCTCGACGTCATCGCCGGCCGGGGTACCCGTGCCGTGTGCATTGATGTAGTCCACATCTTCGATTGAAAGGCCGGCGTCCGCCAGAGCATTGCGCATCGCCTGCGCCGCGCCCTTGCCGTCCGGCTCGGGCAGTGTGATGTGGTAGGCGTCGCTGCTGGCGCCGTAGCCCAGCACTTCGGCCAGGATTTCGGCTCCCCTCGCGCGCGCGTGCTCCAGGCTTTCCAGGATGAGGATGGCGCCGCCCTCGGCCATCACGAACCCGTCGCGATTGGCCTCGAATGGACGGCTCGCCTTCTCGGGCTCGTCGTTGCGGGTCGAGAGCGCCCTCATCTGCTGGAAGCCGCTGAGGCCCATAGGGGTGATCGCCGCCTCCGAACCGCCGCATATCTGGACGTCCGCCATGTTGTAACGGATACTGTGGCAGGCCTCGCCGATGGCGTGGCTGGCGGAGGCACAGGCGCTGGAAACGGACATGCTCGGCCCATGCAGGCCGTAGCGCATGGCCACCTGGCCGGCGGCGGCGTTGGTCATGAGCTTGGGTATCATCAGCGGGCTGGTGCGGTTGGGGCCGCTTTTGAGCAGGCGCGTATGTTGCGCCTCGATCTCGTGCAATCCCCCGATGCCGGTGCCGATGAAAACGCCGACACGGCTCTTGTCCTCTTCTTCCAGCTCCAGCCCGGCGTTTTCAATGGCGTCGTCGGCAGCGACCAGGGCAAACTGCACGAAGCGGTCCAGCCGATTCAGCTCGCGCTTGCTGAAGGTCTCCAGGGGATCGAAATCGGTGATCTCCCCTGCTATGTGCACGGAATACTCGGAAGTGTCGAAGGAGGTGATGGTTTTAATACCACTGCGGCCCTCCTTCAGAGCAGACCACGCGGTCTTCCCGTCGTGGCCCACCGGCGACACGAGGCCGTATCCCGTTACGACGATCCGCCGTCCATTCATCATTCCAGGTTTTCTTCGATGTGCTCTATCGCCTGTCCGACCGTCTCGATCTGCTGAGCGTCCTCGTCGCTGATGCTCAGATCGAACTCCTCCTCCAGGTCAATCACCAGTTCCGCCATGTCCAGGGAATCGGACTGCAGATCGTTGACGAAATGGGTGTCGTCGGTGATCTGCTCGGGGTCAACGTCCATTCTCTCGGCGATCAGATTGATCACTCTTTGCCTGACATCTTCAGCCACTTATGTACACCTCCTGCAGCAGGAAGAAAAACCGTTCAAAAGACCATCTCGAAATGACGCCGGGCCATGAGGACCGCCCGAAGCGCCGTGCATTGTAAACAGCCGGGGCGCGTCCTTGCAAGCGCCAAACTTCTACATAACCATTCCGCCGTCCACGCGCAGCACCTGTCCGGTCACGTAGGACGAGTCAGGCCCGGCCAGGAAGGCCACCACGTTGGCCACGTCCTGCGTCTCCCCGAACCGGCCGAACGGAATGTTGCCCAGCGCGCTCTCACGGGCCTCATCGCTCAAAGCGTCCGTCATGGGGGTTTGGATGAAGCCCGGCGCCACGGCGTTGACGTTAACCCCTCGGGCGGCCAGCTCGCGGGCGGCGGTCTTGGTCAGGGCAATCACCCCGCCCTTGCTGGCGGAGTAGTTGGCCTGCCCCGCGTTGCCGATCATCCCCACCACGCTGGCCATGTTGATGATCCGGCCGCTGCGCTGGCGCATCATGGTGCGCGCCACGGCCTTGATGCCGTTGAACACTCCGGTCAGGTTCACCTGGATGACGGCGTCCCAGTCTTCCGCGTCCATCCGTATCATCAGGCCGTCCCGCGTGATGCCGGCGTTGTTGACCAGGATGTCCACGGCGTCGAACCTTTCCTTGACGGCGTCCACCGCCTCGTTCAGGTCGTCCAGCTCGGTCACGTTCCCCCGCAGGAGCAGAAAATCAACGCCCTGCTCCGTGACCAGGGCCGAGGTCTCGTCGAGCAGGTCCCTGCGGATATCCAGCCCCGCGATGTTGGCTCCGTCCCGGGCCAGGCGCAGGCAAATGGCACGGCCGATGCCGCGCGACGCGCCGGTCACCAGGGCGGTTTTCCCTTCCAGTGTCTTCATGCCGTATCTCCCTTTTGCCAGTCACTCGCCACGTCCGCCACCTGACTCGCGTCGTTCACGGCTGCGCAGGCGGCGGAGCGGTCAATGCGCCTCAAAAGCCCCCTTAGCACGCTGCCCGGTCCCACCTCGTAGAAGCGCTCGACGTCCTGCCCCAGGAACCATTCCATGCAGGACCGCCAGCGCACGGGGCTGTGAACCTGCTCGATCAGCCGGCGCCGGATCTCGTCCGGGTCCGTCACGGGGCGCCCGGTCACGTTGGCCACCACGGGGTAGGATGGCTCGTGGAACTCCGTCTCCTCCAACACGGGGGCCAGTTTCTCGGCCGCCGGCCGCATCAACTCTGTGTGGAAGGCACCCGCCACGTTGAGCCTTATGGTCCGGCGCGCGCCCATCGCGGCGCAGAGGCGGGCCGCCTCTGCCACGGCCTTTTCCCGCCCGCTTATCACAAGCTGCCCGGGGCAGTTGTAGTTGGCCGGCCAGACGCCTTCGCCGACTTCCTCGCGCGTCCGCGCACAGCTTTCCTCGACCTGCTCGTCCTCCAGACCCAGGATGGAGCACATTGTGCCGGGATTGGCGTCGCACGCCTCCTGCATGTAGATTCCCCGGTGCCGGACCACCTCAACCGCGTCCTCGAACGCCAGCGCTCCGGCAGCGACCAGGGCCGTGTATTCGCCCAGGCTCAGCCCGGCCGAGCCGGCCACCGGTGGCATGGCGGTGCCGGCCCGCTCCTGCAGCGCGCGAAGCGAGGCCACGCTGACGGTCAGGATGGCGGGCTGCGCCACGTCGCTGCGGGCCAACCTCTCGTCCGGCCCTTCAAAGCAGATGCGGTCCATTTCCAGGCCCAGCCGCTCGTTGGCGGCCTGGAAGACCCGACGCGCCGCTTCGCACTCCTCCGCCAGGTCGCGCCCCATTCCGGGCTTCTGCGCACCCTGACCGGGAAAAAGCAGTCCGATGGCCGCCATGTTTCAGTGCCTCCGGGGATTCAGTATCTCAGCAGCGTCGAGCCCCACGTCAGGCCACCGCCGAACGCCAGCAGCAGCACCAGGTCGCCCCGTTCCAGCTCGCCCCTCTCCACGGCCTCCGCCATCGCCAGCGGAATGGAGGCGGCAGATGTGTTCCCTACGAGGTCAATGTTCATATATGCCTTTTCCACCTCCAGGTCCGCACGTTCGAGGGCGCTCTGGATGATGCGGATGTTGCTCTGGTGCGGGATGACCATCCTTATCTCGTCCAGCCCAACTCCCGTCTGCTCCGGAATGCGCTTGATCAGCTCCGTCAGCTTGTTGACGGCCAGCTTGAAGACTTCACGGCCGCTCAACTTTATGTAGTGGTCGTGCGCGTCCACGGTCTGGTGGGAGGCCGGGTTACGCGCACCGCCGGCGGGCACCATCAGGATGTCGGGCCTGGTGCCGTCGGCGCCCAGCTCGGTGTAGAGCAGTTCGCCGCCGTTCCGGGACCTGCGCAGCGCCACCGCGCCCGCGCCGTCACCAAACAGGATGCAACTGCGGCGGTCGGTGTAGTCGGTCACGCGCGAGAGGACCTCGGCTCCGATCACGAGGGCGTTCTGTGCCATGCCGCTGGCAATCATCCCGGCGGCGCTGCTCACGCAGTAGACGAACCCACTGCACGCCGCCTCCAGGTCGCAGGCCATGGCACCCCCGGCGCCGACGGCCGCCTGCACCAGGCAGCCGGTCGCCGGGAACGGGTAGTCCGGGGTGCATGTGGCCACCATGACGACATCCAGCTCGGAGCCGTCCATCTCGGCGGCTGTCAGTGCCTCCTGTGCGGCCGCGATGGCCAGGTCGCTGGTGGCCTCCTCCTCGGCCGCTATCCGTCGTTCGTGGATACCCGTGCGCGGCACGATCCACTCGTGCGAGGTATCCACCATCTCTTCCAGATCGGAATTGCTCAGCACCTGGTCCGGCAAGTAGGAACCGATGCCGGCTATCTCGACCGGTAAGCGTGTCGCGCTCTGCATGAATGTCTTTCCCGTCCAACAGGGTCTTGTGCAATGGGTGGGCGGGTCAGTCCGTCGCGGAACGGCGCGCGGTGTCGCGGCGGATGGCCTCTTCGATGTGTTCGTTCACGTGGTGCTGCACGAAGGACCGCGCCTCGCGCACGGCATTGTGGATGGCCCGGGCGTCCGAGGAGCCGTGGGTGATTATGATGATGCCGTTGACCCCCAGCAGCGGGGCGCCGCCGTATTCGGTGTAGTCCGCGCAGTGCCGCAGGTGTTTGAACAGGTCTTTGCACAGCGCCATACCAAGCTTGTAGCGCAGGTTGCCACCCACCTGTTCGCGCAGCCACCCTATCATCCGCAGCACCAGGCTCTCGCCGAATTTGAGTATCGTGTTGCCGGTGAACCCGTCGCAGACCAGCACGTCGCACTGGTGGTCGAAAAAGTGCTCTGGCTCGATGTTGCCCACGAAGTCCAGGTCCGCGTTGCTCAGCAGATCGAACGCCTCTCTGGTCAGCTTGCTGCCCTTGGTCGTCTCCTCGCCGACGTTCAGCAGGCCCACACGGGGCTGCTCAATCTCCAGCACGTCGCGCGCGAACACCGACGCCATGATCCCGTACTGCAGCAGGTGAACCGGCTTGCAGTTGACGTTGGCCCCCACGTCAATGGTCACCACGGGGAAGTCCAGCACCTGCATGGGCGCGGCGATGCCGGGGCGATAGACGCCCTCGGGGCGTCCCAGCTTGAGGGTGGCCGCCGCGGCGGCGGCGCCGGTGTTGCCGGCGCTCACAAAGGCGTCCGCCTCGCCGTCCGCCACCATGTCCACCGCCAGCGCGATGGAGGAGCGGGGCTTCTGGCGCAGCGCCTGAACCGGTGACTCGTGCATGTCAATGCTCTGGGGCGCGTCCAAAACGGAGACGGTGTCCGGGACCTCCGGCTGCTCATCGAGGGCGGCCTGGACCTCGTCCCGGGGTCCGCACAGAACCACGGAGATGTCGCGGTAGGACACGGCGGCCTCCACGGCGCCACCCACCCTTTCGGCCAGGGGGGCGTCTCCTCCGGAGCAGTCCACCGCCACCCGGCCCATCCGGGAAGGGGAGCCGCCTGCGTTCGGGTCTGGATCAGATGCGTGCATGCGGACGTGTTCCGCGCTTATCTTTCGACTTCGAGCATGGGTTTTCCGCGGTAGTAGCCGCAGTTGGGACAGACCATGTGCGGAGGCTTGGGCTGGTTGCAGTTGCCGCAGAAGAACCGTCGGGACCGCGTTCCCGAGGGCCGCACCTTCTGGCTGCTGGGAATGTTGGGTTCCTCCAGGCCCTGGTGGGTCCTGCGTTTGCCCTTGCGCGACTTGCTGGTTTTGCGTTTCGGTACAGCCATTTCAACGTTTCCCGTATCTGGAATAGGCGGGCGCCGCCTGCCCGGACCTACACGTGCCACACCCCCAGAAGCCTGTGGGCGATGAGCAATCCCGCGAACCGGGGCGGGCAGACAAACGGACATCGTCCTGCGCGAGAATCGAGGCATAATTGTAACGCCGATGACCCCAAAATGTCAATGGTAAGCCGGCGAACACCCGCAGCAGCCGACCGGGCGTGCGGCGAACGACAGCGGCACGATCCTGTTGTTCGGCGCTTGTCGTGCGGGCCTCGGGTTGTTAGGTTTTGGGATGATGCAGGTGATGCTCATCGGAAAACGGGAGAATGCCATGCTGTCCTCCGCCGGCGTCCGTATCATGCTGGTTGCCCTGTTGCTCATCTGTGGGTCAGGCTTTGCGATAGCGGCGGATATGTCGCAGGAACGTGTGCGTGCGGTGGCGCGGATGCTGTCGGAGGCGCCGTGGGCCTTCGGGCAGCCGATATCCGACCGCAAGGCGTGGACCCGAATGGCCGCCCGGCCCGGGGCCGGGCAAGTACTGGAGCGGGCCGAACTCCTGGCCGCGCAGCCCCTGCCCGAACAACCGGACGAGCTGTACCTGGACTACTCCCGGACGGGCAACCGCAACCGGTGGCAACGGGTGGCCGGCCGGCGGCGCAGCCGCATCGGGCTGCTGGTGCTGGCGGAGTGCCTGGAGGATGAGGGACGCTTCCTGCCGGCCATCCGGCGGACCATCGAGGCTATCTGCGCGGAGCCGACCTGGGTCATGCCCGCCCACGACGGGGGGTTGCGCAACTTCCGCGGCGAGACGGTGGACATAGACCTGGGGTCCTCGGCGCTGGCGTGGGAACTGGCCAGTGCCAATCTCCTGCTGGGGAACCGGCTCGCCGCTGCCACGCGCGATCTCATCGAACGGAAGGTGCGCGAACGGGTGATCGAACCTTACCTTGCCATGGTGCGCGGCCAGCGGGAAGGCAACTGGTGGATGCGCACCACGAACAACTGGAACGCAGTGTGCCTGGCCGGAGTGACCGGCGCGGCGCTGGCCCAGGTACGGTCCCGCGAGGAGCGGGCCCTGTTCGTGGTGGCCGCCGAATACTATTCTCAGAACTTCCTGGACGGCTTCACCGCGGACGGCTACTGCTCCGAGGGCGTGGGCTACTGGAACTACGGCTTCGGCCACTACGTGCTGCTGGCGGAGGCGGTCTACCAGGCCACCGGCGGCGGCGTGGACCTGATGCAGCGCGAGGGCGTGCGAGAGCCCACGCTGTTCGGCTCCCGCATCGAGATCATAAACGGCCTCTACCCGGCGTTCGCCGACTGCGCAATGGGCACGCGTCCGGACCGACGCATCCTGTGGTATGTGGGCCGCAAGCTCGGCCTGAACCTGGGCGGCGGCCGGCCGGAGAAGCTGTCCGCCTGGGGTTCGCTCCGAGAAAGCCTGATGTATGAATTCCCCAATTCGGCCTCCGCTGGAGAAGCCGACCGGAAGGCGCCCGGCCCGCATCTGCGCACGTGGTTCCAGCACGCCGGCGTGTTCATCGGCCGGCCCCGGCCGGGCTCCGGCTGCCGCATGGGCGTGGCGCTGAAAGGCGGGCACAATGCCGAGCATCACAATCACAACGACGTCGGCTCCTACGTGGTGGCACTGGGCGGACAGGCCGTCCTGGTGGACCCCGGCGCGGAGGTCTACACGGCGCGGACCTTCAGCGGCCGACGCTACGAGAGCAATCTGCTGAACTCCTACGGCCATCCGGTGCCGATGGTGGACGGGAATCTGCAGAAAACCGGCGGGGAGGCCCGCGCGAAATCAGATGTGCGGTTCAACGCCGCCGGCGACCAGGTCACCTTCGACCTGACCGCCGCCTACCGGGTGGAAGGGCTGCGCAAGCTCCGACGCACCTTCCAGTACTCCCGCCGGGATGAAGGCTCGCTGACCGTGACGGATGAGGTGGAATTCGATCGGCCGCGCGAGTTCGAGACGGCACTGGTGACCTTCGGCCGGTGGAAGCGGCTGGACGACACGAGCCTCCTGGTCTACGACACGCAGGAGGCGGTGCGCGTGGGAATCAAAGTGGCCGGGGCCGTTCCGTATACCGTCAGCGGCCGGATCATCGAGGAAGACATCCGGGCCGACCACCCTCCCCTGCGGGTGGGGATCGGGCTGACGCGCCCGGTCCGCCAGGCGGCGATCCGCCTGCAGATCACGCCCTACACCCGCGAGACGCCCCTGCTGCGCAACGGCGGCTTCGAGGAGGGGGAATGGGCCTGGAGCCTGGGCAATGAGATGGCCGGCATCTCCGACCAGCGGGCGGCCGGCGGCGACCGGTCCCTGCGGATAGTAGATGCCAACGACAGGGATGGGTCGGACGTGGCGTCGGCCCGCATGGCCGTGACGGAGGGCGCGCAATACCGGCTGAGCGGCCGATTTCTGGGTGTCTCAGGGAACGGGCTCGGCATCTACGTGCGACACCTGGGCGAGGACGACAGGCTGCTGAACGAGCGGACCAACGAGCAGGGCTGGATTGCGCCCCTGCTGTCCCTGGGAGGCGATGACCGCCACTGGCGCCCGTTCTCGCACACCTTCCGGACGCCCCCGGGCACACAGCATGTGCAACTCTGGATACACAGCTACAGCAACGCGCGGGTGGAGGCATACCTGGACGATCTGGCCATAGAGCCGGTGGAAGACGGCCCCTGAGCGCGGGGGGGTCAGCGGTAGCGCGATTCGGCCCCCTCCTGCCACATGTCCGGGTCCTCGTCCAGGCTCTGTTTCAGCGGTTCGGAGGCTTCGCGGAGCCGTTCCACGATGCCGGCGGGCAGTTCCAGGTTGCCGGCGCGGGCATTCTGGGTAACCTGCTCGGCATTGCGGGCCCCGGCGATCACCGAGGCGACGCCCCGCTGGGCCAGCAACCAGGCCAGCGCCACGCAGGCAACCGGCTCGTGTATCTGGTCGCTGATTCGCCGCAGCTCGCCCACCACGCGAAAGCTCAGGTCCACCACCGTCTCGTCGCAGTAGCGCGGCCTCTTGCGTGCGGGGGGCACCTCTCCGGCGCTCTCAAACTTGCCCGTCAGAATTCCCTGCGCCAGCGGGCTGTAGCAGATGACGCCCACCTCCTCCCGGATGCAGAGGGGCAGCACCCGGTGCTCGATGACCCGCCACAGCAGGTTGTAGGGAAGCTGGTCCGATTCCGGGTCGCCGGCCTCCAGGGCCTCCTGCAGATCTCCTTCGCCGAAGTTCGACACACCCCAGTGCCGTATTTTGCCCTTCCGACGCAGTTCCTCCAGGCCCTCGGCGGTCTCGCTGAAAGGGAGGTCGCGATTCGGCCAGTGCACCTGGTACAGATCAATGTAGTCGGTTTGCAGGCGCTTCAGGCTGGCCTCGCAGGCGTTCACCAGGTCCTCGCGGCCAAGGTGGTTGGACGAGATCTTGGTGGCGACGACGGCCTCGCTGCGCCGCCCTTTCAGCGCGCGGCCCAGTATCCCCTCGGCGTAGCCGTCGCCGTAGGCCTCGGCGGTGTCGAAAAAGTTGATACCGGCGTCGAGGGCGGCGTGCACGGCGCCGATGGACGCCTCGTCGTCCGGTTCCCCGTATGTCTTGTGCGGGCACATGGCCATCGTGCCGCAGCAGACGCGGGAGACCTCCATGTTCGTGTTTCCCAGCAGGCGGTGTTGCACGCGTGTTATCCCCGCAGAAGTGACAGGTGAGGGTCCGCCCCCTATCGGCGGCGGCCGGTGTTGCGCGCCGTCTGCAGGACCGCAAACATGAGGTCCCGCAGCAGCATCAGCATCAGGTAAACCAGATATGCGAGGACGGGCCCGGAGGCCGCTGCGCCGGTGACACGCAGAGCGATCTGAAAGCCGCTCTGGGCCATCTGAAGGCCTTCCTCTGCGGCGCCGCCACCCGCCCACAGCATGATCATGGCCACCACCATGGCGCTGGCCCCGCCCAGCACGCCCAGGGCAAGCAAAACGGGCACCAGCACCAGCACGCAACGGTATATCATCTCGGCGATCGAAAGGGCCGTCTCCCCGGCCGAGGCGCCCCGCAGGCGGCCGCGGCTGTTGAGACACTCGCTGGGGTTCAGGAAAAAAAGTGCCAGGTGCCCCAGCGCCACAGCGGCCACGAAAGGCGGCAGACTGGCGAACAGAGCGCTGGCCTCCACCGCCTCCACCACCGCGTACACCACCAGCCCCAACCCGGCCAGCAGGGACAGAAACCCCAGGCAATCCATCACGGGTTCGGGCGCCGACGCACAGGGATTCTCCGCCAGAAGCAGTTGACCGGCCTCCGCAAACCGCGACGCCACGTAGTGCAGCACCACGGCCACCACGGCCACGCCCAGCCCCAGCAGAAAGGAGTGCATGCTGTCAAGACGGATGGACACCACCGTCATGTGAACCAGCGCCACCACGCCCGCCACCAGAATGCCGATCAGACCGAGCCGGATAAGCAGGCTCTGATAGGCGGCAAAGGCGCGGCTGCGGCCGCCGAGAAACCGGAGCTGTTCCAGAAAACCGTCCACCAGTTGCATGATGACGGTGCGATGGGCGAACGCCGTGCCGCCCCCACCCGACTTCCCGGATGCCCCGCGCGCCTCCGTGGTCTGGAATGCCTCCCGGGTGATCTCGATGCCGGAGCCGCATCGCGGGCACTTGCCGGACTTGCCGATTTCCTTATCCGATACGCCCAGCGCCGCCCCGCACTCGTCACACCGAATGATACCTCTGGCCATTATCTTCCTCCACTCTGGCCCCTGGGGATTGGGACTCCGCGCGCCTTTATAGGCAGCGCCGCCCGGTTTGTCAAGGCCATTTCCGTGATGCGTCTCCGCACAACGCCACCGGCGTTTGCTTGAAAGGCCGGCCCGCATGTGGTAGCGTCTAATGCTGCGCGGGTGGGGGCGACCGTTCATCTGCGCCGCCGCCGTAGCCCGACGGAGGTTCCGGAAGGATCACCCAGTGGTGAATCCGCCGGACCCGCGTCACCCTGTCCCATTCATTGTCTCTCTTGGTGTGTCAAAGGAGTGTCCGTCTCATGAGTGAGAAGCAGATTTATTTCTTCAAAGAAGGCGATGCCGACGGCCGCACGGAGATGAAGGAGTTGCTGGGCGGCAAGGGAGCCAACCTGGCCGAGATGGCGAACGTCGGACTGCCCGTCCCGCCCGGGTTCACGCTCACAGCCGAGGTCTGCCGGCAGTACCTGCAGAACGACGGTGAGTGGCCTGAAGGACTGGAAGAGGCATTGCAGGAGAACCTGACACGGCTGGAAGAGGTCACCGACCGCAAACTCGGCGACAACGAGAATCCCCTGCTGGTCAGCGTGCGCAGTGGCGCCGCCGTCAGCATGCCCGGCATGATGGACACCATCCTGAACCTGGGCCTGAACGACGAGGCCGTACAGGGCCTGACGCAGCAGAGCGGCGACGAGCGCTTTGCCTGGGACTGCTACCGCCGGTTCATCCAGATGTTCGGCAACGTGGCCATGTTCATACCCCACCGGCTGTTCGACCAGATGCTGCACGAGGAGCGCGAGAAGGCCGGCGTGCAGTACGACAGCCAGCTCAACGTGGAGCAGCTCAAGGAGATCGTCCAGGAGTTCAAGCGCATCTACCAGGAGAACACCGGCGAGGAGTTCCCCGAGGACCCCATCCAGCAGCTCCGCAGGGCCATTGACGCCGTGTTCGGCTCCTGGAACAACCCGCAGGCCATCCGCTACCGCGAGATCAACGAGATTCGCGGCCTGCTGGGCACCGCCGTCAACGTGCAGACCATGGTCTTCGGCAACATGGGCTACACCAGCTTCACCGGCGTGGGCTTCACGCGCAACCCCGCAACGGGCGAGAACAAGCTCTACGGCGAGTACCTGATCAACGCCCAGGGCGAGGACGTCGTGGCGGGCATCCGCACGCCCAAGGACGTCAACGATCTGTCGGAAGAGGATCTCTCGGAATTCCCCGAGTGCGACATACCGCCCGAGGAGGCCCGGGAGCTCTACCGGAAGATGTACAACCAGCTCCTGGAGATCAAGGACACCCTCGAAGAGCACTACCGCGATATGCAGGACTTCGAGTTTACGGCCCAGGAAGGCGAGCTGTACATGCTGCAGACGCGGACGGGCAAGCGCACCGCCATGGCCGCCGTCCGGATCGCCGTGGAAATGGCCGAAGAGGAACTCATTGACCACCAGACCGCCGTCACACGGGTCGAGCCCAGGCAGGTGGAGCAGCTTCTGCACAAGCAGTTCGATCCGGACGCCAAGGAACGCGCCCAGGACGAGGACAAGTATCTGGCCTCCGGCCTGCCCGCCAGCCCGGGCGCTGCGGTTGGCAAGATTGCCCTGACTGCCGATGACGCCGAACAGATGGCCGAGGAAGAGGCCAGGAAGGCATCCGCCTCCGGCCAGGAGCCGACCGGCATCATCCTTGTCCGCGAGGAGACCAGCCCCGAGGACATCGGCGGCATGGACGCCTCCATGGGCATCCTGACCGCCCGCGGCGGCATGACCAGCCACGCCGCAGTCGTGGCGCGCGGCATGGGCAAGTGCTGTGTGGCCGGATGCGGCCAGGTGGCCCCGGACGAGGAAAACAAGGTGGTGACCATCGCCGGGCGCAAGTTCGAGGAAGGCGACGTCATCTCCCTGGACGGCAGCACCGGCCAGGTCTTTGACGGCGCCATCGAGCTGGTGGAGCCCGAGTTGACCGGCGCGTTCGCGCAGGTCATGGACTGGTGCGAAGAGTATCGGGACATGGGCGTGTGGACCAATGCGGACACCCCGGCCGACGCCGAGCAGGCGCTGGAGTTCGGCGCGGAAGGCATCGGCCTGTGCCGCACGGAGCACATGTTCTTCGAGGAAGGCCGCATCGCCAACGTGCGCCAGATGATGCTGGTCGCGCCCGACGTGCGGCGCATAGAGGCCCGGCTGCGCCAGGCCCGGATTGACGCCGAGCAGGCGTCCGGCGAGGAGCTGGAGCGTATCAACCAGCAGATCGAATCCATAGAAGCGGAGCTGGCAGAGAAGCGCGAGCTTTACGACGGCGCCCTCGACAAGCTGCTTCCCGAGCAGCGGAAGGACTTCGAAGGCATCTTCCGCGCCATGGCGGGCAAGCCGGTCGTCGTCCGGCTGCTCGATCCGCCCCTGCATGAGTTCCTGCCACACGACCAGGAGATCCAGGAGCGCCTGGCTCAGCAGATGGGTATGGACGCGCAGGCGATCAGAAATCGTGTCAACGAGCTGCGGGAGTTCAACCCCATGCTCGGCCACCGCGGGTGCCGCCTGGGCATCACCTACCCGGACGTCTACAAGATGCAGGTCCGCGCCATCATCGAGGCAGCCGTCAACTGTCAGCAGGACGGCGTTGACGTGCGTCCGGAGATCATGATCCCGCTGGTGGGCACCGACGAAGAGCTGCGCATCACGCGCCAGGCGACCGAAGAGGTCTGCCAACGGGTGCTGCAAGAGGCGGACGTCGAGTTGGCATACAAGATCGGCACCATGATCGAGGTGCCACGCGCGGCTCTTACGGCCGATCAGGTCGCCGAATACGCCGACTTCTTCAGCTTCGGCACGAACGACCTGACGCAGATGACCTTCGGCTTCAGCCGGGACGACGTGGGCACCTTCGTGCCCGAATACGTTGACCGGGAAATACTGGAGAGCGACCCCTTCCAGGTGCTCGATCAGACGGGCGTCGGGCAACTCGTGGCCATGGCCGTCGAGAAAGGCCGCGAGACCAAACCCGACCTGAAGATCGGCATCTGCGGCGAGCACGGCGGCGAGCCGCGCTCGGTTAAGTTCTGCTACGAGGCAGGCATGAACTATGTGTCCTGCTCCCCCTACCGGGTGCCGGTGGCCCGCCTGGCAGCCGCTCAGGCCGCCATCGAAGCCGGACAGGAGGACTGACCCGCAGCGCCACGCTGCACAACCAAAGCCCGGGACGCCCTGCGCGTTCCGGGCTTTACTTTCGTACACCCCAGACCCCTCACTGCTCTTGTGGGCGGTGGGAGTGGGCCCTATAATGCAACGTCGGGTAAGGTTGACCTCGAGGGACTCTGTAATGCCAAAGATTGCTCTGTCTGTCACGGGCGTGCTCCTGCTGACCCTGGCGGGGTGCGGCGGCCATATCCGGTTTGACATAGAGAACACGGGCAGCTTTGCCGACACGCCGGAAGGCCGCACCGCGGTGTTGCGCGTCACCGCCGAGAAGCCGGCGCCGGGGAAGACGGGCCACGTGACGTGGGGGGCGATCAATACCACGGACGTCACGCGCCGCTTTGCCACCTGCGTGGCGCACGCCGCGGCGCAGGAGGGCGCAATGGACGTGATGCCCGCCCTTAAGGTGGAGCAGGCGCTGTACGGGATGGCGCCGGAACCGACACTCCAGCCGACCGACGAGCAACTGCGCCGTTATGCGGCCGAGCTGGACCTGTCCAGCTACCTGGTGGCAGACGTGCGCTGCTCGCGGCTGCGCTACGTGCTGTTCTGGTCCTGGGCCTCCGTCAAGTATGCCCTCTCCTGCCACGATGCGCGGGACGGAAGCCTGCTCTGGCGGACCGACGTGGAATTCAGGGACCGTCTGGTGAGTGATCAGGAGGCAATCCACGAGGCACTCCGCCGGACGTTTCAGTGGCTTCGTCGGAACTCAGACCGGAAGGAGTCCTCGTCCCGGTGCGGATGATTGTGTTGGGCATTGAAACCAGCGGTCGCCGGGGCAGCCTTGCCCTGTGCGAGGGCGAGCAGGTGCCGGCGTCTTTCGCGTTCCCAAAGGGCAAAAGGCGCGCGCGCGACATTGTGCCGGCAGTGGACAGCATAATGCAGGAGGCCGGAATGGCGCGAAGCGACGTCCTGGGGGTGGCGGTCAGTGAAGGACCGGGCTCCTTCACGGGGCTGCGCATCGGGGTGGCCTGTGCCAAGACACTCGCCTACGCCCTCGGGTGGCGCTGCGTCGGCATACCCACCCTGGAGGTCAAGGCAGGGAACGTGGAGCCGGAGGAACGGGGCGACCTCCGGTTCACCTGCCCCGTGCAGGACGCCCGGCGGAGCCGCGTCTACGGCAGTGTTTTCGAGTGGCAGGACGGCTGGAAGGATACGACCGGCGTCCTCTGCCTGGAGCCCGAGGCGCTGGCCGATGCCATACCCCCTGAAGCGCTGGTCTTCGGCTCCGGCGTGCGCGCCTATCCGGGGGTCTTCCAAAAGGGCGCGCGCTTCCGCATGGGCGAGCCCGAGCTGGCCGTGGGCCGGGCCGAAGTGGTCGCAAAACTGGGAGCCGAAAGGTTCCGTGCGGGAGCGGACGTAGACCCGATGGAGCTGGTGCCGCGGTACCACCGCCCGACGGCGCCGGAGGAGAAGCTGGCGACAAGCGGTGAGTGATGACGCATTTCGATCCCATGCGAAAGGGGAAACGCCATGGAAGACGTAAAGATGGAGACGATCGTATGCGCGGTTGACTTTTCCGAGCCCTCGGACCACGCCCTGGAGTACGCCCTGATGATGGGCAGCTCATTCGGGGCGCGGCTTGTCCTGCTGCACGTGATCGAGGTCCCGTTCCTGCCCTCCTACAGCATGGGCGGCGTGCCGGACCTGGACCTGCCTCTGGAGCAGCTCGAAGAGAGCGCGCGCGAGCGGATGGAGGAGGTGCTGTCCGATTGCCGCGAGCAATACGATGGGGTAGAAGGCGAGGTGGTGGCCGGCAGCCCGTTCGTGGAGATCATCAATTACGCACGCGAGGCCAAGGCCGACATGATCGTGATGGGGACGCACGGCCGTTCCGGCCTGAAGCATCTGCTGATCGGCAGCGTCGCGGAGAAGGTCGTTCGCAAGGCGCCCTGCCCCGTTCTGACGGTCAAGCATCCGGAGCAGGACTTTGAAATGCCATGAAGGCAGAACTCACAGACAACGCACGCCGGGTGCTGGAAAGCCGGTACCTTAAAAGGGCCCGCGACGGCAGGATGATCGAGGAACCGGAGGACATGTTCCGGCGCGTTGCTGCCAACGTGGCCTCCGCCGAGAGGAACTATCCGAAGGGCCCCGATCCGGAGGAGGTCGAGGAGCAGTTCCGGGAGGCGCTGCTGGGGCTGGACTTCCTGCCGAACTCCCCCTGCCTGATGAACGCCGGTCGGCAGCTCCAGCAACTGGCCGCCTGCTTTGTGCTGAACGTCGAGGATTCCCTGGATAGCATATTCAGTACGCTGAAGCAGGCCGCGCTGATCCACCAGAGCGGCGGCGGCACCGGGTTCTCCTTCTCCCGGCTGCGGCGCAAGGGCGCTTACATATCCACCTCCGGCGGCCGGGCCAGCGGGCCGGTCTCCTTCATCCGGATATTCGACCAGGCCACCGGCGCCATCAATCAGGGAGGCTTCCGCCGCGGCGCCAATATGGCCGTGCTGCGCGTGGACCATCCGGACATTTTGGAATTCGTGCGCGCCAAGACCGAGGAAGGCAGCCTGATCAACTTCAACATCTCGGTGGGGGTCGCAGACCAGTTCCTGGCCGCCCTTCAAGCCGGCAACACCGTAGAACTGGTGGACCCGCACACCGGCCAATCCACGGATACGATCTCGGCCGAGAAGGTGTTCGAGGCCATCGTCGAGAGCGCATGGAAAAACGGCGAGCCGGGGTTGGTGTTTCTGGACACGATCAACCGCAGCAATCCCACGCCCGGCCTGGGCCGTATCCGGGCCACGAATCCGTGCGGCGAGGCCCCCCTGCTGCCCTACGAATCCTGCGTTCTGGGTTCCATCAACCTGACGCACTGCCTGAAGGGGGAGTTGCCCGAATGCACCGTGGATTGGGATAAGCTCAGGCACCTGACTCATCTGGGCGTGCGATTCCTGGACGACGTCATCACGGTCACACGCCACCCGCTGGAGCAGGTCGCGCACATCACACTGGGCAACCGCAAGATCGGCCTGGGCGTGATGGGCTTTGCGGACATTCTGATACGGATGGGCATCGCCTACGACTCGGGCCGGGCGGTCGAGGTGGCGGATGAGGTGATGCAGTTCATATCGCGGGCGGCGGACGAAGCGTCCACGGCATTGGCGAAGGAGCGAGGGCCTTTTCCCAACTTTAACACAAGCGCCCTGGCGGACCGCCATGCGCCGCTGCGGAACGCGCATCGCACCACCATCGCCCCTACGGGCACCATCAGCATCATCGCGGGCTGCTCGGGCGGCATAGAGCCGGTTTTTGCCGTGGCCTACCGGCGCCACGTTCTGGACGGCGAGACGCTTAAGGAGGTACACCCGGACCTGAGACCGCTCTGCGAGAAGGAGGGCTTCCGGATCACGAACGGAATTATGGAGAAGATACTCGAGACCGGCACCGTGCGGACCGTCGAGGAGATACCCGAACCGGTGAAGCGGCTGCTTGTGACCAGCCGCGAGATCGCCCCCATGCAGCATCTGCGCGTTCAGGCCGCTTTTCAGGCACATACGGACAACGCCGTCTCGAAAACGGTGAATCTGCCGGCAGACGCAACCAGGGAGGACGTGCGCCAGATATACCTGAAGGCGCACGAGATGAACTGCAAAGGCATCACGGTATACCGCGACACGAGTCGCAAGTCACAGGTGCTGGCCGTCGAGTGCTGCAACATCGGCACAGCGTGCGAAGACTGACGGTCGAGAGCCGCTCAGTCAAAACCCAGCCGGTCCAGAACCGCCCGGGCCTCTTCGGCATCCTCCTCGCGCACCTGGAATGAGACGATGGCCATTCCGTCTATGGGGTAGGTGGTGGAGACGATGTCATTCACGGCGCTGAACGGGATTTCCGCCTCTCGCAGCACCATCTTTACCACCGCCACACGGCTCTGGCTGTCCGTCTCGTAGATTGTGACCAGTTCTTCTTCGTCTTTCACGTAGTCCCCACAAGCAAGAAGCGCTGCCGCGTCCCTTCCCCGCGGCAGCGCTTCGAAACGGCTATGTGCTGAGAGTTAGCTAGTCCCAGTACAAGCGTAATAAAATCCGCGAAAAGGGTGAAAACGCATAGA
>CAYVBE010000021.1:0-33198 GCA_964448935.1 uncultured candidatus Brocadiaceae bacterium
TGAAGGCGCCGGGGAACCGCCCCAGGAACCGGGCCAGTGCGCAGTCCGGCGGGCTGAACGAGAGTATCGGCCGGTTCAGGGCGATGTAGTCATAGACCTTGACTGGCACGGACAGCGGCGAGCGGGGGTTGGCCACGCAACAATCGGCCGATGCCACCACGGCCAGCCCGTCTGCGTACGGCAGCACGCCTTCCGCACGGAGACACTGCCTCACGCCTTCCCGGCGGAACGCCGCCCCCAGGGCCGGTTCCGGGTGCCCCAGGTGGACTACCTCCACTTCCCCGGTTGTCAGGGCCACAGCCCGCGCCAGCGCCTCCGCGTCCACCGAACTATAGTAGGCGAAACCGCCGAAGATCACCAGTCGCAGCAGGTCGGACGGTTTGTCCGCGGCAGTGACCTGGCTGAGCGCTTCCGCGTCGTAGCCCCAGCGAACGGTCACGAACCGTCCGGGATCGCGGCGGGGGTAGCGGCGCCTATAGAGGGCGGTCTGTTCCGGGGTGGTGAGCGCGACCAGCCCGGCGCCGCCGACTGACCAGCGTTCCAGCGGGGCCTCCACCAATCCGCGCATCAGGCCGCCGCGTCCGCGATACGGCACACAACCCAGGTGCCACAGGTCGCCCATATCCAGCGCGTAGGGAATGCCCCACCGCCGGCTGATGCCGCGTGCGAAGGGGAAGTACCAGAACGGCTCCCCGCGGAACAGCAGAAGGTCCGGTTCCGCACCGTCCGCGAGAGCCTGCCGGATGGCACGACGGTAGCCGGCGATCAGCCGGAGCTTGCCCGCGCTCCACCTCGGTACTGAGCTATCGCTGCCCGGCGCTGACACTTCGTACACCCTCAGCCGCCTGCGGAGGTCGTCCCCCTCCGTGATCGGGCCGTTGTAAAGCCGCGGGTCGGAGGTCACCACGACCGGTGGCGTGCCGAGCCGCGCCAGGTAGCGTGCCAGGCGCGTGGGCCGCCGCCCGCTGGTCCCCGAAGAGGGCGCGAACGCGTGTGTGACGATCAGCAGCCGGGGAGGTCGCATGTCAGTCACCCGCCTTTCCGCCCTCCGGCCGAGTTATGGGATCGAAGCACATCCCACGCCGCCGTGAACTGCTGCCAGGGGCCCCGCCCTATGAGCCTTGCGTAGAGAAAAGCGCCTGCTGCGCAGAAAACCGCCGTGGCTGCTGCCTGTGTGCACAGCGTGGTTGTGGGGCCCAGACCTGGAATATGCAGTCCGATTACTACGCCGGGCAGCACCAAAGCGCCGAGCACCGCTCCTGGCATGACGCGCTCCACCATATCCATCCAGCCCACGCCGATAGTGGATTTTACCAGGGCCCAAACAGGGAGGGTGGCGGCCACACCGAGAAGCACGGACAGGCAGGTCCCGGCCAGCCCGTACCACCTGGTCAAAGGATACACGCTCACCAGGATAACCGCGAGCCGCGCCAGGTTTGCCCTGAAACGCACTCGGGGGTGTCCCGTTCCCACGAACAGACCCCACGCGCAGCCGCTCACGGCCCGCAGAAACCCCAACGCGGCCAACATCTGGAGGGGCAGCACTGCGCCGCGCCAGCCATGCCCCAACAGCCCCGCCACAATCTCCGGAGCGGCGGCGGCCACGAAAACGGCCAGCGGCAGCACCAGGGACACTATCGCCTCCAGAATGTCCAGGAAGGCCCTGCCGAGACGCTCAGTGTGCGCACGGAGCCGGCCGTAAACCGGCATGGCCACCCGGCTGGACATGCGCGACAACTCCGTGGAAGGAAGGTTTGAAAGAGTATATGACAGCCGGTATAGCCCCAATGGGCCCGTTCCCAGGACCCGCCCCACCAGCACATCGTCCAGGTTAGTCGCCAGAAAGAGCACTATCTGGGACCCCAGCATCCACCGACCAAACTCGAACAGTCTGGCCGCATGTTTGCGACAGAATCTGAACCGCGGCCGGTAAGGATGCAGGCAATAGGAGAGGAGGCAATTTGACACCCATTGCGCCAGCTTTGCCCAGACCAGTGCGTAAACCGAGCCCAGCCTCCACGCCAGCACGACCCCCACCACAAGGGCAACCGCACCGCCCACCGCATCGTAGACGAACTGCCTGTGGAACTGCAGGTTCCGGTGAAAGTAGATGACGCCCACGTTCAGGAAACCGCCGATGGCCAGCCGGAGAGACAGCAACTGCAGCGGACCCACCGCGCGCGGTTCGTGGAAGAACCGCCCCACCAGAGGAGCCGCCAGGAACATGAGCCCCGCCACGGCCAGCCCCCGGACGATCTGGCAGGTCCACGCCGTGTCCAGGTAGGGCAGAGGGTCTTCGGGATGCTGGATCAGAGCCCTTCGGAACCCCAGGTGCGAGAACGTTTCCAGAGTCACCAGGGCCAGCATCGCAATGCCGAACACACCGAAATCGCCCGGGCTCAGAAGCCGCGCGAGCACTACCAGCATGACGAGCTGCAGAGCTTGTCCCACAGCCCTGCCGGCCAGAACCCAGCCTGCACCTCGAACCGCCCGCCAACCGAGAGGGGCAACCGTTCCCCGGGGGGTTTCTCTGCCGGCGGCCCTGCCGTTCGCCATCGCGCAAGCCCCCGCAGCTTAGAAAAACGCGCGTGTCATGCGTGTCACGTATTCCACCTGCTCGTCCGTCAGGTCGGGATGGATCGGCAAACTCAGCACCTCGTGCGCGGCCTGCTCCGCCCGCGGCACGGGGTATTCCCACGGCCCCAGGTCCCGCAGCGCGTCCAGGTGCGGCAGCAGCGTGGGGTAATGGATGCCCCCCCAGACGTCGGCCTCCCCCAGGTGCTGCTTCAGCCCGTCGCGGTCCGGGCATCGAACGACGTAAAGATGCCACGACGACCGCGCGTAGTCGGCCTCCCGGGGCACCGTCAGCGGCGTATCGGCCAGCGCCTTGGTGTAGGCTTCGGCTATCTGACGGCGTCTCCGGTTCCACCCGTCCAGGTGGGGCAGCTTTACGTTGAGCACTGCCCCCTGGAAGCCGGCCAGGCGGCAGTTGTAGCCCAGCCGGGAGTGGAAGTATCCACCCGCCTGGCCGTGGTTGCGCAGCAGGCGCAGCTCCTCGTCCAGCGCCCCATCGTTGGTCACCACCGCGCCGCCCTCGCCGTAGGCGCCCAGGTTCTTGGTGGGGTAGAAGCTGAAACACCCCGCCCACCCGATGGCGCCCACCTTGCGGTCCTTGTAGAGCGCGCCGTGCGCCTGCGCGGCGTCCTCGATCACCGCGAGATCGTGTTCCCGCGCGATTTCCAGAAGCGGGTCCATGTCCGCCGGGTGGCCGAACAGGTGGACCGGCATGATGGCCTTCGTGCGGGTCGTCACCGCATCCCGCACCCGCGCCGGGTCCAGGCAGAAGGTGTCGGGGTCAATATCCACGAACACCGGCCGCGCGCCCGTGTAAAGGATGGCCTCGGCGGTGGCGAAGAAGCTCAGGGGGGTGGTTATCACCTCGTCGCCGGCGCCCACGCCCAGCGCCACCAACGCCAGGTGCAGGGCGGAGGTACCGCTGTTGACACCCACGCAGTGGTCGGCTTCGCAGTAGGCGGCCCAGCTCTGCTCGAACTCCTCCACCTCCGGTCCCAGCCGGAACCACGAGTTGCGGCACGTTTTCTTCAGGGCGGCGTCAATCTCCTCCTCCAGCGCTTCGTACTGCGCCTGCAGGTCGAGGGGCGGTATCTTCAAGTCTGCCTCCTTTCGTTCGCGGCATGTGTGCGGTCTATCGCGCCTTGTTGCCCCGTGGGGCGCGTTTATAATACAGCACGCGGGCCCGTATGGCGATTGCAGGAGGCCGGTTTTCCACATCGGGGAGGGGCGAACAGAGGTGGACCTGAAAAAGCACGGGACGATTCTGTTGAACGGCATCGTGGTCGTCGCTCCGATTATTGTCACGGCATACATCGTGGTCCGGGGCGTTCTGTGGCTGGAAAGCCGGATGCACGACCTTCTGCAGGGCGTGCTGGGCGTGTGGTTCCCCGGTCTGGGGATACTGGCCGGGGTCGTCGCCATATACGTCGTGGGCCTGCTGGCGCGCACGTGGCTGCTCCGCGCGCCCATCCGGCTGGCCGAGGCGCTGGTGGAGCGCATACCCCTGGTGAAGAGCCTGTACTCCTCCGTGCGGGACCTGCTGCAGTTCCTGGGCGGCACGGAGGCCGAATCGCGCGGCAAGCCATGCATCGTGAAGGATCAGGACGGGCAGGCCCTCATGCTGGGGCTCGTGACGCAGGAGAAGCCGGAGAAGTACCTGCCCGAGGGCGGGCGGGTGGCGGTCTACCTGCCTATGAGCTATCAGTTGGGCGGTTTCACCGTATATCTGCCTCCCGAACGGGTGGAGGAGTTGCCCGACGTCAGCGTTGAGGAACTGCTAAAGCTGTCCCTGACCGCCGGCGTGGGGAAGACGGGTCGGGAAAAACTCATCGGCAAAGGCATCGAAAGGGAAGAGGACGATGGCATTGCACAAGATTGAATCCACGAAGCACCTGGACGACACGCTGAAGCGCATGAAGACCGGCGGCCTGCTGCTGACCAGCATGGGCCCCGACGGCACCCCCAACGTCATGACCATCGGCTGGGGCAACGTGGGCATCGTCTGGGGCCGGCCCGTGTTCGTGGTCTACGTGCGTCCGTCGCGCTTCACGTTCACCAATATCGAGGCCACCGGCGAGTTCACCGTCAACGTGCCCACCGAAGAGATGGCCCAGGTCTGCCTGGCCTGCGGGCAGGAGTCCGGCCGGGACGTGGACAAGTTCGACAAGCACGCCCTGACCGCCGAACCGGCGGAGAAGGTGGACGTCCCGCTTATCGCAGAGTGCGTGCGGCACTACGAGTGCCGTATCGTCCATCGCAACGACGTCTCCGACGCCGCTATAGACGCGGAAATCCGTGCCGACGCCTACCCCCGCGGGGACCTGCACCGGGTCTATTACGGCCGGATACTGCGCACCGCCGAGCGCCCGTGAGAAGGGACAATCCATGCGCGTGATGAGCTGCAACATACGAACCAGCGCCGCCTGGGATGAGGACAACGACTGGTCCCACCGTAGGTCGCTGTGCTGCGAAGTCATAGGCTCCTACGACCCGGACATCATCTGCTGCCAGGAAGCCCGGGAAGACCAGTGGCGGGACCTGCAGGAGGACTTCCCCGACTACCGGAGCTTTGCCGTGCCGGAAGAGCCGGCGAACCGACACCCGATGAACGTCATCCTTTTCCGGCGGCAGAGCTTCCGGCGGCTGGGCGCCGGCGTGTTCTGGCTTTCGGAAACACCCCACGTCCCCGGCTCCCGCTCGTGGGACACGGCGTGCGTCCGGCTGGCCCCGTGGCTCCTTCTGGAGGATTCAACGGGGCGGGAGGTGGCCGTCATCAACACGCACCTGGACCACGTGAGCCAGCCGGCGCGGGAGGGAGGCGCCCGCCTGATCAACGAGTGGGCGGCCGGCTTCCCCGATGCCTACCCCCGCATCCTGACCGGGGACATGAACTCCGGGCCGCAGAACCCCGTGATCGGGGCGTTCAAGTCCTCCGGCTGGCGGGCAACCTCCGAAGAAGCGCCCCGGCCGGACGGCCCCGGCTACACCTGCCACGGGTTCCGCGGCCTGGACGAATCGGTCACGCAGGAGCCCTGGGGGCAGGAGATTGACTGGATATTCCTGAAGGGCGGTTGCCGGGCAGAATCCTACGAAGTGGTGTGCGACAGCCGGGAGGGACGCTACCCCAGCGACCACTTCTTCCTCTGCGCCGACATCCGCCTCTGAGGCCGCCGCCCCGCGCGTCGCGACGGCGCGGTCGCCCACTCACTCGCCCTCGCCGGGGCGCTGCTGTCCCCGCGGGTTGTTCTCCAGATGACCTTGTCCGCCCGCCTGACCTTTAGAAAAATAAATCTTGACTTTCAGATAGTTCAGTATATAATTGAGGTTAGATTTAAGGAAGGTGAAGGATAAGCTATGGCGGGGAAGGCAAACGGCGGCCGGTGGATGGAGGGTCTCAGCGATGAGGACCTGATGTTCATCAAGCGCTTCGTGCTGGCGTCCGGGTCTCTGAAGGCCCTGGCGCAGAACTACGGGGTTTCCTACCCCACCATCCGCCTGCGCCTGGACCGGCTGATCGAGAAGATCAAGGTGCTGGACGACAGCGAGGTCCAGGACGAATTCGAGCGGAAAGTCCGGGCGCTCTTCGCCGACGGGAAGATCGCGGCGGAAGCCATGAGAGGGTTATTGGCCGCCTACCGGGCGCAGACTGAGGAGGAGGATGAATCATGAGAGAACTGTTCGCCGTGACGGTCTTGGTCGTGTTCTGCGCGGCTCTTGTGGAAGGGGAAGAGGTGCTGCGGGCTGTCGAATGGGCGAAGGTGCCGTCGGGGGTGGGTTTCGCCGCAGAACTTCAGAAGAACCCCGACGGGGCGACCGCCATGCACGTGACCGCCGCCGGCGGGCCGGTGACCGTGGCCCTGGCCACCATCGAAGATCCGGCCGTCGGGACGGAGAGGTATGCTCTGCACGGGGAGGTCCGTTACCGGGACGTGGAGGGCGAGGGCTACCTGGAGATGCTGAGCTATTGCGGCGACGGCGGGCCGCACTTCTCCCGGACCGTGGCCGACAGCGGGCCGACCGGACATCTGCAGGGAACCTCGGGCCGGCGGCGCTTCGTGTTGCCGTTCCAGCTCAACGGCAGCCCTCCGCCCCGTAAGTTGGAGCTGAACCTGGTCCTGCCGGGCAGCGGCAGCGTTACCGTGGGGCCGGTCCGTCTGGTGGCGTACGGTCCCGGCGAGGACCCGCTTGCGTCTCCGGGCCAGTGGTTCGGCGGCCGGGGCGCAGGGCTCGTGGGCGGAATCGGCGGCACTCTGGCGGGGCTGCTGGGGGCCTTGATCGGCTGGCTCTGCTCCCGCGGCGCAGCCAGAAACCTGGTCCTCGCCCTGCTGCGCCTGATGCTGCTGATCGGGCTTGCCTGCCTGGCGGTGGCGTTGTTTGCCCTTCTGAGGGGGCAGCCGTTCACGGTGTGGTATCCGTTCGGGCTGCTCGGGGTCATCTGCACGGTGGTGCCGCTCGGGCTCATGCGCACTGTCCGCAGGCGCTACCAGGCGGAGGAGATGCGCAAGATGCAGGCCATGGACGCCGGCTGAGCGGTCAGTCGTTCTCCGGGCGGGTGATGCGGTGGCTGGGCTTTTCGATGGTCACGCGCGTGCCCGGCTCCACCGAGTGGGTCAGGAAGACGTTGGCCCCGATCACGCTGCCGGCGCCGACCGTGATGTCGCCCAAGATGCTGGCGTTGGCGTAGATGATGACGTCGTCCTCGATGGTGGGGTGCCGTTTGTAGCCGCGCACCAGCCGCCCCTCTTCGTCGGTCTTGAACCGGTAGCCGCCCAGAGTCACGCCCTGGTACATCCGCACGTCGTCCCCGATCCGGCTGGTCTCCCCGATGACCACGCCGGTGCCGTGGTCAATGAAGAAGCGGCGGCCGATTTGCGCGCCGGGATGGATGTCTATGCCCGTGATGCGGTGGGCGTGTTCGGTCATGATGCGCGGCAGCCACGGGACGCCGTTCGAGTGCAGCATGTGGGCGATGCGGTAGATCATCACCGCGCGGAATCCGGGGTAGCAGAAGATAACCTCGTCGTAGCCCGTGGCCGCCGGATCGCCCTCGAAGGCCGCGCGCACGTCGCCGTCCAGAATGTCCAGAAGGTCGGGAAGCTCTTCCAGAAGTCCGAAGGCCCGCTCCTGCCCCTCGCGTTCGCACTCCAGGCGGCCCGACCCGTCGGCGTCGTGCCGCGCGTGCAGGGCGCAGCGCGATATCTCGCCCGCCAGCAGGTCGTAGGCGTTGCTCAGGGTCTCGCCCAGGTGGAAGGCCAGGTTTGCGCTGGTGAGGCCCTTCCGGCCGAAATAGCCGGGGAACAGCGCCTCCGCCAGCAGGTTCAGGATTCGGATCACGGTCTGCTCGCTGGGAAGGGGGTATCGGCAGACGTGCTGCACGCTGTCCTGCTGGCCGAGCTTCCGGACGAGCCTTTCCACCGCCCTGGGCAGGTGGTCCTTGCCCGCCGAGAGCCCGCGGTCGTCCGTTTCGTTCGTCGGATGCCCATCCTCAGGTTGTTCCATAGCCGCCTCCTTGTCAGTTTCTCGCGTTCTGCTATCATTGTGGCCCGGTCGGCCGGCAGGCGCAACCTTCCGGGCGCGTGCGCCGGGGCGGAAAAACCTGTTTTCCGGGGTCGAAAAAACGCTCTGCGGGTGTTTCAAACCGCCGAAATCGGGGCGGTTTCGGCGGGCGCCGTGGCGGCACATAACGAAGTTGCGCGCAACCGTTTACGGGCGCGTTCCCCGAGACGGGAAAGGCCCCCTCTAACCCCCCTCAAACAAAAACCCCGGAAAAAGCACAGATTGGGCTTGACTTACCACATCTTGGAGTATAAGATATCGGGGTGTCCAAGATGTGGCAGTGTGGTGCTAACCCCGCCCGATGGCTGCCGGACGGTCTGAGGGGCGTGTTTCGGGCGGTTGAGAGGGGTCGCAGGATGCAGTGCCCGTACTGCAAAGAGGACGACGACCGGGTCGTCAACTCCCGACCCGGAGCAGACGGGACATATGTGAAGCGGCGGCGCGAGTGCAACGAGTGCGGGCGCCGCTACACGACCTACGAGCGCATCGAAGAAAGCGTCCTGCGCGTGATCAAGAAGGACGGGGGCCGCGAGGACTTCAGCCTGAAGAAGATCATATCCGGGCTGAACAAGGCGTGCTACAAGCGCCCCATCCCCGCCGAGCGCATCCGGGATCTGGCCGAGGATGTCGAGAGGGAGCTGCACCGCCATTACGAGGGGGAAGTGCCCAGCCGCAAGATCGGCGAGCTGGTGATGGTCCGGCTGCGCGATCTGGACCACGTGGCCTACATCCGCTTCGCCTCCGTCTATCAGGAGTTCAAGAACGTCAGCGATTTCCTGCAGGAGGCGGATACGGTGCTCAGGGGCGCCCCCAGCCAGGGGGCACGGGAAGAAGCAGACTCACAACGCCAAGACGATTAACTCGTTCGGAGACTATGGGAGGGCCAGAATGGCTGTAGAAACGAACACGGCACAGGAGGAAGGGCATCTTGAGGGCGCGCAGGGCGATTCCACCGAGATGACGCAGGTGAAGAAAAGGGGTGGCAGGCTCGTCCCGTTCAATGAATCCAAGATAGCCAATGCCATCTTCAAGGCCGCGCAGGCCGTGGGCGGCAAGGACCGCGCGCTGGCCGAAGAGCTGGCTTCGATGGTAACCGTCCTTCTGGAAAAGGATTACGACGGCAGGCCGCCCACCATCGAAGAGATACAGGACGTGGTGGAGAAGGTGCTGATTGAGACCGGCCATGCCAAGACGGCCAAGGCGTACATCCTGTATCGGGACCGCCGGGCCCGCATCCGGCAGTCTCTCCAGGTGCGCAAGCCGGTCCGCGGCAACGGCAACTCCACCGACATCGCGCTACTGGTCAACACCGAGACCCAGGACAAGCTGACCGAGTGGGACAAGGGCAAGATCGCCCAGGCCCTGGAGGCCGAGGCCGAGCTGGCGCCGCGCGTGGCGCGGGAGATCGCCGGCGCCGTCGAACGGCGGGTCATGAAGAGCGGCCTCACCCGCATCTCCACCGCGCTCATCCGGGAACTGGTGGACAACGAGCTGTTCGAGCGGGGACTGACCGCGCGGCTGAAAAAGCAGGCCGTCGTGGGTATGCCGAAGTTCGACCTGGACCAGCTCCTGCGCAGCAAAAGCCGCGAGAATGCCAACATCGCCCAGAACAACCCGGAGGCCATCAATCTGTCCGTCGCCGAGCACACCCTCAAGCAGTACGCGCTGCAGGAGGTCTTCTCCGACGAGGTGGGCGAGGCGCACATGCTGGGCCAGATACACCTGCACGACCTGGGCTATCCCACCCGCGTTTACTGCTCCAGCCACAGTCTGGAGTATCTGAAGAAATACGGCCTCAACCTCCAGAACCTGGACACCTCCAGCGCCCCCGCAAAGCACGCGCGCACGCTTACGGGCCACCTGAACACCTTCCTGGCCTCCATGCAGGCTTACTACGCGGGCGCCCTCGGGGTGGGCTACATCAACATCTTCTACGCGCCCTACGTGGAGGGCATGTCCTACAAACAGATGGAGCAGGAGGCGCAGCACCTGATCTTCAGCTCCTCGCAGAACGCCTTCAGCCGGGGCGGGCAGACGCTGTTCCTGGACTTCAACGTCCACACCGGCGTGCCCAACTACCTGAAGGACGTCCCGGCCATCGGCCCGGGCGGGGAATACAACGGACGCACCTACGGGGACTACGAGAAGACCGCGCAGCGCTTCTGCAAGGCGATGCTGGACGTGTGGCGCGCCGGCGATCAGTACGGCAACGTGTTTGCCTTCCCCAAGTGCGACCTGCACATCAGCGAAGCCACGCTGAAAGACCCGGCGCAGCGGGAGATACTGGAATATGCCTGTGAGATCGCCAGCGAGAATGGTGTGCCGTACTTTATATTCGACCGCGACGAGGTGACCCTCAGCGCCTGCTGCCGGCTGCGCACCACGATCCGCGACGATTACATGATCAAGCACCCGGAGAGCATGCGCTTCTGCGGATTCCAGAACGTCACGGTCAACCTGCCCCAGGCCGCCTATCGCGTCGGGCGCGGCAACATGAAGGAATTCCGCCGGGAGGTGGACCGTATGTTAGACCTGGTCATCCAGGCCCACCTGCAGAAGCGGAAGTTCATTGCCACCCTGATGACCGGCCCCAGCCAACCCCTGTGGGAGATCGGCAAGGAGGCGGCGGACGGCCGGCCCTACGTGGACCTGGACAAGGCCACCTACATCGTGGGGCTGATCGGCCTGAACGAGGCCATGCTCTACCTGACCGGCAAGGAGCTGCACGAGGACGAGCAACTGGTGCGCGAGGGCCTGCACCTGCTGCGGCACATGCAGTTCCGGGCGAAGGCCCTGGGCGAGGAGCACGGAATGCGCGTGGCCCTGGAGGAGTCGCCGGCCGAGAGCGCCGCCCGGCGGCTGGCCAAGGTGGACCTGCAGCGCTTCCCCGAGGCGAAAGAGGTGATCAGGGGCGACATCGAGGACGACACGGCCTACTACACCAACAGCATCCACATGAGGGCCGATGCGCCCATAGACCTGCTGAGGCGCATTCGGCAGCAGAGCAAGTTCCACCGGGCCATCGAGAGCGGGGCCATCATCCACGCCTTCGTCGGCGAGGAGAGGCCGCCGGCGGCCAGCATCCGGAACCTTGTCGAGAAGACCTACAGCAGCACCCAGGCGGCGCAGCTCACCATCAGTCCGGAGTTCACCATCTGCCGGGAGTGCCATCGCTCCACGCCCGGTCTCAAGGCCGCCTGCGGCCACTGCAGCAGCACGGACGTGTACGGCATGACGCGCGTGGTGGGCTACTTCAGCCGCATCCCGAACTGGAACAAGTCCAAAATCGGCGAACTGAAAGACCGGCACCGAGGCAACTACAGCGTGGCACTGGCATAAAGGAGGGCGACATGATCATCGAAATCTATGGCAAGCAGGAGTGCAAGCTCTGCGAGAGCGCCAAGAAGAAGGTAACCCACTTCCTGAGCAAGTGGGAGATGAAGGAACAGGTGGACCTGGTCTTCCAGGACATGGAGACCGAACACGGCGCCGCCGAGGGCGACTTCTTCGACGTGTTCGAGATACCCTCCGTCCTGCTCAAAGAGGACGCCGACCGCGTCGTAGCCCGCTGGGACGGCCAGGCCCCCCCGAGTTCCGAACTCCGCCGGAGGCTCAGCGCGTAGTCTCCGTCCAAACTGTGACAGGATTGACATATGGCGCGGGGACGGGTAAGCTACACTATGTAGATGGAGTGGTTGCCGGTCTTTCACTGCCTGAGTGCGGGGGAGCTATGATTCTGAACGATGACCAGATAAAAGATGCGCTGGCGAAGGGCGCAATCGTCATAGAGCCCTGTGACGAAGAGCAAGTACAGGGAGCGTCCTACGATCTAGGGGTCGGTCCGCAGGGCGTGACAGCGAGCGGTAAGAAGCTCGTTGACATAGAGAAAGCCGGCTACCTTCTTCTGGAACCGGGCGATGTTGGAGTAGTGACCACGCTTGAGGTCGTTCGGCTTGATCAGGAGCATGTCGGGCGGTTTGGTTTGCGTTCGAAGTACACACGGCGGGGAGTTGTGGCCAGCACAGGCCCTCAGATGGCCCCCGGTTTTCACGGGCGTCTCATTTTGAGCTTGATCAACCTCGCGCCAAACCCCGTTCCTCTTTTTTTCAAAGAAGGTTTTGTGTCTGTGGAGTTCCACAGGCTGGACCGGCCTGCTTCCACCCCGTACTCGGGTCCGTATCAAGACAAGCTGAAAATAGGTGCCGAAGAAATTGAGTTTATAACCGACCAGGCTGTTATGTCCTTTTCCGAAATCCAGAGAACCGTTGGCAGTCTTTCGAGAGATGTGGAGAAGCTTGCCGACTGTGTGGAAAATATGAGCCGCAGTATCGAGACGTTCGAGAAAAGCACCCAGCGGAGCCTGGACAGCATAAAGTGGTATGTTAGCGCCATCGTCGGCGCGGGCATTGCCGTCATGGGCATTATAGCCGCACTCAAGTAGCTGGGAGTGTCGCCTGTACCGTACTGACCGGGGGGTGGTCTGCCGGGCCACCGTCCCCGTTTTCTTCTTGTGTTTGACTGATTCTCCCACCTGGCAACTGCCCCCGACGGCACACTGGAACAGAAGAGCGGAATGCTCCGGTTCCTTAGTGGAGAACTCTCCATGCCACGACCCGGATTGAGAAGCCGTTTATTACTTGTTGTTTTGGGGATCGGAGCGTTACGGTTGGCCTGCGTCTCCGGTGCCGGAGCCGCCGACTGGCCGACGTTCGGCGGCGATGCTGCTCGGACGCACCGTGCGGCCGAGGCGCCGGAACTCCCGCTGCGGCGGGTCTGGGTGCATCGGCCGCGACATGCCCCGGCCCCCGCGCGCTACGGCACGCACGTGCGGCCCGGTTTTCTGCCACCGGTGTCCTACGACCACGCTTACGCCTTTGCGGTCGCGGGCGGCCAGCTGTTTTACGCATCCTCGACCGAGGGCGCTGTGGTCTGCCTGGACGCGGACAGCGGGGCGGAGCGGTGGCGGTTTTACGCCAACGCGGCTGTCAGGCTGGCGCCGACTCTGTCCGAGGGTCGGGTCTACTTCGGAGCCGACGACGGCGTGGTCTACTGCCTGGACGCGGGCGACGACCTTCCCGGCCTCCAGGACGGTTCCTTCGGCACGGTGACCCGCGGCGCCCTCGACGGCGCGGGCGAGTGGACCCACATGTACGCCGATGCCCAACAGACTTCCAACAGCCGTGACACCCGGGTCGGCACGGAGTTCGTCACCCAATGGTTCGGCCCGCCGGGGCCGGAGCGCTTCCAGGACCGCCACCACATCCCCGCCGCCCCCGTTTACAAGGACGGCCGCCTCTTCGTTCTCGGCCGGAACTACCTGACCGTCGTGGACGCCTACAACGGCGCCTACCTCTGGACGCGGGAGGTGCCCGATTCCTCACGCCTGATCGCCAGCCACGACGCCAACCCGATGTGCGTGGACGAGCGGCACGTGTACGTCGCGTCGGGGGCGGAATGCCGGGTGCTCGACGTGGCGAGCGGCGACACCGTCAGGGCACTGACCGGCCCGCGCACGGACCACCACTGGGGCCTGGTCGCCACCTACGGCGGCTACCTGCTGGGCACGAACCAGCATCCGGATGCCTCCTTCAACAACGTCGAAGCCCCTAACAAGAAACCCCTCCTCTACGAGCCACGCTGCGGGCGCAGCCGCCCCATCGTCAGTGACAACCTGTTTGCCGTGGACAGGTCCGATTTCCGCCGCGCGTGGGAATACACCGGCGGCGCCATTCTGAACCCCTCCGTCACCGTCGGACGGAGCCGCATCTTCTTTGTGGAAAGCCTTAACGATGCCGCTATGAACGCGGAGAAAGGCCGGGTGGACATGGCCGATTTCATCGAGCAGGACGCCTATCTCGTGGCCCTGGACCTGGCGACCGGGCGCGAGGAATGGCGCCAACCGCTCGACCAGAAGGCCCGGTTCATCCTTTATCTGACCTACGCCGACGACACGCTGCTGTGCACTACCACCTACCTGGAGGACGAAGCCGCGCAGCCGCCTATCGCCATCTACGACGTCTCCGCCTGGGACCCCGCCACGGGCCGGCGCCGGTGGCGCACGGCCATGAACAGCCGGGCGAGAGTGCTGCCCAACACGACGGACCACAACGGCAGCATCCAGCATCCCGCGGCCGTCGGCGGCAGGCTCTACTTCAACCCCTGGATCACCCACAACGTGCCCATTTGCGAGATCGCCACCGGACGAGACGTGAGCGATGCGGAGTTCGGCGGCAGCCGTCGCTGTATGCCCTTCAGCGCCTCGGAGCGCTGCCTGTTCTTCCGCGAGGAGGTATGCAAGGGCTACGATACGACGGACGGACGCAAGGTGGCCCTTACCATGGTCTCGCGGCCCGGCTGCTGGATCACCATGCTGCCGGCCGGGGGCCTGCTGATGATGCCGGAAGGCAGCGTGGGCTGCATCTGCGGCTATTCCATGCAGACGACCATCGTGCTGTGCCCCGCCGCCGACGGCCCGGCGGAGTGACTTCAATCCGCGATAGAACCATGGAAATCAAAGGATTCATCGAAAGCAGTCTGCTGGAGTGGGAGGGCAAGGTCTGCTCGGTCCTCTTCCTGCCGCAGTGCAACCTGCGCTGCCGCTACTGCCATGCCGGCGATCTGGTTGTGGCGCCGGACCGGCTGGACACGGTGCCTTTTGACCGTGTCGCCGATTACCTGGACTCCCAGAGGGGCTGGGTGGACGCGGTGGCCATTACCGGCGGGGAACCGACCTTGCACGGACCGGAGTTGTTGGAACTCACCGACAGGCTCCGCGAATTCCCCGTGGACGTTATGGTAGAGACCAACGGCACACGCCCGGACGTGGTCGAGGAACTGATCGAGGGCGGGCACGTGGACGCCGTGTCCATGGACGTCAAGGCGCCGCTGAACCCCGCCGATTACCGTCGCGTCACAAGGGTGAAAGTGGACATCGAGGCCGTGCGGCGGTCCATCGGGCTGATCCTGGGCAGTGGCCTGCCGCACGAGTTCCGCGTAACGCTGGTTCCCGGCCTGGTGGGCGAGGAGGAGCTTCGCGGCATCCTGCCGGAGCTGGAGGGCGCCTGCGCGATAGCGCTGCAGAATTTCCGCCCGGACGACTGCCTGGACCTTGCGCTGGGCGAGGTAACCCCGTTCACACGCGAGGAGATGGACGCCCTCGGTGAAATGGCCGAAGGCGCCGCCGATCGGTGCATCGTCCGGGGCCGGGAGCACGCGCTTACGGCAGATTGAGGGGCTCCCGCGCCCGCGTTTCCACGGTCTTTTTCACGGGCATCCGCCCGCCACCTGCCGCCCCGGATTGCTCCATGACAATGCGTAAACCGTTATTGCCCAAACTGTTGCGTCTGTATGAAGTCCGCCGGGCCGCCGCCGGGTGTCTCGGCGGGCGGGTTCGATGTGATTTTGCCCGCCCGTATTGCTTAGAATCACTACTCTTGCTTCCCCATACGGGGAATCCCGGAGGCCTGCGGGGGGCGCCCGAGGAACGGCGCGTCCCCCGCAGGTCGCACAGCATTCCGGATGCACGAGGCGGGAGAGAGACGCTTTGAACCTGAAAAAACTCGAACTGTACGGCTTCAAATCGTTCGCCGACCGTACGGTGTTCGAGTTCGAGGACGGTCTTTCCGCGCTGGTCGGCCCCAACGGCGCCGGCAAGAGCAACGTGGCGGACGCCCTGAAGTGGGTGCTGGGCGAGCGGAGCGCGCGGAAACTGCGCGGCTCGGAGATGGCCAACATCATCTTCGGCGGCAGCAAGTCGCGCAAGCCCCTCAACTACGCGGAAGTAACGCTCACCATTGACAACTCCGACGGATGGCTGGACATAGACTACGACGAGGTGGCCATCCGCCGCCGCGTGGACCGCTCCGGGCAGAGCGAGTATTACCTGAACGGCCGGCAGTGCCGCCTGAAGGACATCAGCGGACTGCTGATGGACACCGGTGTCGGAACCACCTGCTACAGCTTTATCGAGCAGGGCCAGATAGACGAGCTGCTCCGCGCCAACCCCACCGAGCGGCGCGCCGTGTTCGAGGAGGCCGCCGGGATCAACCGCTTCCTCGATCAGAAGCGGCAGGCGGAGCGTAAGCTCGACAGGGTGACCAACAATCTGGCCCGCGTGTCCGACATCGTCGAGGAGGTGGAGCGCCAGCTCCGCAGCGTGAAGTACCAGGCCGGCCGGGCGCGCACGTTCAAGCGCCAGACGGAGCAGCTCCAGAAGCTACGCCTGGCCCACAGCCTGCACCTGCACCGCACCCTCCAGTCCCGACGGGCGGAGGTGTCGGAGCGCCTTGAAGAGGCTCTGGCGGAGAAGTCTCGCCGCGACGAGGCCGTCCGCACAACGCGCAATGAACTCGAATCCGCCCGCGCCGACCTTCAGGCGGCCCGCGACGAGCTGAGCAGACGTCGGCAGCGCCTCACCCGCGTGGAAGCCCGGCTGGAAAGCCTGGAACGGGAGATCCAGCTCAACCAGCGACGATGCGGAGAGCTGGACCAGCAACTGCAGGAGGCGAACGCACGGAAGGGGCAGCTCCGGGAGCGCGCGGGGGAACTGGAGGAGGAGATCGAGGATGTCCGCCGCCGGGTGGCCGAGAGCACGGCCGGCCTGGAGGAGGTGTCCGAACGCCTCGAAAAAAAGCGGCAGGAAGCCGACCGCGTGCGGGACGAGATACGGCGCATGGCGCAACAGGTGGAGGCCCGGAAGGCCGAGACCTTCGACCTGTTCGAGCGCGAGTCCCGGATCAACAACCAGCTTGAAGTCATCGCCGCCGAGAAAAAGACGCTTAAGAATCGCCTGGAGCGGACCAAAAACCGGCGGGCGGAGCTGGGAAACCGCCTGGAAGCGGCCCGGGCCGAGCGCGAAGATGCGGCCGGGCGGCTGGAGACCCTGAGAGGCGAGCAGGAGGAACTGACGAACCGGATGTCGGAACTGCGCCGGCAGGTGAGTGAGGCCGCGCAGCGGCAGGACGAGCTGAGCGAGAAGATCAACGATGTCCGCGGCGAGTTCAGTGGCAAGAACGCCCGGCGGGACGTTCTGCTGGACCTGGAGGAGCGCGCCGAGGGCGTGGGCGCCGGCACGAGATACCTGCTGGAGGCCGAGCCGCCCGGTCTGCTGGGGATGCTGGCCCGCCTTCTGGAGGTGCCTTTCGAGCTGGCGCCGGCCGTGGAGGCTGTGTTGGACGACCACGCCCAGGCCCTGGTGCTGCGCGATGCCGAAGGCGCCCACGAAGCGCTGCGCATGTTGGAGGACCGGGGGGAGGGCCGCGCCGAGCTGATCGTCCTGGCGTGCCTGCACCGGGCGGCTCCGGCCGACCCGCCGGAGGCGGCGTCCTGTCGCGGCAGGTTGAGCGAAATGGTTGACTGCAATGACGCCGCGCGCCCGGTCGTGGACCGCTTGCTGGGGAATGCCTTTCTGGTGGACGACGAAGACTCGGCCCGCGCCATACTGGCCGCCGGCCTGGCGGATGAGGTGTGCCTGGTGACGCGGGGCGGGCAGCGCTATGGCGGCGACGGCGTCTGGGCGGGCGGCGCGGCCGAGAAGGCCGGCCTGGTGAGCCGGCGCAGTGAGCTGACCCGGCTCGAATCGGCCATCGAGGACCTGGAGGCACGCCTGGCCGCGCTGGGCCGGCAGCGCGAGGAGGGCGCGCGCAAACTGCGCGCGCTGAACGGCCGTAAGGAAGACCTGACCAGCCGCATCCAGGTGGTGCATGACGATGCCGGCGACGCGCGCAGCCACCTGGCGGTGGCGGAACGCCGGGTCGAGCAGCTCGAGGAGGAACTGCAGGTCTCCGAGGCCGAGAACGCCGATTGCCGAGAGGACCTGGAGGAACTGGACCGGCGCGAGACGGCCCTGAAGAAGGACTCCGGCGAGGCATCCCGGCAGCGCGCGGCCGCCGAGGAGCAGGTGCAGCAGGAGCAGCAGTCCCTGGCCGACCTGAGGGAGCGCGAACAGGAGATCGGGGGCGAGGTCAGCTCCCTGAACAGCGAGGTCGCTCGCACCCGCGAGCGGCACCACGGCCTGAAGGACCTGCAGGACCGCCTGGGGCGGGACCTCGAGGACGTGCGCCGACGCCTGGAGCAACTGGGCGGGGAAAGCGACGTCATCGAGCGGCGCCGGCTCGAGGCCGAGCGGGCCGCCGCCGAGGCGCGCGAGAAGATAGAGCAGCGGCGGGAGGAGAAAGAGCGCCTGACCGAGGCGCTGGAGGGCATGGCCGGGTCCGTGCAGGAGGCGCAGCGGCGGATATCCGACCTGACCGAGCGCGCGCAGTCACTGGCCGCCGGGCGCGAGGAGGCGGAGGAGAAGATACAGGGCCTGCGCGTGCGGCAGAACGAGCTGAAGGTGAAGATGGAAGACCTGCTGGAGCGGACCGCGGAGGACTACGGGGTGCGCCTGCGCGCGCTGGAGCTTGAGCCCGAGCAGTGGAAGGAGACCTCACCCTTCCTGAACAGGCAGATACGCGAGTGGGCGGCCAAGGAGCCGGCACCGGCCGAGACCGTGGCCGACTGGTACCGCGCCACCGACGAAGAGCAGCAGGAAACGGACGAAGAGGCGGAGCTGGTGAGCCTGGAAGAAGTGACTGATCTGCGTGCCGCCGTTCTGGAACTGGCCGACAGCCCGGAGACCGACTGGCAGGAGGTCAAAAAGAAGATATCCACCCTGAAGGCCAAGGTGGACCGCATCGGGAACGTCAACGTGGCCGCCATCCGCCAGCAGGAAGAACTGGAGGTGCGGCTGCAGTTCCTTACCGACCAGAAGGAGGACCTGGAGAAGGGCCGCCGGCACGAGCGCGAGATCATCCGGGAGCTGAACAAGAAGAGCCGGGAGCGCTTCGCCGAGACCTTCGAGGCGGTGCGGCAGAACTTCCAGGCCCTGTTCCGCAAGCTGTTCGGCGGCGGCACCGCCGACCTGCGGCTGGACGAGGAGGCCGAGGACATCCTGGAGGCCGGCATTGACATCATGGCCCGCCCGCCCGGCAAAGAGACCAACTCCATCACGCTGTTGAGCGGCGGCGAGAAGGCCCTCACCACCATCGCCCTGCTGTTCGCCATCTTCCAGAGCAAACCCAGCCCCTTCTGCGTGCTGGACGAGGTGGACGCGCCGCTGGACGACAGCAACGTGGAGCGTTTCCTGAAGCTCCTGGAGGAGTTCCGCCGCGAGACCCAGTTCATCGTCGTCACGCACAACAAACTGAGCATGAGCGTGGCGCAGGTGCTCTACGGCGTGACGATGACCGACGGGGTGACGCAGAAGATGTCGGTGCGGTTCGAGGACGTGGACGAATCACTGACCGGCGAGCCGGAGCCGCGCGCAAAGGCGGGCTGACGGTCATCCGTAGCGCATCACCAGGGTGGTCATGTCGTCCATGACGGGACACTTCCCCAGATGGTCGGTGGCAGCATCCACCACCCGCCTGGCCAGTTTGGCGGGTGGCTCTGCCAGGGCTTCGATGACTGCCCTCTGCAGGCCCTCCTGCCCGAACTGGTGCCCTTCCGGATCGGTCGCCTCCATCAGGCCGTCCGTGTACAGCACCACCGTGTCCCCCTCGTTCAGCCGCACCGATTTCTGCTCGTAGTCCGCCTTTGTGGTCAGGCCAAACAACATGCCGTCGGTGTCCAGCCACTCCCTCCTCTGCGAGTGCACGTACAGGGGCAGCGGGTGGCCGGCGCGGCAGAAGGTGAACTCCCCGCTGTCGAGCCGGACCTCCCCGTAGAACGCGGTGATGAACAGCTCCGCTCGCGCCAGGTCGTGGTACAGGGACTGATTCACCCGCGTCATCAGATCCCGAACGGATTTTGCGTGGGATGCTTCAGCGCGAATAACGCTCCGCATGGCTGCGGCCATGAGTGAAGCTCCCAAATCATGGCCCGAGACGTCCCCGACCACGAAACAGGTCCGGTCCCCAATGGTCCAGTAGTCGAACAGGTCTCCACCCACGTGCTTGGCGGGACGGGAGCAGCCTGCAGCGCGGAGTTTCCCGACGGCGAAGGGGCCTTCAGGATACAGGCGGCTCTGAATGCGCGCTGCCACCTCCATCTCGTGTTGCAGGCGCCGCCTCTGCTGCTCTGCGGCCAACAGGCGACAGTTGTGTATCTTGGCGGCAGTTGTTACGGCCACTGTGCTCACCAGTTTGCAATCGCCTGGTGTGAAGGCTTGTCCACCCCGCTTGCGGGTCAGGTTGATGACTCCCAACACCACCTCCTCCTCGCCGTCCTGGAACGTGGTCTTCAAGGGGACAGACAAGAAGCAATCCCATCCCTCGAGTTCGCGGGCGCCAATCCGGTCCGAGGGCATCGGGTCCCCGCCGTTGACGACAACCGGCTGTCCGCTTTCGAACACCCGCCCGCTAATGCCTTCGCCGGGAAGCACCGAGACCTTTTCAAATATCTCCTCCCGCAGACCGACGGCCGCCCGAATGGTGAGAGTTTGGGTTTCGGGGTCGACCAACATCAAAGAGGCCCGGTCGCACTGCAGGCGCCGCGATGCCTCACGAATCACAAAGCGGCATATGTCATCCTCGTCGGTAAGGGCACTAACCTGTCGGCTCATCTCGTAAAGGAAATCTGTTTCCCGCGTTCGGTCGGCCAACTCTGCCGCCAGGTCGGTGTTGTCCTGCTCCACCCGCATAATGCGACCGATTAGCTCGGCGGCTGCCTGCACCGCGCGTTCGGGGGCCTGCCCGGTTGTGTCGGGGGTGGTCACCACCCAGCCGGTCTTCCTGCCGCGGCTGCGCACGGCGGCGCAGGAGGCCCGCGCGCCCGCCTCTTCGCGGAGCGCCAGCTCCACCCCCGTTGCTGCCGCAAGCTGATCAAGCACGGCCGTGTACTCCTCGGGCGAGAAGCCTTCGGTCGCCTGTTGCCCTGCTGCTTGAGCCCCGTCGGTCAGGTCGTCCACCATCCTTGCGCTCCCGTTCGGAGACCTGGAGTGGGGTGCCGGGGGACAACCCCCGGGCGCGTCTCGTGCGGGCATTATAGCTCAGCCGCAACCCGCAAAACCAGCAGGGGCGCGCGTTTCCAGCCCGTCAGAACTCGATGCCCGGGTCCGGCGGGCGCCCGTTCTCCATCGCGTGGCGCACGTTGCCCATCCGGGTGACGGTGTCCGCCAGGTCGGCCAGGTCCTCCCAGGGGCCGTCGCCGGTCAGGATCACGTGCACGCCTTCGGCGCGGCCTTTGACCGCCTGTCGGATGCCGTCCGGCTCGATCAGCCCCCGTCTCAGCGCGTACAGCGCCTCGTCCAGCACCACCAGCCCGAACCGGCCCGAAGCCAGCGCGCGGGCGGCCTGCTGCAGGGCGCTTTCCGCTGCTCCCACGGCCTCCTCGGGCAGCGGCTTGCCTTCGGCCGGCAGGAACCCCGTTCCCGCAAGCCGAATCTCCAGGAGTTTGCCCAGCTTGCCCGCCGCCGCGTGCTCTCCGCAGGGCCTGTTCTTGACGAACTGCACCACCAGGACCCTCATGCCGTGCCCGACGCAGCGCAACGCGGTGCCCAGCGCGGAGGTAGTCTTGCCTTTGCCGTCGCCGATCAGGATCAGCACGCGGCCGGCGCGGGGGATATTTTCCCGGGCGTCCATCGGTATGGTTCCATGGGCCGCCCGCCGTCGGGTGTCAGGCGCGCGGGTGGGCGGCCTGGTAGACCTCCTTCAGGCGTTCGTGTGACAGGTGCGTGTAAACCTGCGTGGTGCTCAGGTTTTCATGTCCCAGCAACTCCTGAATGACGCGCAGATCGGCCCCGTTGGCCAGCATGTGGGTGGCGCAGCTATGGCGCAGCGAGTGGGGGGTGATGCGGGGGTTCAGGTCGGCCTGGGCCACGTAGCCCCGCAGTATGCGGCTGACGCTACGGGTGGTGATGCGGCCGCCGTCTCGGGCGTTGACGAAGATCGCGTTCGGGTCCCGCCGGGGCGGCGCGTCCTCCCCGTTCTCGGAAAGGTACTGCCGGATTGCCTCCGCCGCGGAGCTTCCGGCGGGCACGATGCGTTCCTTTTTCCCCTTCCCCTGCACCCGGAGCATCCCGTCGCTCAGGTCCACGTCGTGGTGGTCCAGCGCAGTCAGTTCGCTGACGCGCAGCCCGGCGCCGTAGAGCGTCTCGAACATGGCGGCGTCGCGCCGGCCGATCCAGGTGGCCCGGTCCGGCTGCTCCAGCAGCGTTTCCACCTCCCGGAGGGTCAGGAACACCGGCAGCTTTCGCTCCTTGCGGGGGGAGCGCAGGGCGGCCATGGGGTTGGAGTCCACCATCCCGCGGCGCGCCAGGAATTTATAGAAGGAGCGGACGGACGCCACGTGCCGGGCGATGGTCGAGCGCGCCAGGTCCCTCTGGTGCAGCGTGGCCAGAAAGGCCCGCACGTCCCGCACGGAGGCCTCTTTCAGGTCGTGGTCGCGCCTTTCCATGTAGCCGGCGAACTCCGAAAGGTCGGCCGCGTAGGCGCGCACCGTGTTCTCGGAGCAGTCGCGCTCCACGGAAAGGGCGTGCAGAAAATCGTCAATCAAGGCGCTCATGGGTTATCACCCTCTCGATAGTATCGCCGTGCGGGGGCCTATGGCAAGCACAAACCGCGCCGGACGGAGGCGCGCCGTTCTCGGCCGCTGCGCTGCGTCGGTACTTGACAGATGTGGCCTCACGAAATAACGTTAAAGGGTCTCACTCCGACCATGGGTGGGAACGTGAGAGCAACTGTATTTGTCCGGGTGAAAAACCAATGCACGTTCGATTCTTGACGGACCGTCGGCGCGGGCTCTGGCTGTTGATCGGGCTGTTGGCCGCGCTTCCCCTGCTTTGCGGCTGCCCCAAGGAGCGCACGCCGGAGGACTACAGGGAGCAACTGGGCAGCGAGAACAGCGAGAAACAGCGTCGGGCGGTGGAGGAGCTGACCAGGATGCAGGAGAGGGCGCTGCCCATCCTGGAACCGGCTCTGGAAAGCCCCGACGAGGGCATGCGCATCGGCGCGCTGAAGGTGCTGGCCAAGGTGCGGCGGATGAGTTCGATCCGAATGGCGGGCGAGCTGCTGGACGCCCCGGAAAAGAAGGTGCGCCTGCAGACCATTGACACCATTTCCCAGCTTGCCGGTCTCTGGAAGGAGAGAAGCACCGAGCTGCTGGCCGAGGCGCTGAAGCAGGAGGACCCCGAGTGCGTGAAAAAGGCCGCACAGAGCCTGATGCAGATGGGCTACGAGGATGCAACGGCCGCTCTGAAGCGGGCCACCCAGCCGCCGGATACCGTCCGGGCCGTTTACGCGGCGCGCTATCTGCACGAGATGGACCCGTCGGAGGAGACGGCCGGTCTGCTGCTGGAAAACCTGATGGCCGGGGACGAGCAGGCGCGCACTGCGGCAGAGGAGAGCGTGAAAGAACTGGCCGACGGCATCATCGAATCGCTCGTCCGGTTCGCTGATGAACATTCCGATAACGATAGGGTGCAGCAGATACTGGTCACTGTTCGTGATAAGCTGATCGAGGAGTTGAACAAAATACTGGACAGCAAAAGGGCGGCCGCCATCCTGGATGCCCTGGCGACCATAGCCGACCAGACCAGTGTTACGGAGATAATAAACGATCTGGAATACAGCCGGCTGGAGAGCCGCTGGCGCATCGCGGCTGCCTCTGCGCTGGGGAAGGCTGCCCGGTCACCGCGCTCCGGGTCGGGCCTGGAAACGCGGATTCACCAGGCGCTGGAGGCCGCACTGGAAAACGAGCGCATGGACAACCGCGTGCGGATCGGCGCCGCCATCGCGCTGTGCCGGCTGCGTTCGGAGAAGGGCGTGGATTTCCTGCTGGAAATGCTCGACGCGTTCCAGGAAAGGACCCGTGGGGCGGCGCAGATCAGTGCGGCCCAGCTCCAGGGCCTGACCGAGGCGCGCATCCGGGCTCAGGAGGCCCTGACGGCATCCGGCGACTTCGTTGTGCCCGGCCTTCTGGCGCGGCTCCGTCAGGAGAAGCCGGGCCCCATCATCGTCTGGGCGGCCGCCAAGACCCTCGGGGAACTGTCCGTGCAGGAAGCCGTTCCGCTGTTGCGGCCTTTCATCCTGCGGGAGCGGGAACCGGTTGCGACCGCGCCGGCAGAGGGCGAAGAGCCTCCTGTGAGCCCCATTACCATCGGGCCGGAGGGGGAACTCAGCGAACCGGTTGGGCTGGAGAACTGGAGCGAACCGACGGAGGAGGACGTCGCCCGCCTGCAGGAGCGGCTGGAGAAGTTCGCGTATCCGGGCTACGTGCGCTGGACGGTGGCCGTTGCGCTGGGACGCATCGGCGGGGAGGAGGCCCTGGAGATTCTGCAGAAGGCCGCCGCGGCCGAGCGGGAGTTCCTGGGCCGCCTGAGGGCCAACAAGGACCTGCCCGACCATTACCGCCGCGCCCCGGTTATTGAGGGCCTCATCCGCCGGCACGAGGATGTGCTGTTCTACATCGAGCGCCCCCTTGAAGAGGGCGGCGGCGCGGCTACTTGACCGGGTCGTAGCCGCCCGGGAACAGCGGGTTGCAGCGGATGATGCGCCATATCCCCAGTAGCAATCCCACCACCAGGCCCTTCTTGCGCAACGCCTGGATCATATACTGGCTGCAGGTCGGGCGGAACCGGCACGTGCGCGGCAGCAGGGGCGAGATGCCCCGCTGATACAGCCGCACCAGCCCTATGAGCGTCCACGCCGCCGCGCGCTCAATCCACCGTATGGGTGTCGGCAGTCTCTTCATGGGATTGGTTCAGTCGCTCGATTATCCGAATAAGGGCTTCTTCAACCGAATTCACCCGCTCGGGCGGCGCCGCCCAGTCCACCGAAAACACAATGTCGTAGCCGCAATTCAGTCGGTGCCGGTGCAGCCGGAACGCCTCCCGGATGGCGCGCCGCCAACGGTTGCGCACGACCGCTCCTCCCACCTTGCGCCCGACGGCCAGGCCCACCCGGCTCTTCTCCCCCGGACGCGCCAGGGCCCGCACCCTCAGCGGCGGCTCCACCAGCGGCCTTCCCTGCCGGCGCAGGCGCTGGAAATCCTTCGAACGTGTCAGCCTTGCCTTTCGGGGCAGCCCGAAGCGCTTCACGGTTCCTCCTGCAGCAAGGCCCGCAGCCGGGCGATCCATTCGTCCACGTTGAAGATGGACTCCAGCCCGCGCCGCTCCGCCGGCCAGCCGTAGCGGTACGTCCGCCCCGGCGTCTCGATCATCAGGCAGGGCACCTGGCACCACTCCCCCCTGCGCACCTCGGTCACCTGCCCCAGAGGCAACCGGTGCTCCCCGGAGGGGGCCGTGCCCTCTTCCGGCGTTATCTGCTGTTTGGGCTCGAAGACTATCTCCGCTTCGGTCACCACCAGCTCCCCCGTGCTGATCTCGAACCATTCGCACACCGGATAGGGGAGATAGCGCACCCGGCTGCGCAGGAGTTCCTCGTGCTGCGCGGCGGCCAGCACCTCGGGGTTCGTCTCGATGCTGAAATCCGCGGGGTCAACCTCCAACTCGCCCTCGGCCTCTCCCACGGGGTCCACCGTCAAAATCCGCGCGGCCCGTTGCAGAAGAACGGAGCCATCATCCCCCTCGGCTCGCAGCAGGACGGCTCTGTCTTCCGGGCGCACCTCCACCCGCTCTGCCAGCGAAGGGTCGCGGCGCTTCAGCAAGCGCCGCACGGCGTCGGCCACGCTGCCTTCCGCGTCGGCCACCTGCGGGGACAGGTCCGAGACCTTCAGTCGTCTTTCCGCTTCGGCCGCCATGGTTCAGTCGCTCACGTAACGATCGAATCCCGAGGACGGGTGCCTCTCCAGCGAACCGTCCTCACGGCGGGACAGCACCAGGCACTCCGTCTCCGGCAGGGAATTCACCAGGGCCACGCCTTCACGTGGTCCGAGCACGCTGATCGCCGTCGCCAGGGCGTCCGCCGTGGTCGCGTCCCGGGCCACCACGGTGGCGCTGGGCACGCTGGCGACGGGCCTGCCCGTCCGGGGGTCAATTATATGCGAAAACCACCGCTCGCCAATGCGCAGGCCACGCGCGTAGTCGCCGCTGGTGGTTACGGCGCAGGGCGGCAGGGCCAGGATCAGGCCCTCCTTCATGCCCTCGACCGGCCGCACCCGGATGCGCCAGGGCTCGTCCGGTCCGGGCCGGCCCAGCAGGCGCAGGTCGCCTCCGATGTCCACCAGCGCGGCGGAAGCCCCTTCGGCCCGCATCGCCTCGATCGCGGCGTCAATGGCGTAGCCCTTGGCGATGCCGCCCAGGTCTATCTTCATCCCGGGTTCCATGACTCTCATCCGTCCGTCTTGAATGGCCAGCTTCTGCGAACCGACCTTCTGCAGAGTTGCCTCCAGCTCCTGCTCGGAGGGCGGCTTGCCCCGCTCCGCCGCGCGGCGCCAGAGCGTCCGCAGCGGGGCGTAGGTCACGTCGAAGGCCCCGTCGGTGAGCCGCGACATCTCGACGGCTCTTCTCAGCACCTCCAGCGTCTCGGGTGAAATCGCGACGGGGCGGTCGGAGGTGTGTTCGTTCAGCCGGCTCACCTCGCTGTCCGGCCGATACGCGCTCATCAGGCGCTCGACCCGCCGCACCGCCTCCACCGCCGGCCGCAGCATCCGCCGGGCATCCTCGGTGCTCTCCGCCCGGACGACGAGCCGCGCGTCCGTGCCCATGGGGCTGAAGCGCGTCTCGTAGCGGCCCGCCTTGCCCGGCTGCTGCCAGACCCTCAGTCGCGGCTCCTCCGGGCGCGCGTGCCGCCACAGTCCCAGGCCCAGCAGCACCAGCGCCACCATCGCCCAGGGGAGCATGGTCTTAAGGGGTCGGGTCATGGCTGTTCGGCTTCCGTACTCGGTCGGTTGCTCCAACGGCTCGAGGGCTTGCCGCGCTGCATGGGTCACTGATGGCGGGAATTCAGGTGCCTGCGCGGCTGTCGGCCTCGGCCTCCACCTCTCCCCCCATGCTGCGGACGATGCCGCTCTGCTCCGGGTCCATCTTCACCCGGAACCGCAGCGTGGCATCGGTGATGGAGCGGTCCGTGACGGTGCCGTGCTCGTAGAGGTAGGAGATGAGGCGGCCGTTGCCGGCGTCCACGCGAACGCGCAGCTCCACCTTATCCGCGTCCAGCATCTCCATCACGCGCCGACGCACCTCGTCCAGACCCTCGTTGCTGACGGCGCTTGTACAGACGGTCTCGCCCACCAGCTTGCGCAGCAGGGGCAGTTCACTCAGGTCGTCCACCAGGTCCACCTTGTTCAGCAGGTAGATGGTGGGTTTCTCCCCGCAGTCCACCTCGTGCAGGGCATCCTCCACGGAGTGGACCTCCTGCTCCGCGTCGTGCTTGGCCGCGTCAATAACGTGCAGCAGCACATCCGCCTCCCGCGCTTCTTCCAGGGTGGCGTGGAAGGAGGCCACCAGGTGGTGGGGGAACTTGCGGACGAAACCGACCGTGTCGCTCAGGAGCACCTCCCGGCCGTCGGGCAGCTCCCACTGGCGCGTGCGCGTGTCCAGCGTCTCGAACAGCCTGTCGCGCACCGAGACCTCGGCATGGGTCAGGGCGTTCATCAGGCTGGACTTTCCGGCGTTCGTGTAGCCCACCAGGGCCACGGTGGCGAACTTCTGGTTGCGCCCCTGGACCATCAGGTGGCGCCGCCTGTCAATCTTCTCCAGGTCCTTCTTCAGTTCGTGGATGCGCCGCTGCACCAGCCGGCGGTCCACCTCGAGCTGTTTCTCGCCGGGGCCGCGCACGCCGATGCCGCCTCCGGCCGGGCCGCCCAGCGTGCCGCCCGCCGTCCGGTCCAGGTGGGTCCACATACGCTTCAGGCGGGGCAGCTGATACTCGAGCTGGGCCAGCTCCACCTGCAGCTTGGCCTGACGGGTGCGGGCGTGGGAGGCGAAGATGTCCAGGATCAGCTCGCTGCGGTCCACCACTTTGGTGTCCAGCGACTTCTCGAGGTTCTTGACTTGGGCGGGGTTCAGCTCATCGTCGCAGATGACCACGTCGCCCTTCTCCTGCCCGCAGAGCGCGGCCAGTTCGTTGCGTTTGCCTTTGCCCACGTAATAGCGGGGATCGGGCTTGTCGCGCTTCTGGCGCACCCGTTCCACCACTACGGCGCGGGCGGTTTGCGCCAGGCTCTCCAGCTCCTTGAAGGTCCGGTCGTGGTCCTGACCGTCGTTCCGGCGGATGACCTGCACCAGGATGGCCCTCTCGGCCGTCAGGGCCAGGTCCGTTCTTTTGAGTTGTGCCATCAGCTCCGATTTTTGAAACAGGGGAATAAACCCTCAACTACCCGTATTATAGGGGCCGACCGCGCTGGGCGCCACTGTTTTTTCCGGCCGGCCCAGTGTACGCCGGTCAATGGGCCGCGCTCTCGTATTCTCGTTTGGAGCGGTTTCCCGCGTCGGGCCTGAATGATTGGTCCTATGAACAACGCTAAAGGCGCTTCGGTAGTCGCCCTTCCGACGCTTGGGAGACGGCTCCAGAACCTGTCGTGCGCCGCTGCCGTGCCGGAGCTTACAGGACAGTCCTTCTTTCGTTTTGAATGTCCTCAGCGCCCGCACGGTTCGTCCCGCCGGCACCCTTGTCGGCGTCACTCGAACTCGATCAGCGGCTTGATGATGCCGTCCTCCTTGGTCTCCATGAGGCGAAAGGCGGACTCGATGTCGTCGAACGGGAAGGTGTGCGTGGTCATTTTGGTGGGGTCCACGCGTCCGTTCTGCAGCAGACGCATCAGCCGCTCCATCCGCACTTTGCCGCCCGGGCATAGGGCAGTTCGGATGGTCTTGTCGCTCATGCCAACACCCCCACTCGGCCCGCGGTATCCGGACGTATTCGCCCTTTCCGTGATAGCCCAGATTGGAGATGGTCCCCCCCGGCCGGGCAGCCTTGACGCACATCTCGAAGGTGTCCCCCGCGCCCAGGGCCTCGATTGCGGCGTCCGCACCGCGGCCGTCCGTTAGTTCCATGACCGCCTCAACGGGGTCCTGTTCCTCGAAGTCAACGACCACATCGGCGCCATATTCTCTTGCCAGATCCATGCGTCTCGGCACCGTGTCCACGCCGATCACCAGTCCGGCGCCCTGCAGGCGGCAGCCGACGACCGCCATCAGGCCAACCGGTCCCAGTGCGAACACCACGGCTGTGCCGCCGATCGGTATGTCGGCGTTCTCCGCGCCCGCGAAACCGGTGGACATCATGTCGCAGCAGTAGACGGCCGCTTCGTCCGGCACCTCGTCCGGTATGGGCGCCAGATTGGCCTCGGCGCTGTTGACGTGAAAGTACTCCGCAAAAACGCCGTCCTTGATGTTGGCGAACTTCCACCCGCCCAGCATCTCGGTGCATTGGGAGGGATAGCCGCGCAGGCAGTTCTCGCACTTGTAGCACGGCGTGATGGCGTTAACCGCCACCCTCTCCCCTTCCGACCGGCCCTCCACGGCACACCCCAGCTTCTGGACGACGCCCACGGCCTCGTGGCCCAGCGTCAGGTTCTCGCGTTCGCCGATGGCGCCGGCCACGGTGTGCGTGTCGCTGGAACAGATCAGGGCTCTGGTCGTCCTGACGATCGCCCCGTTCGGTCCCGGGTCCTCCGGCACGGGCTTCTCCGTCAGCCCGACTTCGCCCACCTTCTTCATCACAAAAGCCTGCATCTTTTCCCCCATCGTCCTGCCCCCTCATGGCAGTGATGCCTTCTTACGTCTTTCCCCATCTGTAGTTGTACGGCAGCCCACGGCTTCCGTCAACCGTGCCGCCCGGTCGCCGCTGGATCAGGTGTCAACGGACATTCTTACCCGCAGAAGACTGGACGTTACTACTTGCCGATGCCATTTCCAGAAGAGCTTGTTTGACGCGTCCCTTTCCTGGGGTTAGGCTGAAGAGCGGATGATTGCCCGGCCGATATGTTCAACCGGGGGGCGAAAGGTTGGCCAAGGAACTGTCCGGGATGGTGGGGGACGTCGAAGAATTGGTCGGGGCATGTGTGCGCGAACTGCTCGGCCCGTTCGTCGAGGAGCGAACACTGCAGGGCATGACGGGGGGCAAGATGTTGCGCACGCGCCTGGCCGCGCGCCTGGCGGCCCGGCCCGGAGCGGACATCCGGCGCGCCGACCTGCTGAACGCGTGCGCCGCCGTTGAGCTGGTCCACACCGCCAGCCTTTGCCATGACGATGTGGTGGACGGCGGACTGACGCGGCGCCACACGTCCACTCTGTGGCAGAGCCATGGGAGGAAGGGCGCCATACTGCTGGGCGACCTGCTGTTGTGCGCGGCCTTCCGGACGGTCGCCCGAACCCGGCCCGAGTGGGTGGAGCTTTTTGCCGCGAAGCTGGCCGAGGTGGCCGCCACCGAGGCGCGCCAGGAGTTGCTTTCCCTTGGCGAAGAGGCGTGCGAAGCGGACTGTCTGGCGCGCGCCCGGGGCACCACGGGGCCGTTGTTCGCATTCGCCGCCCGGGTGGCTTCGGGTGAGGACGAGACCCTCGGCGCCGCGTTGGAAGAGGCAGGTTACCTGGTGGGCACGGCCTATCAGGTTGGCGACGATCTGCTGGATACCGTGGGGAGGGACGAGAGCGCGGGCAAGACGTTGGGCACCGACGCGCTGCGCCGGAAGCCGACTCTGGCGGGGATGGGGCCGCGGGGGCGTGAGCTTTCATGCGAGCACGTAGCCCGGCTGTGCGCCGAGGCCCGGGAAGCTTTGAGCGACTGGCCGCCGGCCGCCCGGGCGCTGGAGGATTTCCTGGTGTTCGATCTGCAGCCGGTCTTTGACCGGCAGATTCCCGGGCTGGACGTCCGGACCGCAGCGGAGATGAGCGATGGCTGATTCCGGCGCGCTGCACTGGTTGGCGTTGCGGCTCCGGGCGTTGCGTGCCTTCTCCTTTCCGCTGTCGGCGCTGCCGGTCTGGGTCGGCACGGCCGCCGTGCTGCCTCCGTCGCAATGGGACTGGGGGGCGTTGCTCGTCGCCACGGTGGCGGTGCTGATGCTGCACTCCGCCGGGAACCTGTTCAACGATTACTTCGACTTCACGGCAGGCGCCGACCGGCGCGACGAGGACGACGAGGGCCGGCCCGGGCGCTTGCTGGTGCGGGGGGAGATGACCGCGCCACAGATCCTGCACGAGGCCCTGTTCTGCCTCTGCCTGGGCTTTCTCGCGGCGGGGTATCTCGTGTGGCGCGCGGGGCCGGCGCTGGCGGGCTACTTCGGGGGCGCCGTGTTCGCGCTCTACGCATACACCGGGCCGCCTTTCCGGCTGAAGGGCCGCGCCCTGGGCGAGGTGGTCATGCTGGTCGTCTTCGGGCCGCTGATCGTGGGCGGGGCGGCCTACGCGCAGGGGGTCGGCATGTCCTTTGAACTCCTCGTGCTCTCCGTGCCCGTGGGGATGGTCACGACTTCTGTGCTTGCGGGCAATAACCTGCGCGACTATTCGGAGGATGCTGCCTCGGACACGCGCACCATGGCGCAACTGATCGGCTCGCGGGGGCAGCGCGTCCTCTACACGGTTCTCGTGCTGGGGCAGACGTTCGGCGTGGCGGCGTTCGGCCTGACGGGCCTGGCCGGGCCGGAGGCGGTTTTCGCCCCGTTACTGCTCGTGCTCATCTTCGGAACGCTCCGGCGCGTCTGGCGCGGCGAGCGGCTGCCGGACGTGGACGCCCGCACGGCGCGGTTCGGCACGGCGCTGCTTACCTTACTCTTCCTCTCGCTCTGCCTCCACTGAGCGGGGTCTGCTCGGCTGCAATGACAGTGCGCCGCCTCCCGTGATGAAAATGGTCACGCATGCCGCCGCGATGACTTGCTGCATGTGCGTGCCGAAGAAGCCGTCGCTCCAGTGGGCTGTGGTAATGGCCACGGCCATGACAATGAACAGGGCCAGGGCGTCAATCCGGGGGATGATCCCGAGCACCAGCAGCGCTCCACCAACCAGCTCTGCCAGGATCAGCATCACGGCGAAGGCCTCTGGGACCGGGAACCCGAGCCCCGTCAGCATGTTCACCGTTCCGCCGAACCCCCCGCCCCCGAACGCGCCAAACGCCTTCTGAGCGCCGTGGGTGACGAAGATCACCCCGATCATCAGCCGCAGGGGCACCAGGGCCCATCGGTGAGCCAGGCTCCCCGCGCGGTTTCCGAACAGCCAACCTATCAGACTTCCAGTTCCGTTCTCGTGCATCATCCGGCCCTCCTCGATATGAAGTCGTTCAGGACTCCCAGACGATCCTCCCAACGCCACGAGCGCAGGGAGCACATCACGTAGTGGAGAAGGCTCGGCGCGCGGCCCCACATTTCCTTGCCCAGCACCACCCCGGACGCCCGGCCGGGCAGCAGCGGCACCACGTAGCCCAGGTCCGGCGGGTCGAACCGCCGCAAGGGCTTTCCTGCCAGCGTACGCAGCGCGTTCCGGGCGGCCACCGCCCCGGCCCCCAGCGAGAATTGCACCGCCATCCGTAGCACGTCTCCGCGGGGTGCGGGACCGGCCACGTCGCCCGCCGCAAAGGCGATCTCGCAGTCGGGCAGCCGGAGGAATTCATCCACCGCCAGTCGGCCGCCCTTCACTCTCGGAGTCTCCAGGGCGGTCGCCGCTTCTCCCGGCGTTGCGCCCGGGCTCCAGGTAACCAGTGCGCGTGGGACCTCGGTGCCGTCCGTCAGGACGGCGCCGGTGTCCGTGAGGACGGCGCCGGTGTCCGTGAGGACGGCGCCGGTGTCCGTGAACTCCTCCACCGTGCATCGGGTGCGGACCTCAACCCCCAGGTGCCGCACCGCCTCCCGCGCCCAGCGTCGCACGGTGGGGGAGCAGGTACGGAGGACATCCGGGGCTTTCTCCAGTATCACGATCGGCAGCCGTTCCGGAATGCTCTCGGGCGGCCATCCCAACTCCCTGTGGAGAATGTAGGCCGCCTGCCCGGCCGTCTCGAAGCCCGTGTAGCCGCCGCCGACCATCAACATATGCGGCCGGGACCCTGACGCGTCGTGGGATTCGCGGGCGAGTCGCAGCAGGGCGGTTCGTATGCGGCGGGCCTCCTCCAGGGAGCGCAGGCCGATGGCGCGCTCACGGGCCTGCTGATCGCCGAAGTACCTGGTCTCGCACCCCAGGCAGATCAACAGGACGTCGGCACGGAGCGTCCCCCGGTCGGTCTCCACCAACCCGCTGTCCGGGTCAACGTGCCGCACGCAGCGCTG
>CAYVBE010000022.1:0-33069 GCA_964448935.1 uncultured candidatus Brocadiaceae bacterium
GGGCGGGGGTGTTCGTCTTTCCGGGTTTGGCGGCGAGGCAGGCGGGGCTTTCATCTACGGTCTCCTTCACGATCGGGGCGGTGGTGGCTCTGCTGGTGGCGCTGCCGGCCTCGGAGCTGGCGACAGCCATGCCCCGGAGCGGCGGCGCGTACTACTTCGTCTCCCGAGGGCTGGGTGCTCTGCCGGGAGCCGTGGCGGGTGCGGGCCTGTGGGTGGGACTGATCTTCGCGTCGGCTTTCTACCTCGTCGGCTTCGGCCATTACTTCCTGGGCGGGCTCACCGAGCTGGGCCTCGATCCTGCCGTGTCCGTCATTGCCATAGCCCTGCTGGCTGCCGTAGCCCTCAAGTGGGTGAACATCCGGGGAACGGGGAGCGCGGGCGAGCTGCAGAGCTTTGTTGTCATGCTGCTGGTCCTCCTGCTGGGGGCCATCGTGCTCTACGGCGGCTGGTCGCTGACGGCCGCGGGGACCGGCAGCCCGTGGCTATCGCCGACTTCATTGGAGGATTGGTCGGGGAGTCAGACACCGGGGTAACCCTGCTGCGGTTCCCCGAGTCCGACGAGCAGTTGGAAGAGGGCTGGGCGGAGGATTACGTGCGGCACTTCACCGAAGCGGGCGTGCCGGAGGATCAGTTGCACACGGAAACGTGCTCCGGCGAGGCAGTGGTGGACCAGGTGGTCGAGCGGGCCGGAAACCACGACCTGGTGGTCATCGGTGAATACCGGCCGTCGGTGAAGGAGCGCATTTTCGGAGAGATTCACGAAAGCATCATGACGGATGCCCCGTGTCCGCTCATAGTGGTTGTGCGCAAGCCGGAAGAGAACGAGGACTGCGAAACGGACTGACGGGCCCGCGTTTGACCGGTGCCGTCCGGGCTTCTATATTCCCAGTTGTCTTTACCGGAGAGCCGAACTGCCATGGACGAGTCAACCGATCAGTCATGGATACGCGAGCATCCGCTCGAAGTGCTGAAGCGCCACGGTGTGTGGGCCAGGCGGGGGTTGGGGCAGAACTTCCTGGCCTCGGTGCGCGACCTGGAGCGCGTGGCCGAGGCGCCGGAGCTGAGCGGGGATGAGGTGCTTCTGGAGATCGGCACGGGGTTGGGCCGGCTGACGGCCCTCCTGGCGGCGCGCGCGCGGCGTGTCGTGGGCGTCGAGATAGACGACAGGCTCCACGCGATCGCGGCGGAGAATCTGGCCGATTGCGCGAATGTGGAACTGCTGCGGTGCGATGCGCTGGAGTCCAAGCACCGGATCAACCCGGCCGTGACGAGCGCCGTGCGGGATGCGACGGAGGAAGCCGAGGGGAAATTCAAGGTGGTGAGCAACCTGCCCTACCGCATCAGCTCGCCCGTGGTGGTGAACATGCTGGAATGGGAGCTGCGGCCGGTCGAGCTGTATCTGATGCTGCAGGACGAGGTGGCGGGGCGGATGACGGCGGAGCCGGGCACGGGCGATTACGGGCCGCTGACGGTTTACGTGGACTATTGGGCCACGGTGGAGCGGCTGTTCACGCTGGGCAGCCACGCCTTCTGGCCGGCGCCCGAGGTGAACTCGGCTTTCCTGCGGTTGAGGCGCTGCAAAGAGCGACACTGCACGGAAGACTATACGGCCTTCGCCGAACTGGTGCGCCGGTTGTTCACCAGCCGGCGGAAGACCCTGCGGAAGGCGCTGAAGCTGGCGACGAAGGGTGTGCCGGTGGACCGGGTGATTGAGGACACTGAACTGCTGCCCGCGATGCGCGTAGAGGAACTGAGCGTGTCCGACTTCGAGAAGCTGACCGAAGCGGTTGGAGAGCGCTCAAAGCCCTGAGCCCGCGCCTCAGAATTTCTCTTCATCCTCTTCGTCTTCTTCCGGCTCCTCGCCGGGCTCCGCAGCTTCCGAGGCGCTTCCGGGCTCTTGCTCATCGAGGCCCAGGCGTCCGAGCAGCCCTGCGGATTCGTCGCCGAATTCGTCTTCCTCTTCAGCCTCTTCGGCCTCGATGTCTTCCTCTTCGGGTTCCCGCTCTTCGAGTCGCAACAGCGCTTCGGCCAGCGAACCCTCCTCGGAAACTTCCTCCGCCAACTCTTCCTCTTCCAGCTCCCCTTCTCCTGCTGTTTGCTCTTCCGGCATCAGGTCCGCTTCCTCTTCTTCCTCGGGCTGCTCGGCGAGTTCCTTGGCTTCTTGTTCCCACTCCTCGAACTCGTCCTCCTCGGGGCCCTCGCCGGCGGGTTCGGCGGTCTTGGCCGGCCCCAGCAGGTTGCGTTCGGCGCTCTGGCGGCTCTGCACCATGCTTTCGATGCCTTCAATGCGGCTGATGCCAAGCTGCAGTTCCGACTTCATCTGTTGCAGAACGCTGGCGACGGAGTTGTCGAAGGAACTGAGCACGCCGTTCAGTTCGACCTGGAAGGTCTTTCCCAGGCTCTCGCGGAAGGCGTCGAGTCGGTCGAAGAGGTTGGGGATGCGCTCTTCCACCTCGTCAACGCGTTTTCGGAAGCGGTCCACCTCCTCGGCGGCGCCGTTCACGCGGGACTCCAGCTTGCTGATGGAGTTCGACAGGGAGGCGCTACGCTCTTCCAGGCGCTCCTGGATCATGTCGCCCTTTTGATTGATCTTGTTGGTGACCCGGTTGTCCATCTCGCTGGTGCGCGAGTCCAGTCGTTTCTCCATGCGGCGTTCCAGCTCGTCCATCTCGCGGGTAAGGCGTTTGACCTCTTCGGTGGCGTCCCGTGCCACCTCGACGGCGCGGGTCGCCTTGCCCCGGCTGCGAAGCAGAAGCACCTGCAAAATGACGAACAACACCAGCGCGGCCACGATCCCCCAGAAGATGACCAATGCCTGCACGTCGCCCGCGGTGTGTATCTGCACCAGATAGTTCCAGATGTTCATGCCGTTCCTCCGTAAGGTCGGGGCGTCTCGGACGGTCCCATTCCACCCTCGTATGCTAACGGAAAGCCGCGCTCACCACAAAGCGCGCCCGCCACATTTTGCCCGTCACACGTCAATGCCCAGGATGTAGCGCCCGAAGAAGCGCACCGCCTCGTAGGCCTGCCGCAGGCGATCTCGTTCATTGAGCTGGGTTTGCGTCAACCGCTCGTGCCCCTCGTCCAGCGGACGAAGCTTATCCTGAATGGTTTCCAGGCGAATCTCAAGGATTTCTCGCAGACGGTCGCGCCGATACTTGCCGGCATTTTCCATCTCTTGCGCCCGTTTGCCGGGCTTCAGGTCCGAATCCCTGTAGAGCCGCTGCACTTCACGCGCCGTTTCCTGGTTGATCTTGTTGACGGCGGTGACCAGGTCGTCCACCTCTTCGATGCGGCCGAACGCCTTGCCCGGGCTCCACTTTTTGTCTCGCAGGGACGGCTTGGAGCCGGCGGAGCCGGGCCCCTCGGATTCTTCATCCTCGCCGCGTAGCTGTTTTATCAGGCGGTCCGGGTCGAGCTGCAACTGGCCCGGGTCTCCGGTCTCCTCCATGTCCGTGCCGGCGGCGATGGCGTCCAGGTTGGCCAGCGGCACGGTGGTGGGCTGTCCGCACTTGGGACACCTGATGCGGTTGCCGCCCTCGTAGCTTTCCTTCACCTTCAGCTTCTGCCCGCAGTTTTTGCACCGCCACCTTATGTAGCCGTCTTCGCTTTTGGCCGCCATGGCTCCTTGCCCTTTCCCACGATTGACACGGCGCATTGTATCCTAAGCGCCGATGGATTTCAGCCCATTTTTCAGGGCCAGCCGGGCGAAGTTCAGAGCATACTTCGCCGAACGGTCTTTGATGCGCCATCTGTCTCCGCGAAGGTTCAGTTCGCGCACGGCCGTCTCGCCGTTCAGGCACAGCCCCACGTAGACCAGGCCCACGGGCTTTTCCTCCGTGCCGCCGGTGGGGCCCGCGATGCCGGTGGTGCTGAGGCCCAGGTCCGCGCCGGCCGCGCGGCATGTGCCCACGGCCATGTCTCGCGCCACCTGCGGGCTGACGGCGCCGTGCTCGACGATGTGCTTTCGGGGCACCCCGAGCTGGCTGATCTTCGCCTCGTTGCTGTAGGCCACCACGTCCGCCAGGAAGAACCGCGAGATGCCCGGAACGTCCACCAGCATGTGCCCGATCAGGCCACCGGTCAGGGATTCCGCCACGGCGATCGAACTGTCGGTGCGCTCGAGTTCCCGGCTCACTGCGTCCGCCAGGGCGTCCGTGCCCCGGCCGAAGGCCAGATCCCCGAAGCGTTCTTCCACCACCTGCACGTCCCGCCGCATCAGGTCTTCCGCCTCCTGTTCGGTGGCCGCGCGGGCGCGAATACTGACGGTGATGACGCCGTCGCGGACCGTGATCCCGAGGGTGGGGTTGCGCCCGGCGTCCATCACGTCCGCCAGCCGCGCGTCCACGTGCGACTCGGGGATGGGGAAAAGGTTGATCCTCTCGACCGCCACGGAGCGGTCGGGCATCAATTCTTCCATCAGGAAGGGCAGAATGCTCTCGGTCAGCATGGCGCGCATCTCGTGTGGCACGCCCGGCATGGCCACCAGCCACGCCCCGTCCGCCCGGCAGGCGAAGCCGCGCGCGGTGCCGCGTGGATTGGGGAAGATGACGGCGCCGGCCGGGAAGCGGGCCTGGGTGAGCTGGGCTTCAGTCACCTGGTGGCCGTAGCTGTTTATCCGGTCCGAGACGAACGTGGCGGTGTCTCCATCTTCGAGCAGTTTCCGGCCCACGGCCCCGGCGATGGCATAGCGGGTGCGGTCGTCCGCGGTGGGGCCGAGCCCGCCGCTGAGCAGCACCAGATCGCTGTCGCTCAGGCAGCTTTCCAGTTCGCGCTGCAGAACATCGGGATCGTCTCCCACGGCCAGCAGCCTCTTGACCTCGAAGCCGTAGCAGTCCAGTTGGGCGGCCGCGAAAGATGCATTGGTGTCCGCAGTGCGCCCGCGGACAAGTTCCTCGCCCGTCGAGACTATGGTTGCCTGTGGTGCCATGGGGAAAACCGGTGAAACCTCACCCGCGCAGCAGCTCCACCACCTCTCCCAGGTCCCGGTGGGTCCGCTGCAGTTCCAGCAGAACCCGGTCGTCCGAACCGCCGGGCGGGAGCGCGCACGTGATGTGGGTGCTGGTGGGCTCGATCTTCAGCGCATAGGTAACGTCACCCTGGGTCCGTTGCCATTCGAAATCCTCGACGCGTTCGTAGCCCATGCCGCCGGCGATTTTCTTGACCTGGTCCACGGGGTTGGTCAGGCGGCTGTGACCGACGCCGACGGCCAGCCGCAATTCCAGGCCCTCGTCCTCAACGAGGGTCACGTCCACCTGGTGCTCTCCCATCTGGTAATGGGCCAGTTCGGTCTGTTCGCTCCAGGTGGTGCGCTCCAGCGGCGCATCCTGCCCCCGCATATCCTCCACCAGCCGGTCCACGGACTCGAAGGTGCGCCGCGCGGCAGACTCCGGCTGACCCTCGGTCAGGCCCAGCCGCCGCAGCAAGGCGGCGGATTCTTCGGAGGTGCCCTCCGTCTCGAACTCGGGGGTTTCGACCGGGCCGCCCGGGCGGTTCTCGATCATGTTGTCGTATTCCCGCATCTGCCGCTCTTCCATCGCCTCCTGCCACACGGGATAGACGTTGTCCAGGAACTCCCGGATGCGCTGCTCCTGCCGTTGCTCGGCGTCCAGGATGCCTACCGAGGCGGCCATGCAGACGGCCCGGAAAAACGGCAGGATATCCTCATCGGGGTCTTTGGGTTCAAGCGCATCGGGGTCCCGCAGCAGCCGGTTGAACACGGCCATGAAGGTGGCATACGGCACCGGGCCGGTGCCCTCGCGGTACATGTTCTGGATCTTCGCGACCTGATCTATGTCCGTAACCATCGCACTCGCTCCCGGTTTATTCCGCGGACCGGCCCGATCGGCCGGCGCCTTATTTCAGGCCCTCCACCAGTTTCACAAGTCGTCGGCCGTACTCGACGTAGAGATCGTAGGCGCTCTTCGCTTCCGAGGCCGCCTTGCCCTCGTGAACCACGGCGGCAAGGTGCGGCTCGATGGACACGGCGCCCTTGTAGCCCCGGTCCATCAGCTCCCGCAGGACGTCCTTCACGTGGCCCTCGCCGTCTCCGGGCCAGGTGTAGGTCATCTTCCCGTCTTCCATGCGGCCGTCCTTGATGTGCACGTAGGCCACGTGGTCCTTGACGGCGCTCCAGTATTCCCAGGGGTCCTGCCCGTGGGCGACGGGGTTGCCCGTGTCCCACAGAAGCTTGAAGGCGGGGGAGTCCACTTTCTCGACCATCTCCAGGGATTGCTCGGCGCCCAGGCCGCCCCAGCCGTCGCAGTTCTCGTGGGCCAGCGTCACGCCGCCGTCCTCGGCCGTCTTCGCCAGCACGCGCAGGCGCGAGATGACCTCTTCCTTCCACTCATCCTGCGGCCAACCGGCGTTGGGATAGCTCATCATCCGGATGAACTCGCAGCCCACCCGCCGCATCCGCGGCATGGCCCTCTCGAGCTCACCGCGGTCAATTTCGGGGTGCTGCGCGATAGGGCGTGCCCAGTTGCAGAGCTGGGAGGCGAAGCAAGATATGCCAAGGCCCGCGTCGCTGACTTTCCGGGCCACCTCCTCGAAGACGCGGTCGCAGAGGTCCGCCACGCCGATGCCGTCAATGTTGCGCAGCTCGATGTGCTTCCAGCCGAGCTCCTGATGGGCCCGGATCTGGGTTTCGATGTCGTCGCCGGCCTCGTCGGCTATCCCGGAGAAGTACATGATTCTGTCGCTCTTTCCTGAGACTGTGAAGCCTACATGTGAACATTAAGCGTCGCTTCGGCGCGCGTCAAGTCGAAGGCCCCGTCCGCAGCCCGTCCGCCGGTCAGTCGCCGAGGCGCTCGTAGCCGAACATCACGAAATACCGACCCAGTGTCTCGGCCACCTCCTGCACCCAGCGCTCGCGTAGCTCCACGATGGGGAAGTAATCCAGGTGCGGGCCGATGTCCCCTTCAAACTGCTCGTCAATGAATTCCGGGGTGGAGAGGCGCTCCCCCAGGAGGCCCTCCTCGATCAACTCGTCCACTTCGTCCCGCTCCACCAGGTGGCCGACGTTTCGCAGCACGTATTCGACCATCTTGCGCGCGCCGGTCTTCTCGATGATGGTCCAGACGTTCACCTTCACGAACCCGTCGCCGGGCACCGCGCTCAGGTCCGCCTCGCCCATGCAGCTTGTGCCGTGCAGAACGAGCTTCCGCCCGGCCAGGTCGGATATCTCGCGGGCGCGCCCGCCGTCGTAATGCGCGTGGCCGGCCTCCGCGGCGCGGTGTTCGGTGCCCACGTTGGGCACAATCAGGTCGCAGCCGGTCTCGTCCAGGAAACGCCGGGCCTGCTCCGGCGTGGTCATGGCCGGCGCGGTTACCTCTTCGCGAGCCTCTTTCAGCTCGGCCACCGCGCCCTCGATCACCACCCGGTCGGAATGGGCCTCGACGTAGCGGGCGGTGCGGCGGATGTTCTCCTCCAGGGGCGAGTGGCTGGCGTCGAACATCACCATGGCAAACTCGTCCAGCCGGTCCTGCAGCAGCCACCGGTCCTCGTCGGGCTGCCCGTGGTCGAGCATGGGATAGACGCGGCAGTGCCCGTACGGTCCGCGCTCGTCCATCAGGGTCCGCAGGTCACTCATCAGGCCGTCGAACCCCATCTGCTGGTCGCTGCATTCCCAGTAATTCCCCAGATTCTGCCGGGCGGGGTAGCCGCCCGTGAAGGCTATGGAGACGGGCGGATCGGCCAGGCCGAAACGCCGTCCGGCGGTCCGGGCGGCCTTCAGGATGGTCTCCGTGGTCCAGGCGTTCTCGGTGCAGAAACACGGCAGGGCAACACGTCGCTCGCGCAGCTCGTCCAGCAGTTCGCGGGTCCGCTGCGGGTCGGTCACGATGGGCATGGTGATGCTCCGCTTGACTTTCCGAAGGAGTGGTGGGACACTACGTTCCTCGCCCGATTACATCAACCGGGACTGCCAGTCTACGCGCGGTGTCCCTGTCTGTCAAACTTCGGAGGCAACGGTGCCCGATCCGTCCGACCGGCTTCGCTCTTACGGGGACGCGATAGGCTTCCTGGAAGAGTCCCTCGACTACGAGAAGCGGAAGACCTGGTCCTACAACGTGCGCACCCTGAACCTGGACCGGACGCGGAAGCTGCTGGCCGCCCTGGGCAATCCGCAGGAACGGTTCCGCATCATCCACGTGGCCGGGACGAAGGGCAAGGGCACCACGGCCGGCGCGGCGGCGCACGTGCTCAGCCGCTGCGGCCACACCACGGGGCTGCTTACCTCACCCCACCTGATAACGCACCGGGAGCGAATCCGGGTGGACGGCCGCATGATCAGTAAGCGGGAGTTCCTCGAATCCGTCCGGGCGCTGGAGGCATACGTCCGGGAGAAACACCGGGAGGAACGGGAGCAGCATCTGCGCTCGCCCACGTACTTCGAGCTGCTCACCGGGGTGGCCTTTCACCATTTCGCCAGGCGACGGGCGGAGTGGGCAGCGGTCGAGGTGGGCCTTGGCGGCCGCCTGGATTCAACCAACGTGGTCAAACCTGCCTGTTGTATTATCACCGCCATCGGCTACGACCACATGGACAAGCTGGGAGACACCATCGAGGCGATCGCGGGCGAGAAGGCCGGCATCCTGAAGGAGGGCGTGCCGGTGGTCCTGGGCAGGCAGCGCTATCCCGGTGCATTGCGCACGCTGCGGGCGGTCGCCGACGAGCGGCACTGCCCGCGATGGGAAGTCGGCCGGGAGCTGACGGTCACTCAGGCGGAAGCGCTCAGCGCGCCCGCCGACCGCCGCGAAGACCCGGTGGGGTGGCGCTTCTCGATGAAGACCCCCGGTGCGAACTACGACGACGTGTACACCCCGCTGCTGGGTCGGCACCAGTTGGACAACCTGGTGGCCGCCGTGGGCGCGTTGGAGTTGACGTCCCGGTCCACCGCGCTGGAGACCGATCCGGCGCTGACCGCCGACGCGCTGGCCGACTACACCGTGCCCGGGCGCATGGAGCTTCTGCAGCGCAGCCCGGCCGTCATTCTGGACGTCGCGCACACCGGGGAGTCCGTCGAGGGGCTGACGGAGGCGCTGGAGGCCCATTTCCCCGGCAGGCCGGTGCACGTGGTCTTCGGCTGCTCGCTGCACAAGAACGTGCGCGGGATGCTGGAGCAGTTGCGCGGCCGATGCGCGTCATTCGTGGCCACACAGGCCCGCAGCCCCCGGGCACTGCCCGCGCAGGACGTGCTGGACGAGGCGCGGCGGGTGGGCCTGGAGCCGGAGGGCGGGCTGGAACTGGAGCCCGACTCGTGGGACGCCGCCCGGCGGGCCTTGGCGGCCGCAGGGCCCGCCGACGTGGTTTGCATCACCGGCTCCTTCTTCACCACCGGCGAGGTCCGCGAGCGCTGGCTGGCGGAAGGGTTGACCGCCGGCGGTTGAACCCCGGCAGCGGTTGCCACTCCGTCCGCGCGAACCCTATAATGAACCCACCGATCCGGCCCTTCTCCACGAGAATGCACATGCGCGATCTGCAGGACGTCCTGGCGCTCTACGACACGCCCCTTGCCGAGCTGGCGGCGCAGGCGGACCAATGCCGCCGGGACGGCGTGGGCGACGCGCTGGAGGTGTGCGGCATCATCAACGCCAAGGCCGGCCGGTGCAGCGAGGACTGCAGATACTGCGCCCAGTCCGCCCGGCACCGGACCGGCATCACCGAATACCCCCTGAAGCCGGTCTCGGAGATGCTCGCCGCCGCCGAACACGCCGCAGAAGCCGCGTGCGCGCGGTTCGGGATCGTCACCAGCGGGCCGACGCTGGACGAGGAGGAGCTGGACCGGGTTGCCGAGGCCGTGCGCGCGATCACCGGCGAGACGGGATGCGGGGTCTGCGCCTCCCTGGGCGCGCTGAGCCCGGAGCAGTTCGGCCGCCTGCGTGACGCCGGTCTCAGCCGCTACAATCACAACATCGAGACGTCCCCCGAGCACTTCGGCCGGATTGTGACCACCCACAGTTTCGAGGACCGGGTGCGGACGGCGCGAGCCGCCGCAGAGGCCGGATTGCAGGTCTGCTGCGGAGGCATCATCGGCATGGGCGAGACCCGCGGAGACCGCGCGGCAATGGCGCTTACGCTCCGAGATATGGACGTGGATTCCGTTCCCATCAACATCCTGATGCCGGTCCCTGGCACGCCGCTGGAGGACGTGGAGCCCATCGGCCCGATCGAGGCCCTGCGGACCATCGCGGTGTTCCGCATCCTGATGCCCGGCAGGACGATCAAGCTGGCGGGCGGACGCGAGAGCGGACTGGGCGATTTCCAGGGAATGGCGTTCATGGCCGGCGCGAACGGGCTGATCCTGGGCGATTACCTGACCCGGCGGGGCCGCCCGGTGGAGCAAGACCGCTTACTTCTGGAGGCCGTCCGCGAGGCATGGACGATCTGAGAAGTTTCCTGGAGCGCCGCCGCGAGGAGGGCATTCTACGTGAGCTGGCTCCCGCTGAGGCACGCAGCCCGGGCCGCGTCGTCATCGAGGGGCGCGAGCTCGTTGATTTTTCCTCGAACGATTACCTCGGTTTCTCGTCGGAACCGGCCCTGAAGAAGGCCGCGGAGGAGGCGGTCCGCCGGCTCGGGACCGGGTCGGGCGCCTCCCGGCTGATGAGCGGCGACCTGGACCTGCACCACGAGCTGGAGCGCGAGGTCGCCGCTTTCAAGGGCAAGGAAGCGGCCCTGCTGTTCAATTCCGGCTACCAGGCCAACGTGGGCATCATCCCGGCCCTGGCCGGGCGCGAGGACGCCGTCTTCGCGGACCGGGCCGCCCACGCCAGCCTGCTGGACGGCATACTGCTGTCGCGGACCGAGCACTATCGCTTTCGCCACAACGATACGGAGCACCTGGCCGACCTGCTGGAGCGGCACCGGGCGGATCACAGGAACGCGCTGATCGTCACGGAGACGGTCTTCAGCATGGACGGCGACCTGGCTCCGCTGCCCGATCTGGTGGACCTGAAAGAGCGCCACGGCTGCCGCCTGCTGGTGGACGAGGCGCACGCCACGGGCGTCTTCGGCCCGCGTGGGAGCGGCCGCGTGGAAGGGACCGGGCTGTCCGACAGGGTGGAGTTTGTGATGGGCACGTTCAGCAAGGCGCTGGGCGGATTCGGCGCCTACCTGGCGACCGACGCCGTGGCCGTCGAGTATCTGGTGAACGCGGCGAGGAGCTTCGTGTATTCGACCGCGCTGCCGCCGTCCGTGGTCGCGGCCGACCTGGCGGCCGTCCGACTGTGTCGAGAAGGGCCGGAGCGCGGCACCGAACTGCTGGCAAAGGCCGACCGCTTCCGGCGCCGCCTCCGGGAACATGGCTGGCAGGTGAAGGGAGAGAGCCAGATCGTGCCGGTCCTGGTGGGCGAGAGCGGGACAGCGGTCCGGCTGGCGGCACGGCTGCGGGAGCGCGGGATCTACGTCCTGCCCGTCCGCCCGCCCACGGTGCCAGAGGCCAGCGCACGGCTCCGTTTTTCGCTCTGCAGCCGGCACGCGGACGAGCAACTGGAGAGAGTTCTGGAGGCCCTGGGTGAACCCGAGAAACCGGCCGGAAGCGGATGAAAGCGGCCAAGAGCGCGTCATACTGATCCCCGGCTGGGCGACCGACTGGCGGGTGTTCGGCCTGCGGGAATGGCCCCCGGGCTGGCGCGCCGGGCGCGGCATCCCGGAGGCCGGGATGCTGAAGGACGACCCGGTCACGCTGGTCGGCTGGTCGCTGGGAGGTTACATTGCCCTGGAGATGGCCCGAGAGCACCCGGAGGATGTCGGCAGGCTTGTGCTGGTCGGAGTCAGGCCGCGCTACCCGGCGGAGGAGATAGAAGCGGTGCGGGGCGCCGTACAACAGGAACGGCGTGGCTTTCTGTCGCGATTCTACCGGCGGTGTTTCCTGCCCGACCTGTCGGGCGCATACCGGCGTTTCAGGAAGGAATTGCTGCCGGAGTATCTGGAAGACATGCAGACGAACCTGCTTGTGGAGGGACTGGATTACCTGGCGCGGCAGTCGGTGGAGCCGGATGGACTGCCGGACTGCCCGGTGACCTTTGTGCACGGCGAAGAGGACCGCGTGGCGCCGGTGGCCGAGACACGCCGGCTGGCCGCGCAGGCATCCGGTGCGGAGTTGAAAGTCTTCCCGGGCGTCGGGCACGCGGCTTTCCTGGCGAAGGGATTTGTGAGGGAGGCGGCGGAATGACGGAATCGGCGGTCATAGACCGGTTCGCGGCGGTGGCCGACGAATACGACCGCCATGCCGCGCCGCAGCAGTGGGCGGCGGCGGACTTGCTGGACTTCACGCAGGTGGAGCGGCCCCGGACCGTGCTGGAGCCCGGCTGCGGAACGGGCCTCTACACCCGCATGTTAAGGGACGCCTTCCCGGACGCCGACATCCGCGCCGTGGACGTCTGCCCCCAGATGCTGGCCGTAGCGCGGGGGCGGCAGGACTGCGCCGGCATCGAGTTCGTTCAGGCCGACGCCGAGGACCCGCTCCCGGGTGCGTACGACCTGATTACGTCGAATGCCACCTTCCAGTGGTTCCGACACCTGCCGGAGACGCTGGACCGCTACGCGGAGATGCTGACCGAGGAGGCCGCGCTGACCTTCTCCTTCTTCGGCCCCGGCACCTACGCCGAACTGGATACGGCGCTCCGCCAGGTTCTGGGCGCTTCCGCCCGCGTCACGGCCACGCGGTTCACCGACGCGGACGCCCTTTCGAAGATGATGCACGACGCCTTCGGTCACGTCCGGGTGGAGCAGACGCGATACACGCAGTCCTTCAACTCCGTCTGGGAACTGCTGCGGAGCATCAAATACACGGGCACGCGCGGCCCGGCGCCGGAGGACACGCTGTTCTGGACGCCGTCGCTCATCAGAAAACTCGACCGCGCCTACCCGCGGCGCGAAGGGCGGATAGAGGCGACGTATCAGGTCCATCTCTGCGAGGGAAGACCATGAGCGGGCTCTTCGTAACCGGCACCGACACCGAGGTGGGCAAGTCCGTTATCACCGGATACCTGACCGCCTACCTGCGGGAGACCGGGCGGTCCGTCGTGACGCAGAAATGGGTGCAGACGGGCTGCGACGAGGGCGCCATGGACCTGGCGGTCCATGCAGCCCCGGGGGGCGAGAAACCGGAAGAACTGGATAATTCCGCTCGCTGTCCCTACAGGTTCGGTTTCCCCGCATCGCCCCATCTGGCGGCGGCCCTGGAAGGCGGCGCCGTTGATCCGGACCGCATCCGGTCTGCCTACCGCCAACTCGAGGGGGGATATGACGTGGTGCTGGTCGAGGGCGTCGGCGGACTGGCCGTGCCGCTGACCGAGGACCTGCTGCTGGGCGACCTGGTGGCCGAGCTGGGCCTTCCCGCGCTGGTGGTTGTCGCCAATCGGCTGGGGTGCATCAACCATTCGCTCCTGACCATAGAGGCGCTGCAGGGCCGCAATATCCCTGTGGTTGGCCTGGTGTTCAACCGCCTCTCCCGCGAAGGGGAGCCGGAGATACTGCGGGACAATCCGCGGATCGTCTCCACGGTTTCCGGCGTTCCCGTGCTGGGCGAGATGCCTTACCTGAGCGACCCGAGCCGGGGCGCGGAACAGTTCCGGACCATCGGCGATGAACTTATGGAACATTGGGAACCATGAACGACTGGCTGCGCAAAGACCTGAAGTACAACTGGCACCCCTACACCCAGATGAGCCGGCTGGAGGCGGAGCCGCCGCTGCTGATCGAGCGCGCGGAAGGGGTGAAGCTTTTCGACGCCGACGGTCGCTGGTACTACGACGCCATATCGAGCTGGTGGTGCAACGTCCACGGCCACGGCCACCCGCGCATCCGCGAGGCGATCGAGAAGCAGATGCGCGAGCTCGACCACGTTCTGTTTGCGGCGGTGACGCACCGCCCCGCCATCGAGCTGTCGGAGCGCCTGGTCAGCATCGCACCTCCTGGGCTGGAGCGGGTGTTCTACTCGGACGACGGCTCGACCGCCGTGGAGGTGGCCCTCAAGATGTCCCTGCAGCACTGGCGCAACCGGGGCCGGCCGGAGAAGTGCCGTTTCGTCTGCCTGGAGCCCGGCTACCACGGGGACACCATCGGGTGCATGAGCGTCAGCGGGGTGGGGTCCTTCCGGCGGGCCTTCGGGTCTGTCATGTTCGATTCTCTGGGCGTTCCCGCCCCGTACTGCTTCCGCTGCCCGATGGGGCTCGACCGGGAGCAGTGCTCGCTGGAGTGCCTTGATCTGCTGGAGGAAACGGTGAGCAAGAACGCCGATACCATCGCCGCGCTCATCATGGAGCCGCTGCTGCTGGCGGCGGGCGGGATGATCGTCTATCCCGCCGAGTACCTGCGGAGGGCCGCCGAGTTGGCCGACCGCTGGGGCGTGCAGCTCATACTGGACGAGGTGGCCACGGGCTTCGGCCGCACCGGCACCATGTTCGCTTGCGAGCAGGCCGAGGTCAGCCCGGACTTCCTCTGCCTCTCCAAAGGCCTGACCTCCGGCACCATGCCGCTGGCCGCCACGCTGACGACCGGCGAGGTCTATGACTCCTTCCTGGGCGAGGCCGGGGGCGCCACCACCTTCTACCACGGCCACACCTACACCGCTAACCCCATCGGCTGCGCGGCGGCTATGGCCAGCCTGGAGACGTTCGAGGAGGAGGGCACGCTGTCCAACGTGCACGAGCGCGCGGGAGAACTGGCCGAGGCGGTCCGGCAGTGGGCGGACCTGCCCCATGTTGCCGATGTCCGCAATCTGGGCATGGTGGCCGCGGCCGAGCTGGTGCGGGAGGAGCCCTCAAACGAGCCGCTCCCGGCCTGGGACCCGCTGCTGCGGGCCATCTACCAGGGAGCGCTGGACAACCATCTGCTGCTGCGGCCACTCGGCAATGTCGTGTATCTCTACCCGCCGCTCTGCGTGAGCGCCGACGAACTGGCCGACATGGCGGGCCGGGCCTTCGAGGTGCTGGCCCAGGTGCTGTCCTGATCGCCGACCGGGAATTCGACCTCGCGTCCGGACGAGAACGCCCTTGCACGCGCCTTCCCTTCGTGCAGGGTTACCTGCACGGCGCCGTCCCGTCCGGTTATAAACAGCGGCACGTCCCGTTCGCGGAGCAGCCGGTGCGTGCGCTCGGCGATGTCGGAGGTAGGCCCGCTGGCGAGCGCCACATTGGGCTTTGCCAGATCGAGGAGCCTCTCCAGCCCCTCGTGGTAGGCGCCGTGGTGGGGCAGCACCAGCAGGTCCGTCTCGAGGGCGGTCCCTCTCGTCTCGCACAGGTGCAGGATGGCGCGTGACTCGATGTCGCCGGGCAGCAGGAAGCGCAGGCCCCGGTAACGGCACCGCAGAACCAGCGACCTGTCGTTCTCCGCCGTCTTCTGGTTCGTCAGGAATTCCGAGTCGGGGTGGATGACGTCGCAGTCCAGGCCGCCGCCCTCGATCTCGGCTCCCCGGCTGACCTCCGTGATGGGGACGCCGTTCTCACGCAGCGCTCCACGCAGGCGCCGACCGAGGCGCGTCAGGTCGTAATCCTCCCGCGTGATGACCTGCCCGACCGAGAAGCGGCGTGCCAGTCCGGGCAGGAACGCGCAGTGGTCCATGTTGGCATGTGACACGGTCACGGCGTTCAGGTGGCCGACGTGCTGGTGCCAGAGCAGTTCGTTGACCCATTGCCCGGCGCGCGTGCTGACCGAGCCGGCGTCGAGCATCAGCGCCTGTCCGTCCGGCAGCCGGACCAGGGCGGCCTGGCCATGGCCTACGTCCGCCAACGTCAGCTCGAAGTGCCGATCCAACCGGACGGCGGCGTCCTGCCAGATGAACGTGAGACCCAGCAAGAGCGCCATCCCGACGAAGAGACGATGGCCGGCCCACAGGCGCCTCCGCACGATCCACGCCGCCAGACAAACGTAGAACAGAACGATCCACCAGACCGGCGGTGCCGGCCCGTACATCCCGAATCCCGGCAGGCCGGCCGCCGCGTCGAGCACGGTATTCACCGCGTCGGACAGTAACAGCGCCGCACCTGCCAGAACCCCCGCCCCGGCGATCGGCAGTGCCAGAACGATCAGCAGCACGAAACCGACGCCCAGCAATAGCAGGAGCAGCGGCCAGATCACGACGTTCAGCAGCGGTGCGAGGAAGCTGATGCAGTTGAAGTGGTAGGCCCTGACCGGCGCGGTGGCCAGCCACACGGTGAAGGCCAACAGCAGGTAGCTGCGCCCCCACGCCCACATGTCGTTTCCGAGTGTCCGCTCCTCTGGAGCCTGCACCTGTGCCAGGAAATCCTGCCAGGGCCACAGAACGCCCTGGAGCTGCGGGTAGATGCAGATGAGCGCCCACACGGCCACGAAGGTGAGCTGAAAACCCGGCGAGAAGAGCTGCTGAGGCGACCAGATCAGGATGAACAGCGCGGCGGCCGCCAGGGCCGACAGCGAGTCCGACCGGCGCTGAAGCACGGGGGCCGCCAGCAGAAACGTGAGCGTAAGACCCGCCCGCACGGCGCTCACGTGGAGGCCGGTGAACAGGACGTAGCACCAGACAAGCGCAATGCTGAACAAGGCCCGCGCCCCTACCCGCAGATTGAGCAGGGCCAGACTGTAACTGACCAGCAGATAGAAGATGCCCACGTGCAGCCCGCTGATGGCCAGGAAGTGCAGTGTGCCGGATTCCTTGAGCAGTTCCTCGCGTTCCGGCGGCAGCGCGCCACGGTCTCCGAGCATGAGCGCGGCGAGCAGTCCGCCCCTGTTCCCGGCGCCGCGCCGATCCAGCGTTCTTTCGAGGCGTTCGGTGAGGATCCGGCGCAGCCTCCCGACCGCCGCCCTCGGGTTATACCACGCCGCGCGTTTGAGGACCTCTATCGCCGCGCCGGAAGCCACCGAACCGGCGGCGTGGCTGCCGGACCGGTCATACGCCAGGGCCAGGTTTCGCTGACCGGGATTTCCGGGCGGCTCGTTGGGCGAGAGGCGCGCCAGGAACCGCACGCGGTCGCCCACGTCCAGATGCGGCATCGGCGGGTCGCCGAAGACCGCCAGCCCCCCTCCGGTCGGTTGCTCCCGTCCGTCCCGCCCGATCAGTAAGTCCACGCCGACCCGCAGCACCCAGAACCGCCCGGCGCTTCCTTCGCCCGACTGGAGCGGGCGCGTCCGGTAGTGCAGGCGTGGCTCCCGGCGCACCCGGCCCTGGACGTAGTAGAGGCTGTCGGGCTTCAGGGACAGATTCTGCAGGTGATCGGCCGGCTTCATCCGGAAACGGAAGGCGTGATAGGCCCCGGCCGCCGGGAACAGCAGCGCCGCCGCCAGCAGCCAGTTGCCCCACGGCCGCAGGTCCCGCCGAAGGCCCCGGAGAACGACCGCCGCTACACCGACTCCGACGACGGCCCAAAACCACCAGGGCGGCCGCCCGATGCCGTCGAACGCTATGCCCGCCGCGGCCCCGGCCAGGACGGGTATCAGCGGACGGTGCCGCGGGACCTGCTCCCTCTCACCGTTAAGCCCGTTGCCAACCGCCATAGGGCGTTTTCTCCAGAAAGCATCGTCAGTTCCGCCGACGCGTGAAAAAATCCCGCAGCAGCGCCAGCGCCTCTTCCCGCAGCACGCCGCCGCGGACCTCCAGCCGGTGGTTCAGGCGCTCGTCGCGCGGTATGTCATAGAGCGTGTCGCAGGCGCCGCTCTTGGGATCGGTGATGCCGTACACCACGCCCGCCACCCGGGCGTTGACCAAAGCGCCGGCGCACATGCAGCAGGGCTCGACGGTGACGTACACATCGGCGCCGTCCAGGCGCCAGGAGCCCGCCCGCTGGGCCGCTTCCCTCAGCGCGAGTATCTCGGCGTGGGCGGTGGGGTCGGCCAGTTTCTCGCGCAGGTTGTGCGCGCGGGCCAGCACCTGGCCGTCGCGCACAATCACGCAGCCCACCGGCACCTCGCCCACACCGGCCGCGGCGCGGGCCTCCGCCAGGGCCAGTTTCATGTAGAATTCATCCGTCTCCGTCGTCACGCTCAGGCACTCCGCCGAGTCCGAAAGGTGTGAAAAGTCCTTGCCGCCGATTCCGATGCACGCTTGCCACATCATTGTGCCCTGTGTAGCATATCGGTGCAAGCCGAGTCCAAGGAACCTTGGGAAGCACTGCGAGGGGGAAGATGCCTGAACTGACGGCGTCAGAGGTGGCGGAACTGGTGGGTGAAGAGTTGCTTGGGGAGCCGGATGTGCGGGTGACCGACATACGCGCCCTGGCGTATGCGGGACCCTCCGACATCAGCTTCGCCCGCGGCGACAGGGAGTTGCAGGCCGCGGCGGGGTCGGAGGCGGGGGTGCTGATAGCCCCCTGCCGGATCGAAGGCTTCGATGGGTGTCTCATCCTCTGCGAGGACCCGGAGAAGGCGGTTGCCCGGATACTGGAGGTGTTCGTGGCCGAGCGTTTCCCACCGCCGACGGGCGTGGCCCCGGACGCGTGTGTCGCCGATTCCGCGGATCTGGCGTCCGGTGTCGCCGTGGGCAGCGGTGCCCACGTGGGTGAGGAAACCGTGCTCGAAGAGGGCGTGGTGATCCACCCCAATGCCTTCGTGGGCCGGCAATGCCGCATCGGCTCCGGCACCGTGGTGCACGCCAACGCCTCTATCCACCACCGGACTACGACCGGCGCGGACTGCATAATCCACTACAACGCCGTGATCGGGGCTGAAGGCTTCGGATTCTTCCAGCGGGACGGCCGCAACGTGAAGCTCCACCAGATCGGCGGCGTGCGCTTGGGCGACCGGGTGGAGGTCGGCGCGGTCTCGACCGTGGACCGGGGCATGGTGGAGGACACCGTGGTGGGCAGCGGTGTGAAGATAGACGATCACTGCCACATCGCCCACAACTGCCGCCTGGGCGACAACTGCATCATGGCCGGCTACGCCAAACTGGCCGGCAGCGTGGTGCTGGGTGAGGGCGTGATCGTTGCCGAGGACGTGGGTGTGACGGACCACGTGAGCGTCGGGGACGGCGCTATTCTGGGCGCCGGCACCGGAGTGCACGGCGACGTGGAGCCCGGCGAGGTGCTGCTGGGCTACCCGGCCCGGCCGATTTCCGAGCAGCGGCGCATCTACGCCCTCATCGGCCGGCTGCCCCAGATGTCCAAACGATTGCGCAAGCTGGAGAAACGGCTGGACGAGCTGGCGGAGGCCGGCGGAGCCGAAACCGAGCAAGAACAGGCGTGAAGGCTGGAATTCGCCCCGCAGGATTGCTTATCATGGCGGCGGAGGCTGGTATCGAGGCGCTTTGAATCGCTGAGAACAGGAGGCGCAAGATGGTGCGCAGGATTGCGATCGTTTCGCTGTTGACGTGCCTGATGGTGATGGGATGCGAGAAGAAGGAGCCCCAACCGGCCCCGCCCGACGGAGATGCGCAGGAGGCCCGAGCGCCGGCGGGCATGGTGCCCGTCCTGACCCGGCCAGGCATGTCCGTCTACGTCTCGGAGACGCCCGTCACCGTCCGTGAATACACCGAATACCTGCGCGCCACCGATCAACCCGTGCCAGAGCGATGGACGGATGTGGGTGCGGGAGACCCGGAGGCGGACGAGCCGATTACAGGCCTGACGAAGAAACAGGCGGAACTGCTGGCCGCCTGGCGCCTGGCGCGCATCCCCACCCGCCAGGAATGGGCCGACTGGATACAGGTCAACCCGTATCCGTGGGGCCCGGACGGCGAGCCGGTGGCCGGAGCGGCCATCTACCTGGTGCGCGACTGGGAACCGGGGACGGAGGCGGAGCAGAAGGCCCGAGAGCGTAAAGCGGAACTGCCGGAGCGAATTCTGGCTCGCTACCGGGAGCAGGTGGACGAACTCCGCGCGGAAGTGAAAGACCGGGCGGACCAGATACGTGAAGAGGTGGCGGATAAGTGGCGCGAGGTCAAGCCGGGCATCTTCGCGGTTCTGGAGGGCAAGAAGGAACTCGCGCGGCTGCAGGCGCAGGAGAAGTGGCGCCAGGAAGCCGTCAAAGTCCTCCAGGAAGTGTTCAAGGCTAAAGGCAAGCTGGCGGCAGCCCTGAAGGCCGCCGATCTCGCACCCGAGGAGGTGGACGAGGCCGTCCAGGCATACGACCAGACCCTCTCCTCGGCCGTGGCCAAAGCGCAGGAAACGCAGCAGAAAGTCCAGCAGGAAGCTCAGGATCTGCAGAGCAAGGTGGAAGAGCTGACCAAGAGCTTCGATGAGAGCGGACGCGAGCGCGCCGAGGTGCTGCCGTCGCAGGTCGAGAGTGCCCTGGAGCAGACGGGCCGGCCCGCCGACACGGTTCCCGATGCGCTGCGCCAGGAGAACATTCTCCGGGCCGCGCTGGAGGCGGCGGAGTCCGCGCGCAATCCGCTGGCCGACCTGCCCGCCCCGGAAGACCTGCGCCGGCAGGCCGAGAGCGTGCAGGAGCAGATAGACTCCTTCACCCCGGACCAGGAGCTGACCGATCGGATGGCGGACCTGCAGCAGCGTCTCAAGAGCGTCGGCGAGACCATTGACAGGGAGTTCGAGAAAGAGAAGGTGCTCCTGGAGGAACTGGACGCATGGGTTGACCTGGGAGCGCGCAGGGACGCCATCGCCGCCTACCTGGAGGCGTTGCGGCAGATGATCGGCGAAGAATCCGGGCCCGAGTGATTCACCCCTCAAGACCGGCCTGCCATGCCTGAAGCGCTCAAAGCCATCCTGCTCGGGATCGTGCAGGGCCTCACCGAGTTTCTGCCCGTCAGCAGTTCGGCACACCTGGTCGCGGCCCAGCGACTGCTGCACCTGGAAGAGCCCGGCATAGCCCTGGAGATCGCGGCGCACGTCGGCACGCTGATCGCCATTCTTGTGGTCTTTATGCGGCCCCTGGTGCGCGTGGTCGCCGACGGGCTGAAGGGCGCGGTCCTGTGGCTGCGCCGGACGCCCGCCGAGACGTTGCGCGCCGAGGCGCCACTGTTCCCCACGGCGCTGGCGGTTGCCATCGGCACGATACCGGCCGTCTGCGCCGGCGTGCTGCTGGAAGACCGGGTCAAAGCCCTTTTTGAGAACCTCCCCGCCACCGGGGCGCTGCTGTGCGTGACGGGGCTCGTGCTGCTGGCCACCCGCTACGCACGGAAGGGGCGGATAGGGCGCGTGGGCCCGGGCCGCGGCCTCCTAATCGGTGTGGCCCAGGCGACGGCCCTGCTGCCGGGCATCAGCCGCTCCGGTGCCACCATTGCGGCCGGGATGTTCCTGGAGGTCGAGCGCTCGGAGGCGGCGCAGTTCTCCTTTGTGCTGGCGGTGCCGGCCCTGATCGGCGCGCCGCTGTACGAGGTGTTGCAGACCCTCGGCCGGTCGGAGGCCGCCGGAGCGGGTGCAGGGGAACTGGCGTTGGTGGGCGGCAGTTCCGCCGTGGTGGGCACCCTCTGCCTGGTGCTGCTGCTGCGCGTCGTGCGGAGAGGCAAGCTTCACTGGTTCGCCGCCTACTGCCTGCCCGCCGGGGCGGCAATGCTGGCGGCCGGCCTTGTCATGCGGTAGAAAGCATGGACGAAGAAATCGAGGAAGGACGCTCCGCCTGGACAACATACTACTGCCGGTCCAGGAGTTTTTCGCTGGGCATCGTCAGCATCCTGCCGCTGATTGTGCTCTACCACTGCGGCATCGTGCAGACCAGCTACCCCTTCCGCAACCTGGCCCAGGTTGCTTTGGAGGGGCCGTTGCGATTGGTGGGGCTGGGGGCGGCGCACATCCTGAACATCGCCCTCATCCTGGCGCTCGTGGCGGTGTTGTGGCGCAGCGACACGGACGACTCCCCGAGCTTTCTGATCGTGCTGATCATGGTGGCGGAGGGCGCGCTTTACGCCCTGGTCCTTCACCGGGGTGGCCTGGCCCTGACGGATGCCATCTACGAGCACGGATCGCGGGTGATCTTTGCCGCCGGGTTCCAGGAGTTCGCCCCGCTGCTTCTGGCGCTGGGGGCGGGGGTGTACGAGGAACTGCTCTTCCGGTTGCTTCTGGTGGGCGGGCTTTCGCACTTGCTCAGCACCGTTTTCATGTGGCCGCGGCTGCTGAGCGTGGGAGTCGCCCTGCTTCTTTCCAGCGTGGCGTTTGCGGCCGTTCACCACATCGGGGCTGAGGGTGAGCCGCTGGTGGCCTATAATTTCCTCTACCGCGCGGTATGCGGCGCGCTTCTGGGCGTGGTGTTCTTGACCAGGGGGCTCGGGGTCACCGTCTGGACGCACGCCATCTACAACGCCATCGTGGTTCTGAGCGTTGCCTGACAGGACGGGAGGTGGAGCCGTGCCCCTGCGCGTGCTGACATTGGAGCCCTACTACGGCGGCTCGCATCGCGCCTTCCTGGACGGCTATCGCCGGGCCTCCCGGCATTCGCTGAACCTCCTCACCATGCCCGCCCGCAAGTGGAAGTGGCGCATGCGCGGCGCCGCCCTCACCATGGGCCGGCGCATACAGGGCATGGACGAGGATTTCGACATCGTGTTTGCCAGCGACTACGTGGACCTCGCCGCGCTGAAGGCCCTGGTCGGGCCGCGCCTGCAGGGCGTCCCGTTGGTGGCTTATTTCCACGAGAACCAGATCACATATCCCGTCCAGGAAGGCCAGGAGGTGGACTACCAGTACGGCTTCACGAACATGACCACCTGCCTGACCGCCGACCGCGTGCTGTTCAACTCTCGCTACCACCTGGAGAGCTTCCTGGAGGGTGCGGAAGGCATTCTCGGCAAGATGCCCGACTGCGTGCCCCGCTGGGTGCCCGGCAAGATACGGGATCGCGCGCAGGTCGTGCCCGTAGGGGTGGACCTGGAGACCGTTGACCACCGGCGCCCGGATGTCCCCGTCCGCACCGGCCCGCTCACCATACTCTGGAACCACCGCTGGGAGTTCGACAAGGGCCCGGACGAGTTCTTCGAGGTCGTGATGCGGCTGGCGGAGGAGCGCGAGGATTTTCGCCTCGCGGTGGTGGGAGAGAGCTTCGAGCGGGTGCCGGAAGTCTTCGAGGAGGCCCGAACCCGGCTGGCCGACCGCGCGGAGGTGTTCGGCTATGTGCCGTCACGCGAAGCCTACTGCGATGTCCTCCTGAGCAGCGACGTGGTGGTCTCGACCGCGCTGCACGAGTTCTTTGGCGTCTCGGTGGTGGAGGCCATCTACGCCGGGTGCGCGCCCCTGCTTCCGGACCGCCTCAGCTACCCGGAGATATTGCCGGACCGGTGGCACAAAACGTGCCTCTACCATGACACGGAAGACCTGGCGGACGCCCTGAGACGCTGGATCCGAAACCCGGCACAGGCCCGAGAGATAGACCCGAGCCGTGACATGCGCCGGTTCGGCTGGTCCGAAGTCGCCCCCCGCCTGGATCACGCCCTGGAAGAGGTCAGCGGCCGCCTTGCCGGGGATCGTCGGGGTATTTGACTTCCACCAGGGTCAGCCCTTTGGCGACGGCGGTGGGGCCGGCGGCCCGGCGGTCTCCGGTCTGCAGCAGGTCCGCGAACTCCGGGACCGTCCGTTTGCCGAGCCCCACTTCCAGCAGCGTGCCCACGATGATGCGCACCATGTTGTAGAGAAAACCCTCGCCTTCCACGAGATAGTGCAGCTCGTCGCCTCGCTCGACCAACTCGCTCCGCACCAGGTTGCGCACGTTGTGCTGCGTCTCGGTGTGCTCGCTGGCGAAGCTGGTGAAATCGTGCTCGCCGGCCAGCATCCTGGCGCACTCACGCATAGCGGCCGTGTCGAGCCGGCGCCATTCCCTCAGCACGTATCGCTCGCGCAGAGGGCGGCGTTGAGCCGAGCGCACGACGCGGTAGCGATAGACCTTGCCGGACGCCCACGAACAGGCGTGGAAATCGCCTGGCGCGCGGCAGCAGTCCAGCACCGCCACCGACCGGGGCAGCCAGTAGTTGAGCGCGGCCGGGAAGCGGGCCTCGCTCAGGTCGTAATCCGTGTCAAAATGGGCCACCTGTTTCTCGGCATGCACGCCGGCGTCGGTGCGGCTGGCGCCGATCACCCGCACCTGCCCCCCCGTGATCTCGCGCACCGCCTTCTCCATCACGCCCTGCACGGTCGGCTCCTGCGGCTGAAGCTGCCAGCCGTGGAACTCGGTGCCGTCATACTCAATGGTGACCAGCAATCTGCGCATCCGAGAGGATCACTCAGAGACGAAGTTACGCATCGGTTCGAGACATGGGCCGGCTATTCTTCCTCCAGCCCGGATTCTTCCCAGGCGGGCAGTTTGTCCAGGAAGAACTGCCTTGCGCCCCACCAGGTGCCGTACGGTTCGGTCTCGTCCTGCTCGCCGTAGCAGAAGTAGCTCTCGGCGCCGACCTCCTGCAGGCGTTCGTGGAGCATCTCGCCGAATCTGGGGTGGTGGGTGGGGTTGCCCGGCAGTTCGTTCTTGCGGCCCAGGTAGTTCAGCAGGATGGGCGGGTCGTCCGCGCCGGCGTGTTCGTAGGGGGAGAATTCCTTGATCCAGGGAAGCAGCTCCTCGCGTTTGCTCAGCCAGTGCTCGAACCGTTCCTTCCGGCTGCCGCGGGGGCCTTCGCCGCGGTCGAAGAAGGCGTGGACGCCGTAGGTGACGGGCGGTATCCACTCCCGCATCTGTTTCGGGTCCAGGCTGGTCTGCGCCTGGACGGCCACCACGCAGGTGGGTTTGGTGGACTGCCAGGCGATGGGGTCTTCGCTATCGGGCTCGGCCAGATCGTCGTGTAGGGCCAGCCAGCAGCAGGTGGCCGCGCCGGCGCTGCCGCCCGTGAAGCCCATGCGGTCGGGATCCAGGCCGAGTTCATCGGCCTTGTAGCGCAGCGTCTGCACTGCCCGTGCGGCGTCCAGCAGGGGCGCGGCGACGGGCGGCTCGGCGTGGGGGAACTCGTCGGACATGCTGACGTATCTGTAGCCGATGGCCGCGTAGGCGATCCCGTGTTCGTTCCACCATTCGGCGCCGTCAGCGACGATGGCCTTGTCGTTGGCGCCCCAGCCGCCGCCGTGGATGTTGACCACGACCGGCAGGGGCTTCTTGCCCCGTTTCTCGGGGTAGAAGACGTCAATTCCGTGCTTCCAATGCGGCCCGTAGCGCAGGCCGTAGATGTCGGGTTTCGGGCGGCCCGGGTTTTCCTCGGTCTTTATCACCTCCATGCGGACCGGCACCGTTTCGTTTTCAAAAACCAGCCTGGCCTCGAATTCACGTGCGGGTTCCGTTATCTCCGTTACCTCGCCGTTGATGCTGACCGGCGTGTTGCCTGCGTCGGCCAGGTCGCCCCACCTGGCGCGGGAGATGGAGATGAAGGGCTTCCTCCTGAGCTTCTTGGATTTGGCCTCCATGTCCGCTTCGCCTGCAAGGCGCGTGAAGCGGTAGGTGTATTTGCCGCGGACGCAGCGCATGTGGCGGAACTCGATGCTCTTGCCGTCCACTTTGAGCACCTCGCCCGCCAGCCCGAAGGAGCCGGGCAGCATGTCGTGGGGGCCGGTGAACCAGCCGTTTTGCCCACCGATTACCGGCCCCTCTTCAGGCGCGACGTACCAGCGGAATCGGCCGTCCAGGTCACGGAAGTATCGGTCCATCGAACTCGCGCCCATGGCGGCCATGACGGCTGCCGTCAGGACTATCAGTTTCATCTTCGTCATCCCGCGCTCTCCGGCAAGATGTGCAGCGGCTGGGGTTGATCAGGCGCGCGCCCGGAAACGAGCGCGCAGATTTTCGAGAACTTCTTCGTTCTCCGGATCGTGGGCATGGTTGCGGGTCTCCCAAGGGTCCTCGACCAGGTCCATGAGTTGCTCGCTGTTCTCGCCCTCGTTGCAGAGGATGTACTTGTAGCGGTCCGTCACCAACGCCTGGCCGATCTCGGTCTCCACGATCAGCTCCTCGCGCCAGTCGTCGGGCTTGCCCTCCTCGGCCAGGGGACGCAGGCTGCGGCCCTTCAGGTCGGAGGGCAACTCGGCGCCGGCGTAGTCGCAGATGGTGGGCAACAGGTCGAGGCCGTTGCAGACCAGGGCGTCCTCCGCCGCGCCGTTGCGCGTGGTGCCGGGCTGGCTGATGAGGAACGGGATGTGGGTGGCCTCCTCGTACGGAGCGGTCTTGTGCTCGATCTTGTGGGAAGAGTCGTGGTCGCCGTGGTCGCTGGTGAAGATGACCACGGTGTTCTCCGCCTGGCCGCTCTGGGCGATGGCATTCAGCAGCACGCCGATCTGTGCGTCCACCCTCTCGGTCAGGCGGGCGTAGGCCCATCGGTGTTCGCGCCAGCGCTCGGGGGGCCATTCCGTGCGCGCCTGCCAGCGGAAGGAGCGTTGCTTCAGCAGTTGTCGCAGGGCTTCCGGCTCGTCCTCCTGCGGCTGGAAGTTGGGAGGCAGCTCCGGGCAGTAGCTGTCAAAGAACTCTTTCTGGCTTACCCCCTCGGGGCGTTGCAGTGCGGCGTCCAGGGCGGCCAGCTCCGTCTCCCCGTTGCGCAACAGCGCGTGGTCGAAGTCGCTGGTGGCGAAGTCCCGGATGGCCATGTAGCAGATGTCGTGGGGGTTGATGAACGAGGCGACCATGAAGAACGGCCGCTCGTGGTCCGCGCGGACGTATTCGGCCGTGGTGGCGGCCAGGCCGTCCCGCTCGTCCTTCTCAATGGTTTCGAAGCCGATCTCCTCCGGCTTGATGCCCTTGGGCAGATGGACTTTTCCGCCGTAAACCGTTTCATAACCGGCTTCTCTGACGAGCCGGCCGATGCCCTGCTGTTTGAACTTCTCCGGGATGGCCGGGATGTCGCGCGAGTTGTTGGACCACATGCCGATGGCGCTGGGGTAGCGGCCGGTCATCAGACTGAAGCGGCTGGGCACGCAGACGGGGTTGGTGCAGTAGGCTCGGTCGAAACGGACCCCGGTCTCGGCCAGGCTGTCCATGGCGGGGGTGGAGAGGTCTTCATTTCCGGCGCAGCTCATCATGCGGAAGTTCTGCTGGTCGGTCACGATGAACACGATGTTCGGGCGTCCGTCACTGGGGGGCATCGCACGGCTCCTTGATCTGTTCGAGAGAACGGCAAAGATTCGATGCTAGCGCGCCCGGTGCGGCGCGTCAAGTGCGCCGCTCTGTTGACCGGCGGTTCATGAGCGGTTACAACGGAATCCGGTCGAGGTACATTCGCGGGAAGCGCGAGAAACGGAGGTTGCAGTAAATGCCCAGGTGGATTTTCGTGTTGGTGGCGCTGTGCATGGCTTTCGAGGCCGCACTTGGTGAGGAGCCGACCTTCGTCGGTTTCCCCGGCAGGGGGTCCGTCCACGTCACCGCGAACGGTGCATCCTATCTTCTGTTTGAGAACGTGGGTTTCGGAGCCGGCTGGTCGTGGTTCGGTTTCAGGGGCAGTATGGACACCGAAAATGGCGCCACCGTCCAGCACCTGAGGGGCAGAGACCCAAAGCAGCCCGGCGCGGAACTCCTCCTGGACATCGTCACGCGACGCACCGGCCCGCAGCAGTTGACCTGCGTTTACGACCTGAGCACCACGCAGGACGTGAACCTAATCTACGTCATAATCAGCATAGAAGCCGGGAAGGTGTTCAACCGCACTACTGTGCGCGCGAAGCGCGCCGATGGCAGCACGGACCAGCAGAAGCTGCCCATGGGGTTCCAGGGGCTGGGAAAGAGCGTAAAGGAGGTGACCTTCACAGATTCCGAGGGACGTGTTACCAGGGTCTCGTTCGATCCGGCGGTGGACATCGGCTCGGACAACGCCCTGCGCGTCGTCCTGGCGGGGGGCAGGTTTAAGGCATCTGAACCGCGCCGCGTGACCATGACCGTGGACCTCCCCCAGCCACTCACCTATTACGCGTCCCTCGAGGATGTGCCCGACCCTCCCGGCATCGAGGATTGGTATCCTTTTGAACCCGAGAACGACTACGACGTGCCCAGCGCGATCGGCATGGAGGATTGGGCCGACGCTCCGGCGGGGTCCAAGGGCCGGGTGGTTCGGAGGGGTGGCCGGTTGCTCTACGGCGACCAGCCGATCAAGCTCTGGGGGATGAACCTCCAGTTCGCCCAGTGCGCGCCCGAGAAGGACCTGGCGGAGAAACACGCGAAGATGTACCGCAAGTTCGGCGTGAACACCATGCGTCTGCACAAATACGCCGACGGGCCGGGCTGGGCCGGCATCCAGTCCCGCGACAGCGCCGCCGAATATGACCCGGAGGCCCTGGACCGCATGGACTACTTCGTCGCGAAGCTCAAGGAAGCGGGCATCTTCGTCGAGCTTTCCACGGCGTTCGGACCCGTCAATCCGGGGCCCGCCGACGTGCGGGACGTCCCGTACCTGGCGGAGTTCGGCAAGTTCGACCGCAACAACCGAATATCCATGCCGCATAGCAGCTCCTACTACTCGCCCGAGATACAGAAACTGCACATCCGTCAGATGCGCAACCTCCTGGAGCACCGCAACCCCTACACCGGCCTGACCTATGCCGAAGACCCCTGCATCGTCGCCTTCGAGATACTCAACGAGCAGAGCATCCTCTTCTACACTTCGATGGAGCCCTTGAAAGCAAGCGAGACACTGCGCCGCATCACTGCCAGGCGCTTCTGCGATTGGCTGCGGAACCGTTACGGCACGCAGGAGAAGCTCGTTGAGGCATGGGGCCGGGAGGCGTTCGGGGCACAGGTTGACAGCGGTCTGCCCGAGGTGGATGAGAGTCTGGACAAGAACAACATCCTGCCCGTCGGCAATCCCTGGTCCTGGGACCCCGTGCAGCTTTCCGGGTCGCAGAACTCACGCCGTCGCCGCCTGCTCGACTCGCTGGAGTTCCTCTACACCCTCCAGAACGAGGCGTATGCCCGATGGGTGGAGGCGGCGCGTGCGGCCGGATACGAGGGTGAGATCGTGGCCTCCAACTGGCAGGCCGGACAGAACTTCAGCCACTACTACAACCTGCACTCCGACTACCTGGTGGGTCTGATTGACCGACACAACTACTTCGGCGGGCTGAACAGCATGCTCAGTGCCCCCGGGTTCGGAATACTCAGCTCCGGGATGCAGCAGGTAGCGGACCGCCCATTCATGCTCTCGGAGTGGATGCACGAGTTTCCCAACGAGTGGGGCGTGGAGGGACCGGCGATCATCGGCGCTTACGGACTCGGGCTCCAGGACTGGGATGTCTCTTACATCTTCCGGGACGGCGAGGCCGGAACGTTCAGCGAGAAACTCGGGGGCGGTCTGGACGCGGCGGCGCCCAACATACTCGGTGTCTTTCCGGCGGTCGCCCGCCAGGTCCGCCGCGGGGACGTGCGTGCCTCGCAGGTCCTGGTCCCCCGCTATGTGCACATCCCCTCGCTGCGCGACGGGAAGCTGGGGTTCCGCGACAACGTGAGCCAGCAGTACGACATCAAGTCGTTCGATTCCGACAAAGTGCCGGCGAAAACGCTGGCCGCCGCGCGCACTGTGGTCGAGTTCACGGACAGCTACCGCGAGACGCCGGACTACGATCCGGAGCAGGCAGGCCGAGGCGGCGCCTATGTTTCGACGACGGGGCAACTCCGCTGGACTCCCGGCGAGAGTGCGACGGACGGGCACTTCACCATGGACACCCCCGGGACCAAGGCCGTCGTCGGGTTTGCGGAGGGCCGGACCTGCCGGCTGGGCGAGGTGGATGTCACGCCCACCTCCCGTTTCGCGGCCATATACGTGACCGCCAGGGACCCGGAAGGCGACGTGGCCGGCTCGAAACGTTTGCTCATCGTGGCCATCGCCCGGGCGCGGAATACGGACATGAAGTGGGTGGGGAGCCAGAGAATGGTGTCTGTGGGCAGGGCGCCGATCCTGATGGAGCCCGTGGTGGCGGACTTCACCCTCACCAGAGGCGGCGGCCCCACGGTGCACGTGCTGGACCACGACGGCCGCCGCACGGGGCGAACCGTTCCGGTGAACGACGGCTCCTTCAAGATAGACGGCGCTGTGTACAAGACGCCCTACTACGAGATTACGTACGAATGAGATTAGAGGCCGGATGACGGGCTCCCGGCGCTTGCTGCGTTGGCTCGGCCGGGCGCCCCGCAAGATTACGGAGGTAAGTGCAATGCTCAGATGTGCAGTCGTGCTGGTGTTGATGTGCCTGATGTCGAGCGTCGTCTCCGCCGCTGAGGCGAGTTTTGAGGGGTTGCCGGACACGGGGGCGGCCTACATCACCAGGGACGGTGCGCCCTACCTGGAGATCGGTTCGGGCGCGTGGGGGGCCGGCTGGGCCTACATGGGGATGGGTGGCAGCATGGGTGCGGAGGACGGCGCCACCGTCCACCACCTGAAGGACAGCGTCGGCAACCAGCCCGGTGCGGAATTGCACATGGACATCGAGACGCGCGCCACCGGGCCGAACGAACTTACCTGCACCTACGACCTGACCACCACGAAGGAGATCAACCTGGTGTATGCGGTGATCTTCGTGGTGCCGAACGCACCGTTCGAGGGCGGCACGGCTCAAGGTGTCAGCGCCGACGGGACTACTGCTACCGAGAACCTGCCGATGCAGCGCCAGGGCCTGGGCGAGAAGGTGGAGAGGGTTATACTTACCGACGCCGACGGGCTGGAGACCGTCATCACGTTCGAGCCGGCGGTGGACGTTTCTTCCGACGGCGCGTTGCGGGTTGTGCTGGCCAAGGACACGTTCAAGCCGGACGATCCGCGGCACGTCAAGATGACCGTGAAGCTGCCGGGCGAGCTGACCTACTACGCGTCCAAGGACGACATACCGGACCCGGCGGGGTGGGGGGACTGGTATCCCTGGCAGCCGAAGCATGACTACGACGTGCCCAGCCGGATCGGGATGGAGGACTGGTCCGGCGAGCCGGCCGGCGCGAAAGGCCGCGTGGTGCGGGAGGGCGGCCGACTGCTCTACGACGGGGAACCGATCAAGCTCTGGGGCCTCAACAACTGCTACCGCTCCTGCTGGCCCGACAAGGAGCGGGCGGAGAAGTGCGCCGCGATGTACCGCAAATACGGCGTCAACACCCTCCGACTGCACAAATTCGCGGATAACCATCGTAGCGGCGTGCAGTCCGAGCAGAGCGTGGCGCAGTACAACGCCGAGCGCCTGGACCAGATGGATTATTACGTGGCCAGGTGTAAGGAAGCCGGCATCTTCGTCACGCTCTCCACCCAGTTCGGACCGATCAATCCCGGACCGGCGGACGTGGAAGAGTTCCCCTACCTGAAGGAGTTCGGCTCGTTCCGCGGGAACCGCATACGCATGCCGCATAGCAGTTCCTACTACTCACCCGAGCTTCAGGAACTGCACATCCGCCAGGCGGTGAACCTGCTCAAGCACCGCAACCCTTACACCGGTCTGACCTATGCCGAGGACCCCGCCATATTGGCCTTCGAGATACTCAACGAGCAGAGCATCCTCTTCTACACCTCGATGGGGCCCCTGGCGGCCAGCGAAACGTTGCGGCAGAAGGTCGGGAAGCGCTTCTGCGACTGGCTGCGCGAACGCTACGGCTCTCAGGAGAGGCTCCTCGAAGCGTGGGGCGAGCAGGCGCTACAGGACTCGTTCACCGACAAGGGCTTCGAGGACGTGGACGAGAGCCTGGACAAGAACAATATCCTGCCCCTGGGCAACCCGTGGTACTGGGACCCGGCGAACCTGGAGGATTCGCAGAGCTACCGCAAACGCCGCCTGCTCGACTCCCTGGAGTTCCTCTACATGCTCCAGAACGAGGCGTACTCCCGCTGGGTCGAGGCGGTGCGGGAGGCCGGCTACGACGGCGAGATAACGGCTTCCAACTGGCAGGCGGGTCAGAACTACAGCCACTACTACAACCTGCACTCCGACTACCTGGTCGGCATGATTGACCGCCACAACTACTTCGGCGGCTGGAAGAGCATGCTCAGCGTGCCCGGCTCCGGCATGTTGAGTTCAGGGATGCAGCAGGTGGCGGACCGGCCGTTCATGCTCTCGGAGTGGATTCACACCTACCCGAACGAGTGGGGCGCGGAGGGCCCGGCCATCATCGGCGCCTACGGCCTGGGGCTGCAGGATTGGGACGTCTCCTACATGTTCGAGAACGGTGACAACGGGGAGTTCAGCGACAGGATCGGCCGCAGCACATGGGACGTGACGGCGCCGCAGATCATGGGCCTCTTCCCGGCCGTGGCGCGGCAGGTGCGCCGTCAGGACGTGCGGGCGTCGGAGCAGCATGCGCCGCGCTACGTCCACATTCCGTCGCTTCGGGAGCCGAAGCTTGGCTTCCGCGACCGCGTCGAGCAGCAGTACGACATCAAGTCCTTCACCTCCGACAAGGTGCCCTCGCGGACACTGGCCGTGGAGCGGGCCGTGGTCGAGTTTACCGACCGATACCGCGAGACGCCGTCGTTCGACCCGGCGACGGCGCGCCGGCGTGGCGCCTACGTCTCGTCCACCGGTCAGCTCCGCTGGACGCCGGGCGAGAACCCCGTGGACGGCCGGTTCACGATGGACACTCCCGCTACCAAAGCCGTCGTCGGCTTCGCCGAGGGTGAGACCGCCCGGCTCGGCGACGTGACCATCACCCCGCACTCGCGCTTCGCGGCGATCTACGTCACCGCCAAAGGGCCGGACGGCGACCTGGAGGACTCGGACAGCCTGCTGGTGGTCGCCATAGCGCGCGCCCGGAACACGGGCATGAAGTGGATGGCCGGCCGGCGCGTGCTGAGGAAGGGCGGGCCGCCCATCCGGATGGAGCCGGTGGTTGCGGACATCTCCGTCGCCCGGCGCGGTACCCCGACGGTGCATGTGCTGGACCACGACGGCCACCGCACGGGCCGGACGGTCCCGGTGCGGAACGGCGCCTTCAAGATAGACGGCGTCGCCTACAAGACTCCCTACTACGAGATCTCATACGAGTGAGGCGGTAGCCGCGGTCCGGCCGTTTCGCCTGAAAGGCGCAAAACATATCAGCCCAGGGCAGAGCCCGCAGGGCGTCGCCCTGGGAACCGTGGCCGTTCCAATTTCCAGCCCTGAAAGGGCGGAACCCGGCTCGTCAATCCGCCTGTCCCTGTTGGTGGGCACGAACCGCGGGAACGGGCACGGACAACGAGGGACGCGTGTTGTCCTACTGATGTTCCGCCCTTTCAGGGCTCGATTTTTTCTCCGTTATAGTGGTCCATAACACTTGAGTTTCGGGGTTCAGAGCCATTCTGGCAAGGTCAAT
>CAYVBE010000023.1:0-32733 GCA_964448935.1 uncultured candidatus Brocadiaceae bacterium
AACGCTCCATTGATGCCTACGGAGGCCCCGAGTACCTGGAGGAACACGCGTCCCCGGAGCCCGTCGAGTCGCGGCAGATCCGCAAGGTAGGGGGAGGAGAGGAAGAAGGGGCGCACTGAGGCAGGCTGCTGTGACGCCCCGATCCTGCCTGCCCGCCGCATACGGCGCTCATCGGCGTGAAGCGCGGAAGGCGGTGGGGGGTTCGCCACAGCGTCGGCGGAACTGCTTGCTGAAGTGGTAGACATCGCCGTAGCCCAGTTCGGTGGCGATCTGGCTGACGTTCAGTTGTGTGTCCTGCAGCAGGCGGCGCGCGCGCTGGACGCGGGCCGCGATCAGGTACTGCTGTGGGCTCTGCCCGGTCAACTCTTTGAAGGTGCGGGTAAAGTGCGTCTGTGAGTAGCCGCTCCGGGCGGCCAGCTCGGAGACCGACCAGAACAGTTCTGGATGGGCATCAATCTGCTGCACCACGGAGCGCACGGCCGCCTCGGCTCCGCCGCCGGCGGACGGCGTCCGGGGGTTGTGGTCTTCCTCCAGGGCACGTAAGAGGGCGCTCAGCCAGAAGGTGGTTGCCTCTCCGTGGGCGCCCGATCGCCGGAAGGCGTTCAGAAGTCTTGCGAATAAGGTTCGGATGACCTCCGGATCCGTTGCGGTGGGTCGGGTGGGAAGGCGGTCGGCCCGGGGAAAGTAGAAGCTGGCCCACTGATATTCGGTGGGGCGCCGCAGGGCACGGACTTGCCCGACTATCCGGTCCGCCCGGAAAAGCAGCGACTCCCCCGGTCCGATTTCCTGCCTCTCTTTGCCCGGTCGCAAGCCGACCGCCCCCGAGAGACACATGAAAAGGACGTGGAACGGTTTGGACGAGCCGACGGGCCAGATGACCTCTCCTTCCGCCTCCCGGCGGGTTACCCAATACAGGACCGGTTCCTCTGAAGCCATGATGGTCGAATTATACAAACACGTGGGCGATGCATCAATTTACAGCCAGCTCGGTTGAGCGTATAATCAACGGCGATCCTTTGATGCTGAGAAATCGGCCCGGTGCCCGCGCGCCGGGGTTTTTTATACAAGAGCCAGAACGGCCGTCAGGGCACCGCACTTTGCACGGACCGAGAAATGAGCATGAAATCCTTGTCGGGCGCCGTTGCCTCTGTCCTGGTCTGCTTGACTGCGTTGACGTTTCTCGGCGCCGCCGACGCCGAGACGGTCTCCTGGGGTAACATAAATGATCGCAACATGGTTCTGCCGGCGGAGAACCTGCCGGCTGATTTGACGGACGCGAACATGCTCTGGCACCACGAGATGCGGCTCAACCACCAGTACGGCCAGCCCGCCATCGTCGGTGAGCGCGTGTTGCTGGGGGCGGTCGGCAAGGTGACCATGCCGGCCGAGGACGGCGGGGAGACGACGTGGCGACACGGGCAGGTTCTTTGCCTGGACCTGGGCAGCGGCGAACTCGTCTGGCGACTCCCGCTGGGCTTCAGACCGTACGGCGTGGTGGCGACGTTCGCCGTCGAGGACGACCGGATCTATTTCATCCACGGCAAGAGCCTCTTCTGCGCCGACCTGGACGGCATGGCCGACGGCAACGACGGCGTGCAGAACGAGCTTGAGATTGCCAACGAGCCACGGAAAAGGGAGATGTCCCCCGGTTCCGCTTTACCGGAGGGGCCGAATGGCGACGTGCTGTGGCGGGTGGATTTCGAGCCGTTGGGAGTGGACCTGCACGACGCCGCCAGCGGCACGCCGCTGATTCTGGATGGTTTGCTCTGGGTCACCACCTCCCACTCGCTGGGCATGCGATCCTCGACTGCTCAGCGCAAGGGGCCGGAGCACACATGGGACTGGTACAAGGGCAAACCCGGCGTCAATCTGGTGGCGGTGGACAAGATGACCGGCGAACTGGCCGCGATCGGAAAGCAGGCGATTCCCGAGGTCTATCACAGCCAGTGGAGTTCCGTCGCCGCCGGCGTGGTCAACGGGCGGCCGCTGATCTTCTGGGGAGACGGCTATGGCTTCGTCCACGCCTTCGGAGTGCCTGAGGCGGCCGCTGACGGTGAGGCCCCGAAGCTCGAAGAGGTGTGGTGCCTGGATGCCAATCCGCACCACTACCGCTATAAACCGGACGGCTCCGAGCGGCCGTATCCCTTCACCATGCGCAGGAGAACCCCTGACTGGGAGCAGCGCCGCCTGGAGGGGCCGGGCCATATCATTTCCACCCCGGTCTTTCACGACGGCCGCCTGTATGTGGCCATCGGGCGCGATATCCAGTACACCCGCAAGGTGCGCGGCCGGGGCCTGGGGTGGGGTGCGGTAACCTGCATAGACCCCGCCGGGGCGGGTGACATCACCGACACGAACATCGTCTGGCGGCAGACCAACGTCGGTCGCACCCACGCCACGCCGTCCATCCTCGATGGCCTGATGTACATCGCCAGCCTGGACGGTCACCTCTACTGCCTGGACATTGACGACGGCGCCGTGGTGTGGAAGCATGATCTGGGACATGCCGTCGGCGAGCGGTCGCAGCTTGTGGCCGACGGCAAGATATACGTGGCCACGGACCGGGGCGAGATGTTCGTGTTCCGGACCGGGCGGGAGCCGGAGCTACTATCCGAGACGCGCCTCCGCGGCGCGCCCTCCACGCCTGTCGCCGTGGACAACCTGCTGATCGTCGGGAACGAGCGCGGCGTAAAAGCCTACCGAAAGGGCGCAGGGGCCGAGAGCAAGACCGCCGAAACGGGAGAATAGCAGCGGATGAACCGCCTGGTGGCAATGGAAACGGGCAGAGCGCTCCGCTGGATCTGTCTTGCGGCTCTCGTTCTCCTGTCGGCCGGCGCGAGAGCGGCTGAAGACATTCGGGAGTTCAGTTTCAACTGGCCTCGAGATTTCAAGAACGTGCGCTACGAGGAGACGCCAGGTGTTCTCGCCGAGGTGCTGGAGGGGGGGCTGGGAGACGTGGGCGAGATCGTGTTCGCCGTGCGGGGCAGGGGTGGCGGGCACTGGTATGAGAGCTTCGGCTACCACATTGAGAGCCCCAACAGGTTCAAGTACGCGGGCAAGGGCGGCAGGCTCTGCGTGCTGGACCTGCGCACGGGTCAGGTGCGGACGCTCCTTGAGGACGAGACGGGCGATGTCCGCGACCCGTCCGTGCACTACGATGGCGAGACGATCCTGTTTTCCTACCGCAGGGGTGGTGAGCACCAGTTCCACCTCTACACCATCCAGTCCGACGGCACCGGCCTGACCCAACTGACCGACGGGCAGTTCGACGATATCGAGCCCTGCTGGCTGCCGGACGGCGGCATCATGTTCTGTTCCTCCCGTTGCATGCGCTGGGTGCCGTGCTGGTACACCCAGGTAGCCATCATGTTCCGTTGCGATGCCGACGGGTCGAACATTCGGCAGATCAGCTTCGGGGTGGAGACGGAGAACACCCCCCGTCCGCTGCCCGACGGACGCGTGGCCTACACCCGGTGGGAATACGTGGACCGGCATCAGAACCACTATCACGGCCTCTGGACCATCAACCCCGACGGGACCGGCGTGGAGCTGCTGTTCGACAACATGGGCACGATGAACCTCTACATAGACGCCAAACCCATACCGGGGACCGACCGGATTGTGACGGCCGTCTCACCCCTGCACGGTCAGAACGAGCACGCCGGCCGGATCGGCATCCTGGACCCCGCCTACGGGCCCTGCAGCGAGGACGCGATACGGTTCCTGGACCGGGGCTATCCGGTGAAGACCGAGATGAAGAAGGGCGGCAAGTGGCGCGACCCGTGCGCCGTTTCCGAGAACAGCTTTCTGGCCGCCAGCGCATACGCCCTGGCCGTGCTGAACGCGGACGGGGATTATGAGTTTATCTACGAACTGCCGGAGGAGGACATCCGGAAGGGCCTCTGGGCGCACGAACCCCGCCCGCTCGCGCCGCGGGAGCGGGAGCCGGTGATTCCCCACGTCGAGCCGTCCGAGGATCGCATGGCGGAGTTTGCCGTCATGGATGTCAGCGTGGGGCGTAATATGGCCGGCATCGAGCCGGGCGATATCGAGAAGCTCGTGATCATGGAGGAACTGCCGCGGCCGGGGGCGAACACCTTCGAGCCGGATGCCATCGGCCTGGACAAGAACTATATCCTGCATCGTATCCTGGGCACGGTGCCGGTGGAGGAGGACGGCTCGGCGCACTTCAAGGCCCCGGCGGGACGTCCCCTCTTCTTCTACGCGCTGGATGAGAAGGGCCTCTCCGCCAAGGCCATGCCAAGTTACCTGGCCGGCATGCCGGGGGAGAAGGTCAGTTGCATCGGCTGCCACGAGAGCCGGCTCCAGTCGGGCCGTCCCCGGGCGAGATCGCGCATGGCCAACGCCCTCCAGCGACCACCCAGCCGTATCCAACCTATCGAGGGCGTGCCGGAGATATTCGACTACGTGCGTGACATTCAGCCGATCTGGAGCAGGCACTGCGTCCGCTGCCACAACTACGAGAAGCACGCCGGCGACCTGCTGCTGGTGGACGACATGACTCCGAGCTTCAGCGTCAGCTTCTACTCCATCCGGAACGCACGCCGGGGCGGTAAGCCGCTCATCGAATGCCATCCGGGCTACGAGCCCGATCCCTATTCCACCGGGTCCGGGGGCAGCCGGCTGCTCAGGCTCCTGATGGAGGGCCATCAGGACGTGGAGTTGACCGATCCGGAGCTGAGGAAAATCAAGCGTTGGGCGGATGCCGGCACCACCTTCGCCGGTACCTATGCCGCGCTGGACAGCGTCGTTCGCCACAAGAAGATAGAGTTCGAGGTGAGGGGCAGCGAGGAGCACACCAAGGCGGGCCGGAAAGCGCGGGAGGTGCTGGCCCGAAGGTGCGACGTGTGCCACCAGACCAGGCAGGCGCGCGGGCACTGGCTGGAGGGTGAGATACAGTACGCCGGCCACCGGTTCAACGTCACGGATCCGGAGAAATCGCTCCTCTTGCTGGCGCCCCTGGCGGAGTCTGCCGGTGGCCTGGGCCTCTGCCGGAAAGGCGGGGAGGACCCGCCGCTCTTCACGTGGAAACGCGTCTCCCTCACGGATCTCGGCCAGGTGCCGGAGGACGCGCCCGAACCGCCTGTTTTCCAGAGCACCGACGATCGCGACTACCGGTCGCTGCTCGATTTCGCGGAAGCGGTGCAGGCGCGCTACGGTCAGCCGCGCTGGTTCCAGCCCGGCCACCAGCCGGCGCATTGGTACGTCCGCGAGATGAAGCGCTTCGGCGCGCTGCCAGAGGACTTCCACCCCGCGGAGAATAGCCTCGACGGCTATGAAGTGGACCGGCGCTACTTCAACATCCTCTACCGCATGGGCCCCGGCCCCGGTCCGAAGTAGGCGGTCTCGCCTGGCGTTTCCCATTCATCTGCTGCGCGGGTAGAATCCGTGGGGCTTCTACCTCAAACGGAGCGAGCTATGGTTGGGCTGATCGGGGCGGGTTACATCGGGCATGGGCTGGCGGATTGTCTGCTGAGCGCGGGTCACGCACTGCGCGTTCACGACGTGCATCCGGAGAGGGCGGACGATCTGGTGGAGCGGGGTGCGGTGTTCGAGGACTCGCCCCGCGCGGTGGCCGAGGCGTGCGAGATCGTCTTCATGGCGGTGGTGTCGGACGATCAGGTGGAGGAGGTGCTCTTCGGCGACGCCGGGGTCGCGACCGTCGCTTGCGAGGACAAGGTCTTCATAGATACTGCGACCATTCCGCCTTCCCGCAGCCGGGAGTTTGCGAAGAGGCTGGCTCAGCAGGGCGCCGGGTACCTGGATGCACCCCTCATCGGCGGGCGCAACGAAGGCCGCTCGGAGACCATGCCGGTGGGCGGGCCGGAGGAGGCGTTCCGGCGCTGCCGCCCGCTGCTGGAGACGGTGGCGAAGAACGTCGTCCACGTCGGTCCCTCGGGCTCCGGCGAGGTCGTCAAGCTCATGAATCAGACGCTCGTTTGCGCGCAGATGGCCGCCCGTGCGGAGGCCGTTGCCTACGCGGAGGCCGAGGGCGTGTCGCTGGAGTCGGCCGATGAGGCCCTGGGGAACCACGGCCGCGCGGTCGGCTGGCTGGCCGATTCGGCCAAACGCCAGGAGGCGCACGGAGACCCCGCCCACTGGACGCGCCTTTTCCTGAAGGACATGAACTGCGCGCTGCAGGCCGGCCACGCCCTGGAGGTTGCCCGCGCGGTGCGCGACCTGAACGCCCTGGCCATGGAGACCGAGCCCGGGAAGGGCTGGCCCTACTCCTTCCTGGCTGCCGCGCGACGGCGGATGGAGGGACCTTGAGGCCGCCCCCCCGCGCTTTGTGATCCGGGGGGGCGGTAGTCAGCCTTGTCAGCCCGCCGTAAGGCGGGCGTTTCACTGGTAGCGAAGGGCGACCGAAGGAAGCCCTGGAAGAAGGCGGTCACCCCTCCCAGAGCCCGCCTTTTGGCGGGCGATTCAAGCCGTATGCGCGCGCTGGTGCAATCGGCAGGAGTGAGTCGCCCCCGTTGGGGGCTCTGTCTTTTCTTTTGCACCCTTGACCCAGGGCTCTGGCGCCTTCGGCGCCGCCGCCCTGGGCTAATCTTGACTCGGCCCTGTCGGGCCTCTACGAATGCTAACGCTTGCTCAGGCGCGGAAGCTGGTGGCGCCGGGAGGTGCGAATCGTCTGCCCGCAGACCCCGAAAACGGCAGAAAGAAAGGCCTCTCGCCCGGGGCCATTTGCGGGAGGGACCCCGATGCATTACAACAGGCGCCTTGCAGGTTTCTCGCAAGTTTCTAATACCGGCGGAGGCTGGGAGTGAAGCGAACGTGCGCGTTGGTCGTTGTCGTCTGCGTCTTGTGTGGCGTGTCCGTAGTAATGGCCGGCGGCGGGACGCGGCTGGTGGTTGCGGACCCGCTGACCGACATTCGGTCAGCGGCGGATGTGGAGAGCGACGGGGAGGTGGTCCGGCTGGTGGCGCCGCGGAACGGCTACTGCTCGGGCAAGGTGGTGGCGTTCGAGAGCGTTACGGTGGACCCACCTGTCCTGCGCGGGCCGGGCGGCACGATACCGCCCGAGGGTGTCCGCATCCGCTACTCGGTTCTGGATTCACCTTATCAGCCCGAACCGATCAACGACCGCCCCTGGCTGCCGAAGCAGTCGCGCCTGGAGCCGGGCTACGACGTGCTGATGCCGTCACCTCCGGAGGACCCCGAGGTGCTGCCCGTCTGGCTGACAGTGCACGTCCCGGCCGACCAGGCGCCCGGTCTCTACACCGGAACGATCGAGGCGGCCGACGCGAGCGTTCCGGTGGAGGTGCGCGTTTCCGATTGGGTCTGCCCCGACCCGTCCGATTGGGTGACCTACATGGGCCTGGTCCACTCACCGGAGACGGTGGCGCGGCACTACGGCGTCGAACGCTGGTCGGACGAGCACTGGAGCCTGATCGAGCAGACGCTGGAGTTTGCCGCGGCGCTCGGAAACGAGATGGTTTCCATTCCCGTCTTTCACCGAAACGAGCTTGGCGAACATCCCTGGGTGAGATTTCGGAAGACGGAGGACGGATACGAGCCGGATTTCCGCATCCTGGAGCGATACCTGGAGGTTTACGACCGGGTGGTTGGCCGGCCGCAGACCATCGTGGTAATGGCCTGGGACACAAGATTCAGAAGGGCCCGACGCAGGCGGAACAGGGGCCGACAGGCGATCGAGGTTCCGATCGTCGTCGAGCAGGACGGGGAAGTGACGCCCGTGCAGGTGCCCGCGCCCGGATCGCCGGGCAGCGAGAAGGTCTTCGCGCCGCTTTTGGAGGGCATCCGCGAGTGTGTTCTGGCGCAAGGGTGGCCGGGGGACGCCGTTCTGGTCGGCTGGGCCCTGGACCAGCGCCCCAGCCGCAAGGAAGTGGAGTTCTTCAAGCGCATTGCGCCGTGGGCCCGCTGGGCGATCTTCACCCATGGACGCGGCGACGCGGGATCCGACAGGAAGACCGGAGCGGCCGAAAAGACCGACGGCGTGCGCACCGTCGAAGGCATGGAGATCGGCCATTACGTGCATCCCTACGGGCTTAGGGTCTATCCGGTGCCCCATAAGGCCGCCAATGAGCCGCACACCGACGGCATAGTCGGCGGCTGGGACCTGGAGTATCCGGAGTATCCGAACTACCGCGTGTACATGTATCACACGGCGCCGCTGGCGCAGTATCGCTCCTTCCCCGGCGGCAGCATGGTGCGGGGCTCGACCGTCTATAAGGGTCGTCAACAGGGTTCCGGGGCGGGCATGTCCAATATTCCGCTGGACTTTTGGGAGGACGAGGACGGCAATTCCCTGCTGGGCGGCAGGCGTAATTACTGGAAGAGCTGGGTGGATGCGTTCCATCGGCGCAACTCTTACTGGCTCATAGCCCCCGGCCCGAAAGGACCCGTGGGGACGGAACGCTTCGAAATGTTGCGTGAGGGCATGCAGGAGACCGAGGCGCGCATCGCCATCGAAAAAGCGCTGGAAGCCGGCGACCTGCCGACGGAACTGGCCGAGGAGTGCCGCACCCACCTGCTGGAGCGCGCGAAGATCAAGTGGAAAGAGGGCGAGTTCGCCCGCGGCAACTCACAGTGGCAGAAGGGCGGCTGGCATGACTACGGCATAGCCGAGAACTGGCGCCGGTCCACCGCGCGGCTCTTCGAGCTGGCCGGCCGCGTGGCAGAGCTTCAGGAGGGGGGCAGCAGGGGGTAGCCCAGCTCTTCCCGCAGGGCCAGGTAGCCCCGGGCGACACCCCGCGCCAGGTCCCGCACGCGGCCGATGTAGCTGGTGCGCTCGGCCACGCTGATGGCGCTGCGGGCGTCGAGCAGGTTGAAGGCGTGGGAGCACTTCAGCACGTATTCATAGGCCGGCAGGACCAGGTCTTCTTCCAGGCACCGCCCGCACTCGGTCTCGTAGAGGTCGAAGATCTGCCGCTGCAGTCCGATGTCGGCGGTCTCGAAGTTGTAGCGCGAGAACTGCACCTCGTCCTGCCGGCAGACCTCGCCGTAGGTCACGCCGGGCGTCCATTCCAGGTCGAACGTGCTGGACCGCTTCTGCACGAACATCGAGATGCGCTCCAGCCCGTAGGTCAGCTCCAGGCTGATGGGGTCCAGGTCGAAGCCGCCGACCCGCTGGAAGTAGGTGAACTGGGTGATCTCCATGCCGTCCAGCCAGACCTCCCAGCCCAGCCCCGTGGCGCCCAGCGTGGGGGACTCCCAGTCGTCCTCGACGAACCGCACGTCGTGCTCGACGAGGTCAATCCCCAGGCGGCGCAGGCTCTCCAGGTAGATATCCTGTGAGTCCTCCGGCGCGGGCTTGATGAGGACCTGGAACTGGTGGTGGCGGCGGAGGCGGTTGGGGTTTTCCCCGTAACGCCCGTCGGTGGGGCGGCGGGAGGGTTCGACGTAGGCCGCCTTCCAGGGCTCCGGACCCAGGGAGCGCAGGAAGGTGGCGGGGTTGAAGGTGCCCGCGCCCGTTTCGACGTCGTAGGGCTGCATCAGCGCGCAGCCGTAATCGGCCCAGTAGTCCTGAAGCGTCAGGATAAGCCGCTGGATGTTCAACGCAGATTCATTCATCATCGGTGCCTGGAAAGGGAGAGACCCGGACCGGAAATGTTATCAGAATCGCGGCGGCGATTCAAAAAGCTGCCGCCTTCGTGCTTGACAGGTCCGGGTTCGAGAGCGTACTTTGGCCGTAGGCAGACGGGAGAGCAATGCTCTCCTCAGACAGACACATTCACGGGAGAAGAAGATGCGCAAACGCGCCTGGATGGCTTTTGTGCTGGCGGCAGTTCTGCTCTGGTCATGCCCCGTCGGGGCACAGGAGGCGGCGTCCGACGCTGCCGAGCCCGCAGGTCAGCCACAGAAGCCTTCTGTGGAATCCCTGATCAAGCAGATGGAGAAGACCGTTCGCGGCCTTACCGGCGTCGAGATCGGCGCGAACCTGAACGTGGAGATGAAGATGGGCGGCCAACCCATGAGCCAGAACATGCCTATCGAGTTTGCCTACGCCGAGGGGCCGAAGTTCAAACTGGTAATGCCCAACGTGCAGGTGTTCTCGGATGCCGAGAACGTGACCATGTACATGCCCATGCTGCAGCGGTACACGGTGGAGGAGTACGACGAAGCGATGCTGGAGGACGCCCCGGCCGCCATGCAGACCGTGACCAGACTGCTCAAGGAGCCCGAGGAAAACGAGGAAGGCGAGCCCGAATCGGTGCTCATGCCTCAGGTGAAAAAGGCCTTCCGCAAGACGGCGGTGGCCGGGTCGGAGAGCATCGGCGAGACCGAATGCTGGCTCATGCAGGCCGAGACGACTCCGGGCGAGACGGAGGTCATGCCCGCCGCCGTGCCGATTAAGGCGTGGTTCCGCAAGACGGATGGCGCCATCATGAAGGTGGCCGCCGACATGACGTCCTTCATGAAAGCCCAGGGTCAGCCGGGCGTCGAGGCGGTGCAGTTCACCCTGACGGTGAAGACCCTGAAGCTGAACGAACCGATCGGCGAAAAAACTTTCAAGTTCGAGCCTCCCGCCGACGCTCAGAAAGTGGAGGACCTGTTCGATGTGGGGGCGATGCAGGAAGAAGAGCCGCAGCACCCCTCCGTGGGCAAGCCCGCCCCCGAGTTTGAGGGCCAGACTCTGGACGGACGGACCGTCAAACTGGCCGATCTGCTGGCCGAGGACAAGGTGGTCCTGCTGGACTTCTGGGCGTCCTGGTGCGGCCCCTGCATGAAGGAACTGCCCGAGCTACAGGATGCGTGGGAGCAGGTGGAAGGCGAGAAGGTGGCCTTCGTGGGAATCAACCGGGACTTCAGCAAGGAAGCCGCCCAATCGGCCGTCGAGGACCTGGGCCTCACCTTCCCGAGCGTTCACGACGGGACGGGGGAAATCGCCGGAAGGTACAACGTGCAGAGCATCCCCACCGTCGTGCTCATCGGCCCTGACGGCACCGTGCTGGAGAGGCACGGCGGCTACAGGCCGGGAATAGGAAAGCAACTGGTCCAGGAGATTCTGGAGGCGCTCTCGCCCGAACCTGGCGCGGCCGAGTAGCCCGCCTCCGGCAAACGTGCCGGGACGGCGTTACTTGCGACGGGCGGCCGTGTGCCCAATGGGTATCACCGCGGGCGTGCGTCTGGGACGGACTTGACGAGCACTTTGCCTCATCCGTACCTGTGCGCGGGCTACTGATCGGTGAAGTTGCTGGCGGGTCGTTGATAAAGCCCAGGCGGCCACATAGAATCCAGCCCTCGCCGGTGCATCTCGACCCCCTTGGATGGAGAAGCCTGAATGGCCTGTGCGTGGAAGGACAACTGGGAGGAGACGAAGCGGCATTTCTGCCACTGGTGGTGCCGGGAGGGCCTGGTGCTGGGCACCTGGGGCCACTTGCGCGATGGCAAGCCGCGTGAGGAGGTCGAGGACCCCGGGTGGGTCGAAGACGTGACGGAGCGCTACACCAACCCAGAGTGGCGCACGGCCTCGAATCACTACGGACTGGCCCGTGGGCGGTTCCCTGCGGACACGCTGCCGATTGCCAACGTGGGACTCGGGCCCGGCACCCTGGCCACCTACCTGGGCAGCGAGCCGGAGTTCGTGGAAGGGACCGTCTGGTACCACCCCATCGAGGAGGATGCCCCGGACCCCGAGGAGTGGCCCCCGTTCGAGTTCGACCCGGACAGCCGTTGGTGGCAGCTCACCGAGACAGCGCTGCGCCGGCAGGCCGATCTGGCCGACGGCCGTTATCTGGTCGGCTGCCCGGACCTGATCGAGAACATAGACATACTGGCCAGTCTGCGCGGCACCCAGCCGATGCTGATGGATATGGCGACCCGCCCGGAATGGGTGGACCGGAAGATGGAGGAGATCACGGACGCCTGGATCGAGGCCTATGACCGCATCTACGAAATCATAAAGCTGGAAGACGGCAGCAGCGCCTTCTGGGCCTTCATGATCTGGGGACCGGGCAAGACGGCCAAGCTCCAGTGCGACGCCGGCGCCATGATCTCACCGGAGATGTTCGAGCGCTTCATCGTGCCCGGGCTCACCGAGCAGTGCCGCCATACGGACTATTCCATGTTCCACCTGGACGGCCACCAGTGCATCCCCCACCTGGACCTGCTGCTGGACATCGAGGAGCTGGATGCCATCGAGTGGACACCCGACCCACAGGTGCCGCAGGGCGGCGATCCGGAGTGGTACGACATGTACCGCCGCATACTGGACGCCGGCAAGTCCGTGCAGGCCCTCGTGCCGCGCACGGACCGGATCGTGCCGCTGCTGGACGCCGTGGGCGGGGCGGGGATGTGCGTGCTCACGCAGTTCGAGGACGAGGCGGCTGCGGAGGAACTGGCACGGGCCGTCGAGCCGTACCGGAAGTGAGAGGAGTCCGACAAAGGCGTGGGCGCTCCGTCTTGAAGAGGAGCACGCGGAGCGAGACACGCCTCGGATTTGCGCAGCCTCTCGATTCTCGTTACTGCACGCGGGACGCTTACGAAAAAATGTTTGCGTATTGTAAGCGTAACGGTAGGAAGGCAGATGCAATGCGGGGCCCGGTTCTGTTAAGCTGTAACCGGTTGCCGGAAGAACGTGGAGTTCTGAGCGAACGGGGCAGTTGGGCATGCTTTCACGGTTTTTTGGGGAGTTTGGGGTTATGTTTGAGGCGCGCGGGTGGACCGTGGCGGCGCTTCTGCTGGGGCTGTGGACGGTCTCCGGCTGTTCCTACGTGCAGTACAGGGCGGAGGACGCCATGGAGATGGTGGACGTGGGATTCTCGATCAGCAAGGAACCCGCGATCGGGCTCTACTGGAACAGCCTGGACATCTTCCCGTTCGGTTACAGCCATATTGACGGTTATTTCGTGGGGCTGGGCGGCGGCCATCCACTGGTGATGCGCCACTACAACAAGTGCGCGGGATTCGGCTATGCCTACCAGGAGATCGGCTGGGGGGATTTCGACAAGGATGATCCGGAGACGTTGAACCGGAACTATGCCGGAATCCTGGGTTACCTGCTGCCGCCGTACCACAGCGACCCCGGCTACAGCCCTGCGTGTGTGCACTTCTTCCCGCACATAGGTTACCTGGGGCTGGTGTGGAATGCCCGGTACATGGAGATGCTGGACTTTGTGCTGGGCTGGACGACCTTTGACCTGGCGGGGGATGATGGCAGGAAGATCGGCACGTGGTTCTGGGCGCCCGAGACCCACGAGCCGGGCGACGGCGAGCCGATGTAGACCGTTGGCGCACGACGCGAATCTAAAAGGGCGGGTCCGGACGATCCGGGCCCGGCGGAGGAGTGGGACTATGGGCAGGAACGCACGCAGAATTCTGGTTGTTGTGACACTGGGAATCACGATGGCTTTCGCCGGGGGGTGCGGCTATCTGCAGAACAGGGGTAGCGACGCACTGGACATCATTGACGCCGGCGTGACGGTCTCGCCCCAGCCGCAGTTCTCGTTGTACTCCGGCTTTCTCAATGTGCTGTCGCTGGGATACTCCAACATGGACGGCACGTTCTACGGCCTGAGCGAGGGGCGGGGCGGCAAGGCCGTCGCGCGCCAGAACGCCGGCGGCCTGCTGCTGTACGGAGTTGAGCAGTTGGGCTATCGAGACGTGAACTTCGAGAATCCCGCCTCGCCCGAGCCCTGGAAGGTCGGCATTATCGGACTGGCCGAGGGGCCCGGGCCGCGCAACGGACAGGTCGTCAACTGTCCCAAACTGCTGCACCTGGGCTGGGTGGGCCTGACCCTGAACTGCAAGTTCGGCGAACTGGCCGATTTCCTGCTGGGTTGGACTACGGCGGACATTATGGGCGACGACGGAGGCTGACCCGCCGGGAGACCACCGCCCGGCGGTCAGCGGACGTGAACTGGAGCTGAGACCATGGACGCGAACTACGGACTGTGCCACAAATGCCGGAGCCGTGTGCCGGCGGATCACGTGATACGCGACGGCTGCGTTTATCTGCGCAAACAGTGCCCTGACTGCGGTGAGACGGAAGCCCTGGTCAGCACCGACGCCGCCACCTGGCAGCGCAAGCGCAAGATTTGTCATTACGAGGGGGATATCTCCCGGCCCTGCTCGCTGAATTGTGATCAGTGCAACATGCACGAGCGCCCGCGCATGGTCTTTATGGACGTGACCAACCGCTGCAATATGAACTGCCCCATCTGCATCGCCAACATCCCGGCCATGGGGTTCGAGTTCAACCCGCCCATCGAATACTTCGAGCACATCCTGGAAGAACTGGGCAAGTGGGACCCGAAGCCGCTGGTGCAGCTTTTCGGCGGCGAGCCGACCGTCCGGGACGACATGTTCGAGATCATTGACATTGCCCGCCGCAACGGGCTGGACGCGCGGGTGGTGACCAACGGCCTGAAGCTGGCCGACGAGGAATACTGCAAACGGTTGTGCGATGAGAAGGTGCACGTGCTGCTGGGTTTTGACGGGGACGCGCCGGAGATCTACGACCGGCTCCGGAAAAACCCCACGGCCTACCGGCGCAAGCGCCAGGCGCTGGACAACCTGGCGAAGTACAGCCGGCATAAGAACACCATCATGTGCTGCGTGGCCCGCCACATCAACGATCAGTACATGCGCGACCTGATTGACCTCTGCCACGAGCGTCGCTCCTACATCAAGTGCCTCCACTGCATCCCGCTGACCGAGACGTGGGAGGAAGGGGAGTTCGAGACGGACGTGGCCACGACCACCGAGGACGTGGAGGACATCCTGGATGAGGCGTTCCCCGGCGAGCCGCTGGAGTTCCTGCCTGCCGGGCTGTCGGAGAACCTGCGCCTGCCGGCGCGCTTTTTCGGCGTGCTGCGGCTGAAGTTCGGCGGCGCACATCCCAACTGCGAGTCGGCCGCCGTGCTGGTGTCCGACGGCGAACGCTACCGGCCGCTGAGCCACTACCTGACCCGTCCGCTGGACGATATAGCCGAGGACGTGGTGACCCGGTGCGAGGAGATGAAGGGGAAGCTCGGCAAACTGGACCCGGAGAAAAAGTTCGACCGCCTCCGGGGACGCTTTACCGTGCTGCGCAAGCTGCTGCCGCTCGCGGTGCGTGCGCTGGACTTCAAGGCCATCGCGGGGGGAAGCCGGCTGGCCTGTGCGCTGAAAATCCTGGGCGGCCTGCTGACCGGCAAGAAGCCGAAGGACCTGCTGAGGAGGCACACGGACACGCAGGACGTGATGCTGATGATCGTCCTGCCCTTCGAGGAATACCATTCGGTCGAATCGGCGCGGCTTTCGGACTGCCGGGCCGGCTTCGTCTACGAGGACCCCGACACGGACGAGGTGAGGACGATCCCGGTCTGCATCTGGGGGGAGTATAAGACCGACCTGCAGCGTAAGATCGCGCGCAAGTACGAGACGCGCGCGGCGGTGAAAGCCTGATCACGTCCACCGGCCCCGAGGAAGTGCCCTCCATGACGTCGAGCAATCGAGTTTTCGAGGATATCTGTCACGAGTGCGCGGCGCTCGTGCCGGATGTGAGCATTGAGGGGGTGCGCGACTTCATCCCGGGGCTGGACCGCACCGTGCCTGTCGTGTACGGGGGGGAGCGGCGGTATGTCAACCTGGACAACGCCGCCACCACGCCGCCCTTCACCACCGTGGTGGACTGCCTGGAGCGCTTCTTCCAGTGGTATTCCAGTGTCCATCGCGGCACGGGGTTCAAGTCCCTGCTGTCCACGCAGGTCTACGAGTGTTGCCGCGAGGTGATCGGCGAGTTCATCGGAGCCGACCCCTCGCACCACACCCTCATCTTCGTGCAGAACGCCACGCACGCCCTCAACAAGCTGGCCCTGCGCATCTGCCTGCCCGAGGGGGGGACGGTGCTGACCACCGCCATGGAGCACCATTCCAACCTGCTGCCCTGGCGCAAGCTGCCCTGCAGCACCGTGTATGCGGGTGTCCGGCGCGAGGACGGCACGCTGGACCTGGAGGACCTGCGCCGGCAGGTGCACCGGCGCCGGGGGGACCTCTGTCTGATCGCCGTCACCGCTGCATCGAACGTGACCGGCAACATGCCGCCCATCCGCCGCATCGCCCGACTGGCACACCAGAACGGCGCTATGATCGCGGTGGACGCCACTCAGCTTGTGCCCCATCGGTCGTTCCGAATGGGCGCGCCGGACGATCCGGAGCGCATTGACTTCGCCGCCTTCAGCGCGCACAAGATGTACGCCCCCTTCGGCTGCGGGGTGCTGGTGGGCCCGCGGTGTGTTTTCCAGGCGGCCCCGCCCGACACGGTGGGGGGCGGCACGGTGGAGGCCGTGACCCTGGAGGACACTATCTGGGCGGAGCCGCCGGAGCGTGACGAGGCCGGCACCCCTAACGTGCTGGGCGCCATCGCGCTGGCCACCGCGGTGCGGACGCTACAGTGCGTCGGCATGGATGAACTGGCCGAGCACGAACGCGCGCTCACGCGCCGGGCTCTGAGACAGTTGCTGGAGATGGAGGACCTGACCCTCTACGGGCTCAAGGATCCGGACCTGGGCGTGGACCGCCTGGGGGTCATCACCATGACCACACCGCGGCTCAACCACGGTCAACTGGCCGCCGTGTTGGGGTACGAATGGGGTATCGGCGTGCGGAACGGCTGTTTCTGCGCGCAGCCTTACGTGCGCGAACTGCTGGGCGTCTCTGACGAGGAGATGCGGACGATCACGAGCAAACTCTCCGCCGGCGATCACGCGACCGTCCCCGGCCTGGTGCGGATGAGCCTGGGATGCTACAACAGCGAGGAAGAGGTGGACTACCTGGTCGAAGCGTTGCGGAGCATCCTCACGCACGGACCGCAGGCCACGTATCGGCTCGATCCGGACCATATGGACTACGTGCCCGAGTCTCCGCCCTTCGACCTGTGCGCCTACTCCCCCTTCTGACCCGGGAAATCCGGAGCATCCGATGATCAAACGTCTCATCCTCGGCGCGGCACTCGGCGCGGCGGTGGGTATAGTGCTGCACCTGCTTCTGCGCGAACCCCTCGGCGGGGCATGCCTCATCCTCTGCCGGCCGGAGCGCGCGGCCATCGCCGGGGCGATTCTCGGTGCCGTTGCGGCCGCCGTCCCGGGCAAGGAAAAGGCCGAGGCGCAGGAGTCCGACGAAGAGGCTTCCTGACCCCCTCAGGAGCCGGTTGCCGTCTCCGCCGGCTGCTCTTGCTGCGCGTAGAATTCCGCCACCCGTCGCATCACGGGCACCTTGTGCAGCCCCCAGGCACACGTGGGCACCCAGCCGACCTGATCTTCCGCGGGGTCGTAATACACGAACGCGTTCGGACACCGCTCCAGCCGCTCGGTCTCCAATGTCGCGTTGTCCTCGAACGGCAGCACAATGATCTGCAGTACGCCCTGCCACGTTGTGTGTCGCTTCAGGACCTTGCGGGAACTTTTCCCGAACGCCAGGCCCAGCAGGGTGGCCAGCAAATGCCATAGCTTGGCCACGCCGCGGCCCTTCAACAGGTATGGCAGGCGCACGTGCTTCCGCACCGCGGCGCCCATCTTCAGCATCGCCCGCAGGCGAAGCCAGGCCCCATCCAGTCCCAGCCGCTTCAGGATTCGTCCGGTTATGCTCTTCTCTATCCGCTGCTCCAGTCGCTCCAGGCGAACGTCGGCGTCTATCAGGGAATCCACAAGATCGGGCAGCGAGCCGCGCAGGTAGCGGTTGAGTGGCACATACTCTTCGCCGTTCGAGACCAGCACGTAGAGGCTCTCGCAGTTGCAGTGCGCGCCGGCGAACGGGGGCGGTTTCGAGCCCGGGCACCGGAGCACGGCTTTCAAGTTGCCGAATATCCCGGCCGGCACGAAGTCAATCCGCTCCTGCGGGAAGCAGTCGTTCAGCATGATCTCCAGGTCTTCATTGGTTATCCGCTCCGGCTTGACGTCCAGCTCCTCCTGCGACCATGTCTCCGCCAGCGGCAGGAAGTAGATGCCGCGCACGAAATCCCACCTGTCGTGGCACGCCTCCAGCAGGTTGGGCAGTTCGTCGTCGTTGAAACCGCGGGCCACGCAGGTCATCAGGGCCACCTTGCGGGCGCCCAGGCGCTTCAGGTTGTCCAGGGCCTCCAGCTTCAGGTCCAGATGCTTTTCGTTGCCCCGCAGGACCCGATAGGTCTCGCGGTTCCAGCAGTCGAAGGCAATCAGTATCGTCGCCCCGGAGTCCACCAGCTTGCGGCAGTAGTCCTCGTTCGCCAGCTTCAGCCCGTTGGTCACCACGCGGGTGGCCAGCCCGTGTGACTGTGCCAGCGATATGATATCGAACAGGTCAGTCCGCACCGTCGGCTCGCCCCCGAAGAGCTGCACGGCCGGTTTTGGATCGAATTCCGCGAACTCCGCCAGTATCCGCTCGAAATACTCCATCGGCGGCTCGAACAGGAACCCCATGCTGGGGGTGTTGTTGATGCAGATGGGGCAGTTTGAGTTGCAGCGGTTCGTGATGTCCATGAACACGAAGCTGGGCTGGTTCTTCCGCCCGCAATCCAGGCAGTTCAGCCCGCACCCGGTCGGCTCCTCCGCGCCCCGGTCCAGCCTCCGCTTGGTGTTATATCGCTCCGCATCGTTGGATATCAACGTTTCGGTCCGCCCGCAATCGGGGCAGAGCTTTACCAGGAAAACCTGGTTCTCGCGTTCCTCGCGCTCGGCAGTTACGAGGTTGCCACAGTTTTCACAGAATCCACGGTTCATGACACAGCCTTTCCCGCCCTCCGGACCCAGGGGGCGGTGGTCTTCGATCTTTGATGTTCTCTCCCATCCTACCTGACGGGATTATACGTCCGTTATACGGCCCGCGTCAATGCGTAAAGACCTTTGGCGTTAGGTTGGCACGGAGGGCCGGGGAGTTTATGATGAGGGGCAGGGGTGGACGAGGATTGTGAACGAGTCCGCTCGATGATCGGCGATAATCGGAGAGGCCTGGCATGATCTGTGGCAAGGTGACGAAGGCGCATGTGCTGGTGCTGACGATCTTTCTGGCGGCGACGGCGGGGCTGACGGCCGCTGCGGCGGAGAAGGGCTTTGAAGAGGACTTCACGGGCGAGCCCCTGGGCTGGGCCCGGCAGGACGCCTATCAGTGGACCCAGCAGGACGGCGTGTTCACGTTGGCAGTGGACAAGCAGACGAAGTGGGCCGGGCAGTTCCTGGACCTGGGGCAGAACTACGACCTGAGCGCGAATCCCTACGTCAACCTCCGCGTGCGCACTGACACGCCCTGCCTCCTTCACGTCTATCTGCGCGACGGCGAGAACGTCACGCTCACCGAGCGGAGACTGCGCGTGACCGAGGGCTGGGTGGACATCTTCTACGACTACAGCGACCCCGGCAAGCTGGACCTCTCGAAGGTCAACTCCATGATCTTCGCCGTCAACGGCGCCGCCAACTCATGGTCCGGCACACTGCAGTTCGACCGGTTGCGCGTCGGCGACGAGGCGAAAAAACTGGCCTCGATCGAGGGCATGGGACCGCAGATACGCTACCGCGACACCGGCCCGCACACCCTGCTGGTGACCGGCCTGGAGGGTGCCGCGCGCGTGGAGGTCTCCGGGGCGCAGAACCTGATCCGCAACGCAAAGGTCGGCCCCGTCCGGGACGGGCGGGCGGAACTCACCTACGAGTGCGCCCCCGGGGCGACCGGCGAGGGGCGGGTGATCCTGACGGCGGTCGGCGCCGCCGACTACGCGGACAACGCCATCTGGTTTCCCCTGACCGCCGAGGACGACTTGCCGCCGACCGTGGACGGTGTGGACGACCAGACGGTGCAGGTCGGCCGCCAGGAGCGCATCGAGCTGCAGGGCATCAGCGATGGCAACGTGGCCGCCGAGCAGCCCATCGAGTTCTCCGTCTCCAGTTCCGACGCGGACGTCGTGCCCGCCGACGCCATCGAGGTGCACCACGCCCCGGGCAGCCCTCACGCCACCCTCTCGCTGACCGCCGGGGGCGCGGGGACCGCGCAGGTGACGGTAGCCCTGGACGATGGCGGCGTCGGCCGAAAGGCCACCGAGGCGACTTTCCACGTGCAGGCCGTGCCCGAGTGGAACAACCCGCCCACGATTGCCCCCGTCGAGGCAATGACGGTCTACAACGACGCCGGACGGCAGGAGGTTGTACTGAGCGGGATTGACGATGGCGACGCGGGCAAGCAGCAGATGACTATCACGGCGGAGAGTTCGGATGAAGACGTGATCCCCAATCCCGTCCGGGTGGAATACGACGGCGGTGAGACGGCGACGCTGGTGCTCAGGCCGGCTGAAGATAACGTGGGGACCGCGACCATCACCGTCGCAGTCCGTGATGATGGCGGTACGAGGCGCAACAACGGCGATCAGCAGACACAGATGTCCTTCGAAGTGACCACGCGCGTGCGCCCGATGGAGGCATACCGGGACACATTCGAGGACTGGGAAGAGAGCGCCGAGCGCTGGCGCCCCGAGGACGCCATCTCGGTCTCGCACCAGACCGTGAGCGGGCAGGACGTCACGCGCATCGAGGCGAACCGCAAGATCACCTTCGGCGGGCTGTGGTACGAGCTTCCCGACCTGGACCTCTCCGAATATCCCTACGTCACCGTGGACGTGAAGCCGGAGGACGAGCTGGAGTTCAACCTGTTCCTCTACGATGGCAATGAGGCACGCAACAGCGGCGCCAATCAGAAGACTAAAGTCCCCGCCGGGAAGTGGACCACCGTCACCTTCGACTTCACCGGCGAGGGTCAGATGGAGACCAACAAGGGCAAGCCCATCCGGGCCGACTGGATAACGCAGGCGCTGTTCAACTTCCACCCCAAACTCGACTGGCCTTTCAACCGCTACAGCGGCACGCTTCACTTCCGCAACCTGCGGTTCGGCAAGGCCGCCGACGTGCCGGAGCGCAAGCCGGTCTGCACCGTGGATGCGGTCCCGGACCAGGTGCACCTGCAGGATGCCGGGGGGCAGCGTGTGGCCCTTACCGGTATCGGGGACGGCGATGTTGGCCTGGCGCGGGTCAGCGCCGAGGCCAGTGATTCCTCCGTGATCTCCGGTCTCAAAGTCGGGGGCGTCGAGGACGGGACCGCTCTGCTCTCCTATGATGTGGGCGGCGAAACGGGGACGGCTGCGGTGACCGTGCGCGTTACGGCAGACGGCTCGGAGACGACCCGGTCCACGTTCGAGGTGGCGGTGCTCGACGACGATTCTTCGGCCGCCTGTGAGGTGACCGTGGATTGCTCGGAGAAGCATCAGGTCATCCACGGGTTCGGCACGTTCAGCAATGACGTCGCGCCCGAGATATACGCCGGCGAACTCGGCGCTTCCGCCATGCGCGTCGGCCTCATCGGCAACCAGATCGAGCCCGCCAATGACAACAGTGACGTGGAAGTCCTCTACCGCGGCGCGCTCAACTACGACGCGTTCGACTTCGCGCACTACCGCGCTCTGCACGAGGCAGGGGTGGAGACGTTCATCCTCACCTCGTGGTCGCCGCCGGCCTGGATGAAGCCCAACCGGAGCCTGAACTACCAGCAGGGCGGGTTCGAGGGCGACACCGACAACACGCTGAACCGTCTCCACTACTACTGCTACGATGAATTTGTCGAGAGCATGCTGGCGGCGATCCACATGTTCCGCGAGGAGGCGGGCATAGAGCTGGCGGGCATCGGCCTGCAGAATGAGCCGGCCTTTCACGAGCCCTATCCCTCGGCCATCCTCGACCCGGAGCACTTCGTCGAGCTCATCAAGGTGGCCGGCCGGCGGTTCGAGCAGGAGGGCATCGAGATGCCGCTCTTCATGCCGGAGCAGGTTTTCTCGCAGACGCGTTCGATGAACCAGTATATAGACGCGCTGAACGCCGACCCCGCGGCCGAGAAGTACTGCGACATCATCGGCACGCACGGCTACGACGCGAAGGGCGTGGGCGAGGCGCGGCCGGACTTCAGCGCCTGGAAGGCCATGTGGAACCGCGCCCAGCAGGGCAGCGTGCCCAAGGAGATGTGGATGACCGAGACCTTCCCGGTCTTCCGTGGGTGGAACTCGGCCTTCCGCTACGCCCTCTACCTCTACGGATCGCTGGAGCACGGCAACATCGGGCTCTGGACGTCCTGGAGCATCGAGAGTCAGCTCCTGACCCGCGGGAAGCCGAACGCATCGCTCTACACCTGCAGCCAGTACTACCGCTATATTCGCCCCGGCGCGCGGCGGGTCACGAGCGCCAGTTCGGACGGGCAGGTGCTGGCCACCAGCTACGTGAACGACGCGGGGCACGGCGGCGGACTGGTGACGGTGCTGATCAACAACGGCGACTCGGCAAAGGCCGTGCGGCTCTCCGTCCGGGGCGGCCCCCGGCACCGGCGCCTCGTGGTGACCTCAACGGATCCGGTGCGTCGCCACGAAGAGCGGGGCACAGTGAACGCTGACGCCCTCATCCTGCTGCCGGCCGAAAGCGTGACCAGCCTGGTGGGAGAATGATGGCCGTGTCCTGGTCTGGCCCTCTCGGGAACAGGGAGGATATGCAGATTACGCAGATGGGAATGGAGCAGTGCACAATCGAGGCGTTTTCGCCGTGAACCTTGCGGAGTGAAAACCGATGTGTAGATGCAAAGTCGTAGCAGGCATGGTGGTAGTGATGTGTGGGTTGGCCCTTGGCCTCTTCGGCTGCAATAACCGTATGGAGACCGCCGAGCCGGCCGCGCAGGGCAGCCCCCCTCAGTCCGAACCGGCCGAGAGCGGCGGGTCCGAAGAGCCGTACTTTGCCTGGGCTGAGGCCGAGGAGTTTGCGTCCACGAATCTGGCGGAGGACGATTACTGGACCGGCTCGGACCGCGCGCATCTGCTTTCGGGGGACAAGTGGTTGGCCGCCAGACTCCAGGGCGACGCCGTCAAGAACATCCCGGAAGAAGGCTACACGCTGGAATACGACTTAAGCGTTCCCGAAGGCGGCACCTACGACGCCTGGCTGCGAATTGGCATGGAGGGGGTTCGGGCGCCATTCGAGTGGCGCATAGACGACGGCCCGTGGCGCGAAGTGCCCGCGGACGAGGCCACCACGAACGTGATGGAGCTCGCGAGATACAACGAGATCGCGTGGTTCGACGGGGGGCAGATCGAGCTGGATCAGGGCGAGAGCGCCCTGACCGTCCGCTACACCGAAACCCAGCCGGATCGCAACGACCTCTTCATCGCGCTCGATTGCTTCGCATTCGTCCAGGCGGAAGCCGACTGGCGGCCGGAGCGGGACTTCAAGCCGGGGCAGGGCTACGACGACGAGATAGACCGCAGGGCGGCCGAGAAGGTCTATGCCCTGCCCGAAGCCCGAGCCGACGGCCAGCGGACCGACGTGGAGCTGACCGGCGCCTGGCAGGTTGCGCGGTGGGACGACCCCGACATGGACAAGAATCCCTGGCAGCCGGAGACCGAGCTGCCGGAGCTGGACCGCCTCTACTGGCGCGGCATCGAGATTCCGAAGAGCCAGTGGGAAGTGGATGGGTTGAACCTGGCGCACCGTACTGTCTATCGAACCAAGGTGGACGTGCCGGCAGGTTACGAAGGGCGGGGCTTCAAGCTGCACTTCAGCGGCACCAACTGGCTGGTCGGCGTTTTCGTGAACGGCAAACTCGCCGGCACCCACAAGGGCGTCTGGATCCCCTGGGACATGGACGTCAGCGATCATATCCGTCCCGGACAGGTCAACGAGATCGCGCTGGCCATCAAGGGCCCGTGGTACGCGGTAGATTGCGAGCACTATAAGGGCGGTACGTCCTTGATGAAGCAGCGCAACAGGCCGCTGGACAACACGCGCGGCGTCCATTGGGTTGCCCCCATCTACCCCAGCACCAAGGGCGATGGCGACGGGCGCCAGTACGGGATCGTCAATCCCGTCAAACTGGTCGCCGTGGGCGACGCCTACACAGAGGATGTCTTCGTGCAGCCGCGCGGCGAGCACGGGCGCTCCGAATGGCTGATGGTGGACGTCAACATGCGCAACACGGAAGACAAAGCCCGCACCTTGAACGTGCAGTGCGAGGCCGTGAACGACAAGACCGACCAGGTGGAGCGGGAACTGGAGGCGTTTGAGGTCACCGTGCAGCCTCACAGCAACACCACCAGGAAGATCGAACACCGCGGCTGGCGCGATGCCAAGCTGTGGTGGCCCGGCCCGGACCCGGACCTATACCGGTTGCGCACCACCATCAGCGAGGACGGCACGCCTCTGGACGTGCACGAACAGCTCTTCGGCTACCGCTGGATAACGATCGAGGGCCGGGGCATGTACCTGAACGGCAAGCGCTTTAACACCTGGAACTGGGTCAACGTCAGCGGGCGGCCCGACACCCCCGAGGAGTGGCTGAAGGGTTTCCGCGAGGAGAACAACCGTTTCACGCGGTTCAGCCACAACCGCAAGACCCGCAAGTTCTTCGCCAGCCGGGAGGAGCGCCTGGAGTTCTACGACCGCAACGGCATCCCGGGCCGGCTCTGCTCGATGATAGACGGCATGTTCGGCTCTTTCCATCTGGGGGAGAAGCGAACCAACGAAACCACCGGGGAGCGGTTCATCGAGCCCAACCGGCCGGTGTGGGAAGGCTGGAAGCGCCATATGCGCCAGCTCACAAAGGCCTACCGCAACCACCCATCGGTGCTGGTGTACCAGGTCGAGAACGAACTGATCTACATCAACGGGATGAACCGGGGCTATGACCTGGACTCGATGGAAGAGCTGATGGGCGACGTTATTGACGAGGCACGCGTCAACGATCCCACGCGCCCTTACACCGTGGGCGGGGCGGGCGACCTGGACTGCGAGTGCGAGATCAATGCCCCCCACTACCCGCTGGGCGACCTGGACTGGTATCCGGAGAACGCCTACACGCTGGAGAAGATCAAAGAGAAGCTCGAGATGTATCCGCCGTTCTACAACAATAAGCCCTGGACGGTGGGCGAGAGCCTGTTCGCGAACCACCTGCGCTACAGCACACTGGCGATTGGCGACGAGGCGTTCCGCAGTGCCACCGACGCGGCACGCGGCAAGGCGCGCTTCTTGCGCGACGTCTACGAGGGCTACCGCTACGGTGGGGCCGCCGGGTTCTATCCCTGGGACAACCTCTCACAGTTCGACGATTCCCTCAAGATGTTCAGCGCGCTGGCCGCCATCCCGCGCAAGCGCACTTACCGCCTCTACGGCGGCCGCGAGAACGGGCTGCTCTTCAAGGTCATGAACGACACCCTCAAAGAGGAGCCGATCCTGTTCGAGTGGACCTACGAGGCCGGCGGCGATGTGGTGGCCGAGGGGCGGGACCAGACCCGTATCGAGTGCGGCCACGGGAAGGAGTACCGGCTGAAGATAGACGCGCCCGCCACCGGGGAGCGGCTGGAAGGCAAGCTCACGCTCAAGGTCACCCAGCCGGGTGTGGACGGCACGGACGACTACGTAGACACCCGCTCGATCCCGGTGCTCCCGAGTGTGGATGCGCTCCAGGTCGAGGTGCCGGTCTTCGTGAAGGACCCGTCGGGCAAGGTGGCCGAGTGGTTGACCGCTGCCGGCCAGGACTTCCAGAAGATAGACGATCTCTCGGAGACCGGGGGCGAGACGGGCCTCCTGATTGTCGGGCCGAACGCTCTCACGGCCGAGGAGGCGTTCGGGCGGGACATCCTGAAGTTCGCCGCCCAGGGCGGTCGGGCGGTGGTGCTGGAGCAGGAGAACCCCGTCGCGGGAGCCAACCTGCCCGCGCCGCTGAGGAGCACCACCCATTACGGCGGCTACGCCCACCCGCAGGCGCTCGGAACGCCGGTCTTCAGGGACCTGGGTGAGAACGACCTGATAGACTGGTCCGGCGAGCATCCCACCTACCAGAACGCGTATGAGAAACCCTCCGAGGGCGGCCGCAGCCTGGCCGAGTGCGGCGCCTGGCTGGAGCGCTCTCCGCTGGTCGAGATGCCGACCGGCAAAGGCGTGATCGCGCTCTGCCAGATGCGCGTGGGCGCGAAGCTGGGCACCGACCCGGCTGCCGACGTGCTGCTGCGCAACCTTGCCGAGCACTACGCCGGCTACCGGCCGGCCACCGGCATCGCGGCGCTCTATGCGCCGGAGGACACGCTCCTGAAGGACAGCGTAACGAAGACCGGCGTGCGCACGGCGGCCGTGGATTCGGTAGTTGGCGCGCTGGACCCGGCGCAGTTCCAGGTGGCCGTCATCCACGCCACCGAGGACAACCTGAAGGCGCTCAATGAGGCTTCCGACCGGGTGAAGGCATTCCAGGAAGCCGGCGGCTGGATCATGCTGTGCGGCCTGGGCAAGGAGGGCATCGGGGAGTTCAGCACCCTCGTAGGGGCGGAGCACATGATGCGTCCCTTCCGCATGGAGCGGATCACACTGGAGGAACCCAGCTACCGCCTGGCCGCCACGCTGGGCAACCGCGACCTGGCGATGTACAGCCCCAAACACCTGCAGCACAGCAAGGACTGGATAAGCTGGAACGTTTACTCGGCGGTGGTGGACGCCCACCAGAACGTGGCGCCCTTCACGATACCCCCGGGTGCGTCCGAGGAAAAATGGTGGGACTACGAGCAGACCTGGGAGGATCACGATCCCTTCAACTTCGTCAACAACCTGCTGGTAAGCGACCACTGGCGCTACATCCGCCAGATATGGGTCGAAGAGGGGAGGGACTCATGGCCCCACAAATTCGAGTTCCGCCGGGCCGAGACCATCTCGAGGGTGCGCATCTGGAACAACGACAGCTACGGCTCGATCGAGAACATGACGACCCTCTTCGACGGCAAAGAGGAGGGCGCGGTGAAGGCCGTGCTGCCGGCCAGCGACGGCCTGACCGAGATCGAGCTGGAGGGGCCGCGTCGGGTGGAGGAGAGCATCACGCTGCGCATTGACTCCTATCGCCCGACCGACCGCCGGGACTTCGAGGGCGGCCACCTGGTGGGCATCAACAACGTGCAGTTCATCCGCGCGCCCGAGAGCGTGCCGGACGCGCCGGTCTGCCTGGACAACATCGGCGGTCTGGTGGCCTATCCCAGGGGCGAGGGCGGCATCTTCCTGAACCAGGTCAAGTTCATGGAGGAAGAGCCCCTGCCGGTCAACGCCGGCAAAAAGCTCAACATCATGGGCACCGTGCTGCGCAACATGGGCGTCGGCAGCGGCACCAGCGTGGTCCCCATGCCCGGCGTCAACGTCCGCTACGAGCCGGTCAGCCTGCTGGACCACTGCAACCAGTTCCTGAGCAACACGGAGCAGAAGCGGGGCTGGTTCGGCGAGGGCGCGCGCGACATGAGCCTGCTGCCGGTCGGCGAACGTCGGCTGGAGGACGACGTGCTCTACCACATCGTGGACTACGACACGGCCCCGGTGCCGGACTGCATCGTACTGGGCGTCGCGAGGGCTCCCGATGGTCTGGAGCGTGAGGTCAAGGGCATAGACGTGGGCAAGAAGAGCGACCTGCTGTTCTTCCTGCACACCGCGCACGTGCGCCATCCGGTGACGCCGGACCAGCGGGAACAAATGGGTGACTCCAGGCGGCCCTTCACGCTGCCGGAGATCATGCGCTACGTCGTGAACTACGCCGATGGCAAGAGCGTCGAGATACCGGTGATCCTTGAGAAGCACATTGACCACTGGCTGAGGCAAAACCCCGAGCCGCTGCCGGGCGCCCAGGTGGCCACGACGGTTAAAGTGCCCGGCCTGGAGGGCCTGGACCCGAACCGCCTGGAGTGGCTGGTCTACCAGATGAACGCCCGCAGGAACATCGAGCTGCCCGAACTGGATGGCGAGGACATCCGGGGCGTGCTCTATGGCATGCAGGTGAAGAACCCGCGGCCGGACGTGGAGATCGAGAGCATAGACGTGGTGCCCGGCGAGGGTTCCGGGAAGGCCGTGCCCGCCGTCCTGGGCATCACCCTCGGGCATCTGGCCGAGTGAGGCGCCTTCTTTCTGCCTGTACGGTGGGCCGGAAATGACTGTAGACGGGCTGGTTGACCTGCACTGCCACTCCTCCGCATCGGGCGGCGCCGTGGGCACTCCGTCGGACATTGCGGCTTTTTTCAAGAGACATGGTTACAGGGCCTTCGCCCTGACTGAACATCAGAGCATCCATACCCTGGCCGCAGCGCGCAGGGCGGCGGAACGGGAGGGGATCGAGTATGTGAACGGCGTCGAGATGTCCGTGCGGGTTGACGATCCGGACGCTCCCGACTGCGGCGCCGACGTGCTGGGCCTGCTGTTCGAGCCTACCGAGGAACTTGAAGAACTTGCCGAGAAGGGCGTGCAGAGGGCAACCGAATGGGTTCGCACGGGTCTGCAGCGGCTGGCGGAACGGGGTGTGGTGGAAGTGAGCGAACAGGAATTGACGGCGGTGGCGAAGCGGTACGGGTCGCAGGACGTGTGGAAACGTCCTTACAGCGTCGGGCCTCTGGGCGTCGTGCTGCGGGAAAAGGGCCTGGTGTGCGAGGATCGGTCCCTGTCGGTTAACGATCAGGTGCGTGCCTTACTGCACGAGGTCTATCCGGAATCGGAACGTCCGCCGCACCCCGAGGTCGGCCGCGTCTGTGAAATCCTGGCCCGCGCCGGCGCGGTGCGGGCGCTGGCGCATCCCGGCGGCGGAGGCACGGAACCCTCCGAGCGCGAACAGGGGCGTCTGGAGTGGTGGCTGGACCGCTATGTGGACGGCATCGAGGTGTTCACCCGCAAGCATCTGCGCGAGTACGAGCAGATGGCGCTTGAGGTCGCACGGCGCCGGGGCCGCCCGTTCAGCGGTGGCTCCGACTCACACAGCTACAACGATGACGGTTACTTCAGCAAAGCTCCGTACGCCTGCCTGGAATCGCTGCGCCAGTTCAAGGCGGCGCGCTGACAAAAACGAAAGGCACAAAAAGATGAACAGATCGCGCTTTATCTTCAGGGCTGCGTGGCCGTTAATCATGTCTTTTCTGTCGGCCGTCGCGTGGCTGATGTTCCTGTGTCCTCCGGCAATCGCCCGGGCGTCATACGATGACGACTTGATGGCGTGGATAGCCGGCGACGACCAGGTGCGGCCGGGGCTCTGCGTGGTCGTGGGGTGCGGGGACGGCACGCTTGCTGCCGATCTGGCCCGCACGGGACGCTATTACGTGCACGCGCTTGCAGCCGATCGCAGGACCGTGGCGGCGGCCCGGGCGAGAATCCGCTCCGAAGACCTCTACGGCACGGCGACGGTCTCCTTCTGTCCGCTGGATGAGCTTCCCTATGCGGACAACCTGGCGAACCTGCTGGTGGTCGAGGACCTGACCGCAGCGATGGAGCGCGGTCTGAGCGTGGAGGAAATCGTGCGGGTCCTGGCGCCGTACGGCACGGCGTTTCTGGGCAACGCGGCCGAACCGGACTACCCGGGCGCGCGGCAAGATGGCCGCTGGACCAGACTGATCAAGCCCTACCCGGAAGCGATGGACGAGTGGCGCCAGTATCGGCACGGTCCGACCCGTGCGGCTATCTCCTCGGACAAGATGGTCACGCCGGCCACTTCGTTGCGGTGGATCGGGGGAGACTACTGGGCTCACCGACCGCTGCAACAGACGGTTTCCGCGAACGGTCGCAATTTCTACCTGATCCGCAGCAATACCCAACGGCTCGGGGAGCCGGAGGGCGTCCGGATCGTTGCCCGGGACGCCTTCAACGGCCTCCGGCTCTGGGAGCGCCATCTGGACGGCTTTCCGGACCACAATACCGCCGGGCCGCTCGTGGCGGCCGGCGACCGGCTGTATCTGGCCGGCCTGGGCAACCTCCGGGCGTTCGACGCGGCCACCGGAGAACTGGTCAAGGATTACGGTTTCGGGACGAGAGATGTCACCTACCACGACGGCATGCTGATCACCGGGCCGGGGCGCCATACCGCCTATGACGCCGAGACCGGGGAGAAGCTCTGGCAGAGCGAACTCTCCGGCTATGGTCCGGGCATCTTCGCCGGGGACAGAGTGTACGTGGAGATCTACGGGCACGAGGAACTCGGCTGTGCCGAGATGGGGACGGGCAGGGAGGTCTGGCGGGTGCCCATCCCGGAGGACGCCCGCGGCGGTCTGCTGTGCTACCGCGACGGCATCCTGTTCGTGAAGGGTTGGGCGGGCTTCGGCCGCGCGCGGGGGCGTAACAGCGCTTTCTCCGCCGAGGACGGGCGCTATCTCTGGAACTTCGACTATCCCTTGTCCGGACACGGCGGCCGACCGGACCTGTTCTTCCTCAACGGCCTGGCATGGGTACACAAGGGCAATCCCAAGAGGGCGACCCACGGTGAGTCCTGGATCGCTGTTGATCCGCGCACCGGGGAGGTGGCCGAAGAGGTCCCTTACGGGGACGGGCAGAAGGTGAAACACCGCTGCTACGGCGAACGTGCCACGGAAACCTACATCCTCTGCGGTGGCATGGACTTTTTTGACGTAAGTGCCCGCGAACATTATGCCTTCCACGGCGCGCGGGGTGCGTGCGGGTTCGGGTACTTCCCGGCCAACGGCCTCGTCTATGGCGCCCCGACCCTCTGCCACTGCTTTGCGCACGTGCGCGGCTTCAGTGCTCTGGCCGGCGGACCGCTGCCGGACCTGGACGGGTGGGACGCTTCGGCGGACGAACGGATCGAACGCGGCACGGGTCGCCCTGCGGGCATTCCCTCCGCTCCGAACGACTGGCCCACCTTCCGGAAGGAGGCGGACCGCGGCGCCTGCACGGAAGCTTCCGTGCCGGTGGACCTGGACCTCCGGTGGGACCGCAAGATCGGCGCGGACGTATCCGTCCCGGTTGCCGCCGGCGGCGCGGTCTATGTCGCCTCGGTTCGGGATCATCGTGTGGTGGCCCTCGATGAGGAATCGGGGGAGATGCTCTGGGAATACCAGACCGGCGGACGCGTGGATTCCCCGCCCACCGTCACGAACGGCATGGCCATCTTCGGCTGCCGGGACGGCACGGTGCACTGTCTGGCCGCCGACACGGGCGAGCTGATCTGGCGCTTCCGGGCGGCCCCGGCGGAGAAGAGCATCGTTTCGTACGGCCAGGTGGAGTCGGCCTGGCCCGTGCACGGGAGCGTCCTTGTGGTGGGAGAGACGGCCTACTTCGCCGCCGGCAGGCAGTCGGAGGTGGACGGCGGCATCTTTCTGTACGCGGCCGATGTCCGAACCGGCCGTATCCGCTGGAGCCGGCAGGTCATCCGCGATCCGCTGTTCCGGCAGACCTCCGTGCGCGACGTCGGCAACGAGATGAACGACATCCTTTCCAGCGATGGCGAGACGGTCTACATGCGGCGCAAGATGTTCGATGCGGCAACCGGCGAGGAATCCGAGCCCACCAGCTATTACATCCGTGGCGGAACCGTGGGATTTCTGCGCGACATCGCGCGTCCGCCCTACGGCTGGAAGCACGAATTCCAGCGACAGTGGACGCTCCGGCAGGAGGGCACGGGCAAGCGGACGGTCATGGGCAGTACGTTCGCCTGGAAGGGCAAAGACGCTTTCGGTGTGAGCAACGACCGCGGCGAAATCTTCCACAGCGACCGGAAGGGCCGGCGGGACTGGACCGCAGCGATTCCCCCGGAAAGCTGCCCGAAGGCGGTCATTCTGGCGGGCGGGAACGTGATCGTCGCCGCCATGCCGGACGCGGACGATGCCTCGAGGGGTGAGATATGGGTCCATTCGGCGGCCGACGGGCGGCGCCTGAGCGCCACGCCGTTGCCGGGCGCACCGCGCTTCGACGCCCTGGCTGCCGTGCCGGGCAGCCTTTTCGTCGGCACCCGGGACGGCCGGGTGCTCTGCCTGGGCGCAGCATCCCCCGATTCCGGCTCCCAATAGCCCTTCGAGCCCCACCCCCGCGCCTCGTTTTCAATAATGGCCGGGAGGGAAGGACATCATGACGAACACGCAGCCAACAGTCGAGAGCGGCGATGCGCTAATAGGAGAGATCGTCCGGCGGATTCTGTCCGTGGCGACGCCCGAGAAGACTATCCTGTTTGCCTCGGCAGCGACGGGCGAGATGACCCGCGACAGCGACATTGATCTGCTCATCGTGGAATCCGACCCGGGCGACCGACGGGGCGGCATCGTGTCCGTCTATAACGAGCGGACGATCCTGAGCGCGCTTGAGCGGTTCGGCTACCCGCGGCGCGAGGTGCGGACTTTCGCCAACGACGGTTGCCGGGGGGCATCATCCCGGGTAGGAGGACTTTCAGCTACCGCCCGTTCGACACGGTACGGGCGCTGCAGAATGCCCCGGGCTTCGGGCCGGATTAGGAGCAACGGGTTGCTTTCGACACGTTCGAGAATCCCGCGAGAGGCTGCGGCAGCATCTGCAGGATGACTATGAAACCACGCGGGATTATCGCATCACAGAGCCACATGCCCCGCTGCCCTCGCTGTTCGTGGACGACTGTATCGAGTGTGCCCGCAGCTACAGTTCCAGGGGCATGGTCTACAATGTCCTGGCTCCGCACGCCGGCGGTATTGCGGACACCGCCAGGTCGCTGCTGGTTATCAAGAAGCTGGTCTACGCCGGGGCCCTGGAGCTGAAGCTGCTGTCCTCATCTTTCGAGGGCGAAAGGGGCGGGGACATGCTGGTCTCCATGGTGCGCACGTTTGCTGATCTGGGCGGCTTCTACCTGCATATGGACATCGTGGACGCCGACCTCCTGAAGGACGCCCAGAAGCGCGCTGAGGCATATCCCGACCTCGTGGTGCGCATAGCCGGCTGGAGCGCTCGATTCGTAACGCTGGGCAGAGAATGGCAGGACATGATCCTCCAGAGAACCCGGCAACTGGCCTGAGGACCTGGTCCCTAG
>CAYVBE010000024.1:0-32414 GCA_964448935.1 uncultured candidatus Brocadiaceae bacterium
TGAAGCGCGAGACCTGCCCGGACGGGAGCAAGGACGAGAACGTGTTCGACATCCGCCAGGGCGTCGCCATAGCGTTTTTTGTGAAGAGGGGGGAGGAAAGCGGCCCCGCCAGTGTTCGGAAACAGGACCTCCGGGGGCTGCGGCGGGCGAAGTACAAGTGGTTGGCCGGCAATGATGTGGCCTCAACCGAGTGGGAGGAAATTGCGCCGAAATCCGGCTTTTACCTTTACGTCACGCGTGATGAGACCGCGCTCGAGCGCTACAGGGAATTCGTCCGGGTGACCGATCTTTTTCCGGTGCACAGCGTGGGGATCGTTACGTCCCGGGACAGGTTTGTAATAGATTTTGATCGAGAAGCTCTGGAGCGCCGCATACGCCAATTCCGTGACGCAAACATCCCTGACGGGTTTTTGCGCCAGTCCTTCGGGCTAAAGGACAAGCCAAACTGGAGTCTGTCCGAGGCGCGCGCTTCAGTCATGACCGACGATCAATGGAGCGCCAGGATTCAGCCCTGTCTGTACCGCCCGTTTGACGTTCGCTGGTTGTTCTATCACCCGGCGCTCGTCGAACGCGGCCGTGAAGACGTAATGCGCCATATGCTTGGAAGTGACAATATCGCGTTGATCGTCCCCAGGCAGAATAAGGACGAGTTCGGCGCGTATGTCACGCGAACCATCGGAACTCATAAGACGGTTGTGGTGTACGACATCAACTATTACTTGCCCCTTTACCTGCACCCGAATGCCAATGGGAACGGCGTGTTGGCTTCCCTGAATACGCCCGGGAATGGTATCCCTAATCTGAGCGGTGAAGTGTTGGCGGGATTGGGTGGCGCCTATGGCCGTGAACCGACTCCGGAGCGGGTTTTTTACTACATTTACACTGTTCTTTACGCGTCCCACTACCGGGAGAAATACCGCCAGTTCCTGAAGATGGATTTCCCGAGGATCCCGTTCACGGCTGATGGGGAAGTCTTCCGCGCCATGGCGGAACTCGGCGAGCGGCTGGTAGGATTGCACCTGCTCGATTCCTCCGAACTCGACCCGCCGCTCGCCCGCTTCGAGGGCGACGGTGACAACACGGTCGCCCGGCGGAAAGCGGACGGCTTCCGCTACGACTCCCACGCGGAGCGGATGTACATTAACGGGACCCAGTACTTCGGGCCCGTGCCGCCAGAGCTTTGGGAGTACCGCATCGGCGGCTACCAGGTGCTGCACAAGTGGCTGAAGGACCGCAAGGAACGCCAGCTCCACAGCGACGACATCCGCACCTACTGCCGCATCGTCACCGCCCTCCGGAAAACCATCGAAATCCAGGAAGAAATAGACGCCCTCTACCCCCGCGTCGAAGAAGACATAGTGGAACTCGATCTGTCCTCGTGAGGTCGCAGGACGGCTCCCGGGCCGCGCCCGTGCGCGCCAACGGCATCCTGCCCGGCACGATTGACATCTCGCTCTACGGGCGAAAGGGCGGCGCCGCCGACCGCGAGAGCTGGGAGCCCCGCGCCAGTTCGCATCAGGTTTTCGGTCGCATGGGCTCGCCCGACGAGATGGCCGGCGCGACCTGCTTCCCAGTGGTCTATAACAATTGATCTTTGCGGTTCAGAACTATGCTGGTGAGGTCAATTCAAGGCGCGGCGACAAAGCCGACCTTCTTGGTCCCTGCGGAGCCGCAACGCAGAAGTGGCCCACCAGCGTGGCTCCCCAAGGGCCGGGCGGCGGCACGCCATCTGCTATGTTGCGCTTCGTCGCCGATCCGTCAGGATCGCATCCGTCAGGATCGCATCCGTCAGGATCGCATCCGTCAGGGTCGCCTCCTCACCGCGCCTTGCATCTGGCCCACCGGCGCTCCGGCTGAACCCCAAGAATCAACTGTTACAGACCACTGCCTCCGACGACGCGTCCTTCGTCAACGGCGCGACACTGGTCGCCGACGGCGGCCTGCTCTGCACACTGGGAGATGGACTGCATGAAGATCACTGAGCTGGAGACGCTGTTCGTCAGGCCGCGCTGGCTGTTTCTGAAGATGCATACCGACACGGACATCGTGGGCTGGGGCGAGCCGATCGTCGAGGGCTGGTCGCGGACCGTGGCCGCGGCGGTCGAGGAGATGGGCCGGTACCTGATCGGTAAAGACCCGCGCCGCATCGAGGACCACTGGCAGGCCATCTACCGGGGCGGGTTCTACCGCGGCGGACCCGTGCTGACCAGCGCCCTGAGCGGCATCGAGCAGGCCATGTGGGACATCAAGGGCAAGGCCCTGGGCGTGCCCGTCTACGAGCTGCTCGGCGGGTCGGTGCGCGACAGGATACGCGTTTACGGGCACGTGGGGTGGTCCGACCGGGAGTCCTACCTGGAGCCGAAGACGCCGGACGCGGCCGCCGGGTTCACGGTGGTCAAAACCGCGCTGTTCCAGGCGGTGCAGTTCGTCGAGCCGCCGTCCTTCGTGGAGGAGGTGGCGCGCCGCATGGCGGACCTGCGGGAGACGTTCGGAAACGAGGTGGACATCGGGGTGGACTTCCATGGGCGGGTGGGCCCGACGATGGCCATCGAGCTGGCCGAGGCGCTCGAGCCCTACGGGCCGATGTTCATCGAGGAGCCCGTGCTGCCGGGCAACGTGGACGCCCTGGCACGGGTGGCGCGCAGCACGAGCATCCCCGTGGCCACCGGCGAGCGTCTGTTCACGCGCTGGGCCTTCCGCGAGGTGCTGGAGAAGGAGGCGGCGGCCATCCTGCAGCCGGACCTCAGCCACGCGGGGGGCATCTGGGAGGTGCGCAAGATAGCCGCCATGGCCGAGCCCTACTACGCCGCCATCGCCCCGCACTGCCCGCTGGGGCCGATCAGCCTGGCCGCCGCGCTGCAGGTGGACGCCTGCACACCGAACTTCGTCGCGCAGGAGCACGTCAACCTGGGCGCCGGATACCTGAAAGAGCCCTTCACCATCGAGGACGGCTGCATCCCGCTGCCCACATGCCCCGGCCTGGGCATCCAGGTGGACGAGGAAGCGGTGCGGGAGAAGACCTACGACGGCACCTGGGACAACCCCCGGCTCAGGCACGAAGACGGCGCCGTAGCGGATTGGTGAGAGGTTGGACGGCAGACGGCGGCAGGCGAGGGCGCCTGCCCCACACAGGCACGATGCCCTGTGTGTGCCGCCGTTGCCGGTGTGGCATAGCCGGGCCGCTCTCTGAGGGGCTGGGAAGAATGCTGGCGGATTCTTTATGGTTTCCCGGCCCCATGTAATTGCCGCGCGTTCCCCGAAACTGGAGTTTGCCTGTGGATAAAGCTGACAGCGAGAAACCACCAGCTAAGTCCCTGAAGGCCGAATACCCTCGCCGACTGCCCCACCTCCAGTCCTACAGAAAACCTATATCGCTGACGTTCAACACAATGGACCGCTGGCAACTGCCCGGGTGCGTGCGCGATGCCGTCCTGGACCATTGCCTGCACGACCACGGCATTAAGATCCACGTGCACGGTGCAGTCGTGATGCCCGATCATGTTCACATGGTGTTTACCCCCCTTGAGGACGGAGAGGGAAGGACCTATGGCCTGCACGAAATCACCCACGGCATCAAAGGCGCGTCATCGCACAGCGTCAATCCCGCGCTGGGGCGCAGAGGGACACTCTGGCAGGATGAGTCCTTCGATCACGTGCTGCGTAGCGATGAGTCTCTTCGTCGGGCCGTGAACTACATCTGCCGCAATCCCGTTCGCAAGGGGCTTGTCGAAAAGGTGGATGATTATCGGTGGCTATGGTGAGAGTGGATCGAGGGAAAAGGTGATCGGCCGGACTGAGGAGCTTTGGTGCAACACGGGGTTTTTCGGGTGTCGGTAAACGGCGGCAGGCGAGGGCGCCTGCCCCACACAGGCAGCATGCCCTGTGTGCCGCCGTTGCCGTTCCGGCCGGGACCTTGGTTGCGGTCGCTCCGGATCCGCCACTCACCGCGATATGCGCGCGGTGCCGCCGCCCATTATGCCTCGGGCCTCGGTCTCGGTGGCCCAGTTGATGTCGCCGGGGAAGGTGTGGGCCAGGGCGCTGTAGGCGGCGCCGAACCGGCATATCTCCTCCGTCGGCCAGCCCTGCAACATGCCGTAGATGATGGAGGAGGCGAAGCTGTCGCCGCCGCCGACGCGGTCCACCAGCTCCAGGTCCTCGTAGACGCGGCTCAGGTGGACCTGCTCGCCGTCGTAGAGGAGCGTGCGCCAGTCGTTGAGCAGGCCGCTCTTGGCGTTCCGCAGGGTGGTGCCGACCATCCGCACTGCCGGGAAGCGCTCCATGGCCTCGCGCGCCACCTCCTCGTAGCTGCCGGGGTCCAGGCTGGAGTAGTCCTCGCCGGTGCCGGCGGCCTTGATGCCCAGGCACTTCTCGAAGTCCTCCTCGTTGCCCAGCAGCACCTCGACGTAGGGCACCACGCGTGCGTTGACCTCCTGCGCCTCCTCCGGCGTCCAGAGCTTGCCGCGGTAGTTGAGGTCATAGCTGATGCAGACGCCGAGGTCGGAGGCGGTCTCGAAGAGTTCGAGCACCGTGTCCGCCAGCGTGTCGGAGAGGGCTGGCGTGATGCCGGTGCTGTGCAGCCAGCGGCAGCCGTCCAGCAGTTCCTCCCAGTCCACCATGTCGGGCGTCATGCCGCTGACGGCGCTGTGGCCGCGGTCGTAGGTGACCGAGCTGGCGCGCGGGCCGGCGCCCGTTTCCAGGTGGTAGAAACCGTTGCGCACCCGGCCGACGCCGTCGAACGGTTCCCAGACGATGCGGCTGACGTCCACGCCGTGCCGGCGGGCGTGGGCGGCGATGACGCGTCCGGACCAGTTGTCCACCAGTCGGCTGACCCACCCGGTGCGCAGGCCGAGCCGGGAGACGTTCACCGCCACGTTCCACTCCGCGCCACCGACGGACATCTCCAGCGTCTCGGCCTGCTCCAGCCGCATGTGGTCCGGAGAGGTGAGGCGTATCATGGCTTCACCGAAAGTTATCAGATCGCAGTCCATTTCCGTGTCCTCCTCTTAAGTTTGGCTTACCGTGAAACATACCGCGCGCCCGCCGCGCCGTCAAACGGGCGGGGGCGTCACCCGGTGCTGGCAGGTGGACGGCGGATGGACTACAATGCCGCCCGACGGAGGACTCCACACGAGGTCGAGATGGACCTGCTGAGGGAATACCTGCTGGACTGCGGGGCCGGGCTCGTAGGCTACGCGGACCTGAATGCGTTGCCCGACGGGGTGCACGACGGCTTACCGCACGCGGTCTCCATTGCAGTTGCCGTTCCGGCGGAGTCGGTGGCCGCCATGGTGCGGAAAGGGCACCGGTTCGCCCACCCGGACAGCGCCCTCTACTCGGCCCTGATGACCTTCGGCGGCATGGCGGCTCGCTTTCTGGAAGACCGGGGGCATCGGGCCGAGGTGGAGCACGTCACGCGCCAGGCCGATGTTTCGCACAAGGCAGTTGCCACGCTGGCCGGGCTGGGTTGGGTGGGGAAGTGCAACCTGCTGGTGACCCCCGAATACGGCTCGGCGGTGCGGCTGGTCTCCGTCCTCACCGACGCGGATCTGCCCACCGGCGAGCCGGTGGCCGAGTCCCGCTGCGGCGACTGCGACGAGTGCGTCGAGGAGTGCCCCGTGGACGCGCCGAACGGGCAGCACTGGAGTCCGGAGGGCTCACGCGATGACTACTTCGACTGGCGCGCCTGCCGGGACTACAAGCAGGAGCTTCAATCCCGCAGCCCGGCGCTGAGCTGCGGCGTCTGCATGGGTGTCTGCCCGTGGACGCGCGCCTATGTGGCCGGGACAGGGCGTGCCCCTGCCGGATGAGGCGCTCTGAAAGGGTCGGCCGGCCTCGCGGCGTCTCCCAGAGGCCTTCGGTGCCGGGCGGTTCGCACCGGCGGACAATCATTTGCCTTGACAGGCTCTCCCGCTCTGGGTAATTTACACGTGTCACAATTCAGGGTGGAGTTCTGGGAACGTGGGCCGGATTGAGCCGTTGAACGGGGAAGGGCGCAGAATGCACAGGGTGATAATCTGGGCGGCGGTGGCGGTTCTGGCGGTCGCGCTCCCGGGCGGTCCGGCTCGGGCGGCGGAACTGAAGGCCATTGCCCCCCTGACGACCCTCTGGACGCGCGAGGACGCCAAGTCGGCGGAACCGCGAGAGGCCGTCTACCTGGCGGCGCCGCGGGGTGGCACGTGCTCGGCCGTTGCGGTGTGGTTGCCGGACGAGGCCGACGGCCCGTGCCCCGTTGCAGAAACCACCGCGTTGACCGGGCCGGACGGGGCAATACCGGCCGACGCGGTACAGGTGCGCTACGCCCTGAAGCCCGAGTTGGAAGGCCGCCTGGAGGTCAACATGGACGACCGCAGCGCCGGGTTCGCCAGCGAGTGGTCGGTCCAGTACACCAACCGGGCGCACTACGACACGCTGGCGCCGACGCCGCCCGATGCCTCCGGGATGGTGCCGGTGTGGGTGACGGTGGACGTCCCGCGCGGCGCCGCGCCCGGCCGCTACGCCGGCAAGTTGCGTGCAGGGGATCTGGCCGTGCCAATCGAGCTGCAGGTGGCGCGCTATGTGCTGCCGCCGCCTTCGGAGTGGCGCGAACACGCCGGATTCGATATCTCGCTCAGCATTCTGGCCGAGACCTACGACGTGCCGCTCTGGTCGGAGGAGCACTGGGCGCTGATTGACCGCACGCTGAGCCTGTTGGCCGAGATGGGCAACGACGACCTGCACCTGCCGGTGTACGTGCGCCACAACTACCTGGGTCGGATGCGCCCGATGGTGCGGTTTGTCGGCGAAGCCGATGGCGGCCTGGTGCCGGACCTGTCGCTGGTGGAGCGATTCCTGCGCCTCTACCACCAGCGTCTCGGCCCGCCCACCAACCTGGTGATTGGCCTGTGGGACCCGGCTTTTGCCATGGGCCGGGGGCGGCGCCGCGGGCAGGCGGCGACGGCCTACCTGTTGGCACGCGGGGCGGAAGGCGAGTTCAAGACGACCCCTGCCAAAGCGCCCCCGTCGGAGAACGCCCGTGCCTACTGCGGGACCCTATGGGACGCTCTGCGGGAATTGACGCAAGAGCTTGGCTGGCAGGAGGATGCGCTGAAACTCGGTTATGCCGGCGATCGCCGGCCGGACCGGGAAACCGTGCGGTTCTTCGCCGAAATTGTGCCGGCAGCGCGATGGGCGTTGTTCACGCACATGCGCGGTGTCCCCGTGCCGGAGGTCGGCGACGAGGATTGGGGCATTGACGATATGCCGGTGGGGCAGGGCGCGCACGTCTACGTGAGCACGCAGCAAGGCCCGCCACCGCCGGAGGATGCCGACTGGCCGGCCGGCGTGCGGGGCGGATGGCGTCTGCCGTTCAATATGCCCACCTACGCGCGCCTCTGGCTCTATGACTACTCCCCGCTGGGGCAGTTCCGGTTCTTCCCGGACTCTGTCATGGGTGAGTTGGGTGAAATGGACGACGGCGAACTCAATCTGCCGATCCCGGCGGACGGTTTCTTGCACGTGGGGTTCAATTTCTGGGAACTTCCCGGTGGTGGCGGCCCGCGTTCGCGCCGCGGCAAGCAGCCACAGTGGGCCAACATGCTCCGCAGCGGCGTCAACATGCTGGTGGCCCCCGGGCCCGAAGGTCCCCTGAGCACCGTGCGGCGGGAGATGTTCCGCCAGGGGCAGCAGGACGCCCAGGCCCGCGTGGACATCGAGGAAGCGATGCTGTCGGGCCGGTTGGACGCCGACCTGCTCGGGCGCTGTTCGGCCTTTTTGACGGAACTGGCGCGGGTGCGCAGCCGTGACGGGGAGCTTTTCGACGGGTTCGAGACCTACATCCAGATGGACTATCGGGCGTGCATCTACGGCCGGCCGGAGCGGGTGGACCGCCTGGCCCTGCGGCTTTACGAGCTGGCCGCCGAGGTGAACAGGCCGACGGACGGGTGAGAATCCTGTTCGACGGCCGGACGCTGGACGCCGTGGGGCGTGACGGTGAGGAGGAAGAACTCCATGAGCGGAATGCCGTCGGGAACACTGGGACCGGGAGGGATACGATGACAGGAAAGATGAACGTGATTGTGTTCGTGCTGGCCATCCTCGTCGGAGCCGGCTGCGCTCAGACGGCGGAAGCTCAGGAGACCGCCTATGGACGCATCACCAAGAGCGATCTGCCCGCCCCGGCGGCCGATGCGCGCAATGTGAATGAGGAGCCTGTGGTGCCGCTGGAGGAGCGCTATCTGGCCCGGCCACTGCTCGATACGCCCATGCGCGACCCGAGCGCCTGCGCGGGACCGGACGGGACGTACTACCTGATCGGCGTGCCGCCGGTGGAGCGCGCCGATGGCACACTTGATTGGCAAAAGGGAACCGCGATCCGCCTCTGGAAGTCGGGCGATCTCAAGACCTGGGAAGACGCGGGCGTGGTCTGGGACCTGACCAGGGCCGGCTGGACCCCTGAGGCCGGCAATGCCATCAACTGGGCCAAACCGCCCCGGGGAAAGCCCGGCGTTGTGGATTCGCTGCGGCACAGCTACGCCGTGACCGGGCCGGAAATCCACTACCTGAAGGGCACGTTCTGGATCCCGTTCTCGGTCAGCGACTACGGCACCGGGCTGCTCAAGAGCACCACCGGCAAGGCCGAGGGGCCGTACGCAGTCTGGGGCGATGTGGTCATGGGGAAGAACTGTATCACCACCACCGGCTCGGACCCGTCGCTGTTCCAGGACGACGACGGCAGCGTTTACTGGCTGTGGAGCCCCGCGTGGATCGCCCGGATGACCGACGACCTCAAGGGATTGGCCGAAAAGCCGCGCCTGCTCCGGTGCACTCCGCAGCAGGAGCCGAACGGGACCGACCTGCTGGTCGGCCGCCGCGGACCGTTCCTGTTCAAGGCCAACGGCATCTACCACCTGTGCGCCGCCGACCTGATGCCGCGCCTGGGCATCCAGGTCGAGGACACCCTGGTGGCCACCTCAAAGACGTTGTTCGGTCCGTACTCGAAGCGGATCATGATGATCCCTCACGGCGGCCAGACCACGGTGTTCCGGGACGCCGAGGGCGAGTACCACGCGACCGTGTGCGGACGCGACAGCTACGCCGCCGTCCGCGACCGGGCGGGCATCGTGCCCCTGGAGTGGATGACGTCTTTCCGCTATCAGTTCCATATGCCCGACGGTGTTCTGCGCGCCCATCCCCGGAAGGTCTACACCGAACGCGGACCCTGGCACAAAATGCTGCCGCTGTTCAACAAGCCCGGCTGCAAAATCCGGGACAACCACATGATGCAGGGGCCGGACGGCTACTTCTACGTCTCCGGCTCGGTCTATGGCGAAGACTATGTCGGCAAGATGCCGATCTTCCGCTCCCGCGACCTGAAGAACTGGGAGGAGATCATCGTCCGGACGTTTGACGACGACACCGGGCTTCCCGACGAGATGCGCCGGTTCCGCCATCGCAACAAGGACGGTGAGATCATACTCAATAGCTGGAACAACTACTACATGTCGGTCACCGTCAATTATGTGCCGCAACTCGATAACTATGTCATCAGCTACGAACGCTGGTTCTATGACTATAAGGGCCCGAAGCCCGAGGGGAAGCTGCCCACATCCGGTTACCTGATCAGCACCTCCGGGCGCGGCGAAGGTCCCTACGAGAGGGTGGAGACATCCACCGGGGTCAACTGCTCCAAGTTCTTCGAGGACGACGACGGCGCCTTCTACAACACGGGCGGCTGCAACTTCCTAAACCGCCTGAACCGGGATTTTTCCAGAAAGGGCAGGCTGCCCAACCCGCAACCGCCGTCGGGCTGTCTGCAGTTTGAGGACAGCGGGTGCGGTCTGGTCAAGATGCACGGCAAGTACCTGTTCTTCACTATTACCTGCGCGACGAGCAATTTCGAAGGAATGCCCCGTAGCGCAGCCGATTACGGCTCCGCCTTCGTCCAGGCCGACAGCCCCGAGGGGCCGTGGTCCGAATGGATGCCCGGCCCGCGCCATTGCGCGTGGGGCTTCCCCTTCCGCGGCCTCGACGGCCATTGGTACGCCTCGCCTTTCGGCGAGGACATCCTGGGGGCGTTCCATCAGAAAGTCGGCCTCGTGCGCCTGAAGACCGAACTCCGGGACGGTCTGGTTCACATAGACATAGACGACGACTGGACCCCGGCGGACTACGAGCCGATCACCGAATACCGGGGCGAAGGCAAATGGTCGCCCTACACGGACTTTGCCGGGGACACTGAATAGGAGGGAAACGATGATCAGGCACGCGATCTGGGCTGTTATGGGTCTGTTGGCGGCGGCGAATGTTTGCGCCGCCGACCCCGTCGAGCAGATTGAGAACGCGAACATTACGGGTGGCTTGGTGGCGCAGGTCGGATCCGACGATCTGACGTTGAAAGGGCTCGGTGATTGCTTTCACGTCCGGATGCTGCTGCCGGACGCTGCCTCCGTCGAGAAGGCGCAGGCGGCGGTTGCGGAGGCTGGATTGCAGGGACGCTTCACCGTGGCGGCGTGGGACGGCGGGAGGCTGCCGTTCGCCGACCGCGTGCTGAACGCGCTGGTCCTGGTGGAGGACGGGCTGGTGAGTGAGGAGGAAGCGACCCGCGTGCTGGCGCCGGGCGGGCTGCTGGTCTCCCCCGAACGCAGCACCGCCGCGCGCTGGCCGGACAGCATGGATGAGTGGACGCACTACCTCTACGATGCCAGCGGCAACGCGGTGTCGAAAGACCGCGAGGTGGCCTCGCCCCGCTCCTTCCGCTGGAACGCGCCGCCGCGCCACCTGCGCAGCCACAGCTACAGCTCCAGCTTCACCGGGCTGGTCACCGCCGGCGGCCGCGTTTTCCACATCCTGGACGAAGGCACGTTTCTCTTCGAGCACGGCGGTACCACGCCCCGGTTCTCCCTGGTCGCCCGCGACGCGTTTAACGGTGGGCTCCTGTGGAAAAAGGAACTCGAAGGCTACGGCCAGCCGTTTTACGAGGATGTCGCCGGGCAGGCCGTGCGCGACAAAATCTGGCGCACGCCGCTGAGCATGAACCGCCGCTTGGTGGCTGCGGGAGAGCGGGTGTACGCGGCATTGGATTACCGGGATTCCGCCCTCAGCATCCTGGACGCGGCCACGGGCGAAGTGCTGCACGAGCTGGACCTGGGCGGCGTGGATGAGATCATCGCGGACGGCGAGCTGGTCCTCTGCCGTGTGCGACCGGAGATCCCCATGCCTACGGCAGAAATGAAGGGCGAGAACGCCTGGACCGGCCAACAGAAGCTGAAGAAGGAGGGATACGAGAATCCCAAGCAGGAACTTCGGGCCCGGGTCTTCGACAGGCTCCGCGGGGCCGATAACGAGGAGATCGTGGCTGTGGACGCCGCGGCGGGTGACGTCGTCTGGCGTCACCACGCCGGGCGGGTCGCCGTGCAGAGCCTGGCCATGGCCGAAGGCAAGGTGGTCTATCACGATTACGAGAAACTGGTCGCGCTGGACGCCCGGACGGGCGAACCGGTGTGGAAGTATGCCTGCCCCGCGGAACGCAGGGGCATGATCCGGAACCTCCTCGGCAATCTGCTGATTGAGGACGGAAAGGTCCTGTGGACAAGCTCCAACACGGGCGGCGGCGTGTGTCTGAACCTGAGCGATGGCGAAGAACTGTGGACACATGACAGCATGGGCACCACCGGCGGCTTCGCATTCCCGACGGCACAGCGCGTGATCAATGGCGTCATCTACAAGGACATGCTCAGGACCTGGAACACTTTGATGCTGGCCGATGCATCGCAGGCGCCGATTCCGGACATCGGTCAGATGCAGACCCGCGGCCACCACATCCGCTGCTTCCCCGGCAAGGCCACCGAGCGGTTCCTGATCACCCCCCATCGCGGCGCCGAGTTTATTGACCTGAGCGGCAAAGGGGAACACATGGTGAACGACTGGCTGCGCGGCGCCTGCAGCCTGGGTAATATGCCCGCCAACGGACTGTTCTACGTTACGCCCGACCCGTGCAGTTGCTACGCCGGGGCGCGCATTTACGGGTTCTCCGCACTGGCTCCCGAGGAACCGGTGGGTCTGACAGGGGCCCCGGCACCCGACGCACGCGAGCGCCTGGTCAAAGGCCCGGCCTATGACCGCCGGTTCGACGCGGGAAGGCCGACCGGATGGTTCGCGCACCGCGCCGATTCCCGGCGCACAGCCCGGGCAGCCAGTGTCCTGTCCGACGCGTTGACGCCGACATGGACGGTCGAACTCGGCGGCGAACTCACCCAGGCCACCGTCGCGGCCGGCAGGGCCTATCTGGTCCGGAAAGACGGCTACGAGCTTTACTGCCTCGACCTGGCCGATGGCGATACGCTCTGGCGGCGCGCCTTCCCCGCCGCGCTGGACGGCCCGCCGACCGTCGTGGGCAACCGTCTGTATCTGGGCTGCCGGGACGGGCGCGTCCACTGCCTGAGCGCCGACGACGGCCGGGTGGTCTGGAGCTTCCTCGCCGCACCGCTGGAGCGGCTGACGCTGTCCGAAGACAGGCTGGAGAGCCTCTGGCCGGTCTCCTCGAGCGTCCTCTACCACAAGGGCCTGATCTACGCCCTCGCCGGCCGCTGCAGCTACCTGGACGGCGGCATCCGGCTCTATGCCCTGGACCCCGCCACCGGCGCGGTCCGGCACAGGGCTCTGCTGGAGGGACCGTGGCCGGACGAGGAGACGCTGCGCACCCCGGTGGTCACCGAGGGTGACCGGCGACAGGCGCTGAACACGGGTGACAAGTCGAAACTGGAGCAGATCAACCGGGCCATCAGCGACCAGTACGCCACCGGCTACAACCTCTACGGGGGCGAGGCCGACCTGCTGGCCACCGACGGCGAGGACCTCTACCTGACCCAGAACAAGTTCGATTCCAGGCTGAACCGCATCCCGCTGAAACGCGACTGGATCTCCGGCTACACGCCGATGGGCAGATACCACATGATGGCCGACTCCGGGTTCCTGGACGACACCATGTATCACCGCACGTTCATGGTGTGGGACGACGCCTGGCCTTCCTACGGCACCGGGCCGGGCTCGGCCGCGCGGGGCGGGACGGTGGTGGCCGTCGGCGAGGAGCGTGCCTACGCCGCCCAGCACTTCCAGCGCGGCGGCTACGCGGTCCACCCGCCCGGTTCGGGCAATAAGATCGTTGCCGACGAACTCGACACCGAAAACCTGGCGGGCGGCATCTACAACGAGAAGTTCGACCGGAAGGGAGGGCTGGGCGACAAACAGTTCGAGCGGGTCTCCGACCCCCTGTGGGAGACGCAGACGCCCGTCATCCTCCGGTCCATCCTCGTCGCCTCCGACGGCCGGGGGAACGAACTGGTCTTCACCGCCGGCATCGTCGAGGGCACGAGCGTGGAGCAGTGGGACAAATCCACCTACTTCATCGGCCCCGGCAAGCTCCAGGTCCACAGTGGAGAGACCGGCGAACTGCTGGCCGAATACGACCTGCCCGCCTGCCCGGTCTTTGACGGCATGAGCGCCGCGGGTGGTCGGCTGATCGTCCCCATGGTAAACGGGCAGGTGATCTGCCTGCAATCTGACTGAAGACAAGGAAGCTTCATGGGTTACCACCCCGAGGGCACGAGCGTGAAGGACGCGTGGTACTTCACCGCCGGAGACGAGGTACACTGTATCCACATGCAGCGGCACGATCCCGACGCGGAGGACGATGTGCGTCAATTCTGCAGCCTCGGCCATGCGGTGAGCACCGACCTCATCGCCTGGCGCACGCTGCCCACGGCGCTCCGCGGAGGCGAACCGGGCAGCTACGACGACGGGCGCCTGCACACCGGCTGCGTGATCGAGGTGGACGGCACCTGCTACCTCTACCACACGGCCACCTCCACCGCGCAGAGAGGCGTGAACCGGACAGCGCTGGCGACCTCGACCGACACCATCACCTGGGAGAAGCATCCCGAGAACCCCATCATCGTGCCCGACCCGCGCTGGTATTACAGTGAGGGCTCGATGACGGACCTCCGCTGCCACGGCTGGCCGATCGTGGACTGCCGGGACTTCGAGGTGGTGCCGGACCCCGACGGCGACGGCTACTGGGGCTTCTACGCGGCGCGGCGCCACGGGACAGAGTGCGCTGAGACCTCGGTCATCGCGCTGTGCCATTCCACCGACCTGGTCCACTGGGAGCACCACCCGCCCTGTTTTGCGCCCGACCGCTACGCCTGCATCGAGGTTCCGGATGTGTTCTTCCTCGACGGCCGGTGGTACCTCCTTTGCCTGACCGGGAACGGTTACGGCCAGCGCCGCATGATGTCCGACCGAAACCTGCGGCAGGGCACCATCTATGCGGTGGCCGACCGCGTCCAGGGGCCTTACCATGAGCCGGATGACAACGTCCTGATCGGTTCCATCGGCCGGAATGGCTTCGCCGCGAGAACCGTGCAGCGGGACGGCGTCCGTTACCTGTTCTACACGCAGGTGGAAAGCCAGGACGGGTCCGACATCTGCACCATCTCGGTGCCGAAGGTGCTGCGCACCGATGGGTCAGGGAGGCTCTTGCCGTGCTATTTCGGCGGTCTGGACGCCTACCGGGGGGGGCGGCTTCTGGAGTCGGTCGCCGATCCCTTCCTGGACAACGAGGGCCAATGGGGCAGCATCGGCGATTGGCGCCGGGAGTCGGGGCCGCTGACCGGAAGCTGCCGCACCGACTGGGCGCTGCACGTCTACGAGCGATCGGGTGACGATTTCATCTGCGCGGCGGACGTGCGTATCCAGGACGCCCGGAGCGCCGGGCTGGCCTTCCGCATCCGGGGAGACGACGTGCGCGGCGGCTGCTACGCGGCCATCCTGGACGCCGACGCGGGCGAGGTCATCCTCACCCGTCCAAGGAACTTCCGCACCCTCGATAAGAGGAACTGGCCGGTGCGGCGGGACCGCACCTACCGGCTCAAGTGCGCGGTCTCCGGCTCGGTGATCAACCTGTTCATTGACGGCGTCCTGGCGCTGCAGACCTCCGATCCGGAGTTCAGCCGTGGACGGTTCGGCCTCTTCGTCGAACGCGGCGCGGCCCGGTTCTCGCGCCTGACCGCCGACCGGCTGCACGGTAAAGCGGGATTGTCCGAATGATGTTCCTGAAAACGCGCACCGGAGGAGTGTGATGAAAAAGACACGCCACAGCTTGATTGCCGCCGCCTTGCTGGCGGGGTTCGCCTTCTTCGCCCAGGCTGCGGAGGTCATCAAACCCCAAATCGGCGAGCCGCTGCGCGACACGGCGGTGATCCGGGGGCCGGACGGGACGTACTACCTCACCGGGACGCGGTGCATGAACCGGAAGTTGATCTATGATCCTGAAAGCAAAAAAGCGGTGTACACCAAGCCGGAGATCATGCGTACTCCAGACGGCAACCTCGACTTCATGAACAACAACGGCGTCAAGCTCTGGTCATCGAAAGACCTCAAGACCTGGAAGGACGAGGGGCTGGTGATTGATCTCAACCAATACAGCCACCCGCACAACTACCTCGGGTTTTTCTGGTCCCTGCCCGACCGGCCGCTGGGCGAGCCATCCACCCGTGCGGCCACCTCGCCGCGCCTGCAATGGGTCGACGGCAAGCCCTTCCTCACCGTAGCCAACTGCAATCACGACATCCGCTGGCTGAGCGCCGAGCAGGCAACCGGCCCCTACCGCGAGGGCCGTCATTTTGACAAAAAGACCACCGGCCACCGGCACAGCATGTCCTACGGCCCGGGCCACGGCGAGATCTTCCAGGAGGAGGATGGCTTGGCCTGGCTCCTGCAGGGGATGTACCTTTACAAACTGGACGACCAGTGCCACGACATTGTCCCCGGCAGCGGGGTCTTCCTCCCCGCCCGGATCGCGGGCTATCCCAACGCCGAATGGTGTGCCAAACAGTTCGACCCGCGCGCCGCTGCGGCCCTCCTCTACAAAGGTAAGTACATCCTCGCCTACGCCGCTTTCACCGACGAGGGGGGATTCAAGCGCGACGACACCTTCTACACCGTGGCCGACAAGATTGACGGCCCGTACTCTGAACCACGATTGCTCATTGCCGGCGGCGGCCCCGCCGTGTTGTTCGATGGGCCCGACGGTCTGATGGCTTCCTGCTCGATGGACGATAAGCCGTTCCTCGTCCCTCTGGCCATGAAAGGCGACCAACTGACCGCCACCGGCCTCCCCGCCCCCCAGAAAACCACTCCCGAACTCCCGGCCAAACCCCGCATGTATGACTACGCGAACTGCCGGCCCAGTGGCCGCTATGCGGATACAGTGGAGAAAACCGGCCGCCACCAACCTGTCCCCCTCTTCGACCTCCCGGTGCGCGACATCGCCATCTGCGGTGCCGGCGACAACACCTACTACCTCACCGGCACCGCCGCTTCGCGGAAGGATGAAGGCGGAAGGATGAAGGATGAAAAACTTCCGTACGGGTCAGGCGTGCCCGAGCCCGACTTCGAGAACAACAATGGCATCTACCTCTGGCGCTCCGAAGACCTGGAAACCTGGATGCCGCTCGGCAAAGTCTGGGATATCGAGAAAGACGGCGGCGCCTGGCAGAAGCAATACCGCATCCCGGGAAGCAATCCGGCCCGCTCCGACTTCTGCCGTGGGGTCACGTCCCCGCAGATCCATTATGTTGACAACATCGTCTATATCACTTATTCCATGAACGGGCGCGGCACGGGGTTGCTCAAGAGCAAGACCGGTAGGGCCGAGGGACCGTATGAAGACCTGGGCCGGATTACCGCGATGGGCGAATGCCCCTCCCTGTTCGTCAAAGAGGACGGCCATGCCTGCTGGTTATGGGGCAAGGGGCTGCAGATGGCGGCCTTGAACCCCGGCCTGACCGCACTGGAGGGGACCGTCGTGGACCTTTTCCAGAACATCGTCCCCGTGGAAGACATGGCCGTCTATGCCACTCTTGATCTGTGGGACGTAACGGCGCCTTTTCTCTTCACTGCTGCGCCTCCGAACGGTGAGAAGCAGTATTGCCTGACCTTTTCAGCGGTTACCCAGTGCCACGGCCGGGCCAACCGCGACGCCGTCATCGCGGTCTCGCACAGCATCGAGGGTCCTTTCACCGGCCCGGCGCGGATGGTTCCCAACGGGGGCCAGACCTCGGTCATCACCACACCTGACGGTGAGATGTTCCTCAGCTTCTCCGGCGCCGATCCTACCGCCGTGTTCCGCGACCGGCCCGGCCTCGCCCCGATGGAATGGATGAACCTGCATGCCATCCAATGGCCGCGCAAAATCCTTGGCGATTATGTCACCACCCGCGGCCCTTGGGCGGAGGTCGTTCCGGTTTTTCCATTCCCCATCCGCGATTCCCACGTCTTCCACGCGCCTGACGGTTACTTCTACTGCTCATTTTCGGGTTCGCACAACACCCCGCTGGACAAGAATCTCCGCTACTGGCGCGCCAAAGACATCAACGGCCCCTGGGAGGACATCGGGTATCTCTACACCATGGAGCAGATGCGCGACGACCCCGACTGGCCGGAGATCAAAAGCGACAAGGACAGAAGCTGGAACAACGCCCAGTTCGCCTGGGAACCGTCGCTGTCGTATGGCAAGGGCACGTATTGGCTTTCATGTTGGTTCGGCGGCCACGGTTGGGGCAAGGACGTCTGTTGGAAGAAATCCATGGGCGTGCTGCTCAAGAGCACCAGCGGCAAGGCAATGGGCCCGTACGAATATCACTCCGAGTGGCCCCACGACTGGCAAGGACTGGTGTGGGACCAAGGGGTCGCGTACGGCACCAAAGGTTTCGCCACTGCCTGGAGACTCACCGAAGATCTGAAAGAGGCCGATACCGAGTGGACGGACGCCAAAGGCCGGAAGGTGAATCGGGAAGGCTTTCTGCACTTGCTGCCGGAGGACGGGCGCGTCATGAGCGAGGATTGCGGCTACCAGTTACAGAAAGCCGGCGACAAATACCTCTACATCGGATTGAACAGCCACAGCACTTATGATGGACGGGTCTTCTTGGCCGATGACATCCGCGGCCCCTACCGCTTCCTCGGTTATGTCCCCCGCCTGGGCAACTCCGTCATCATCAAGAACAGCGACCGCAAATGGTACGCCGCCATGTGCCAGGTTTCGGTGGGCGACATAGGATTCAACTTCCCGTTTCCGTTCAAGAACTGCAAGGACTACCGGATGGGGGCCCCGTCCAACTACGAGATCAAACTCGACCTCGACAGTCCAGAACCGAGCATCTGGCCCACCCATGACCTCGGCCATCTCGACGAGGCCGTGTATCAATGAAAGCGTGTCACACCATGGCGACACCGACATACCGTTCCGTCCTCACCATCTGCTTGACCGCAATCGTGGCCGCCGGGGTCGTGGCGGTTGAAACCAACAACGCCGACGCCATCCTCAAACGGTCTGGGGTCACCGGCGGGCTGGTCACTCTTCTCGCCCGTGACGACGGTGAACTCGCCGTTGCGCTGGGGGAGAACGGACAGTTCCGGGTCCAGCATTTCACTCCGGACGCCAAAGCGGTTGCCGCTGCCCAAAAGCTCTTCCGCGACAAAGGACTTGCCCGCCGCGTCTCCGCCCACCAACTCGCCGGGAACCGGCTCCCTTACGCCGAGGACATGGTGAATCTTCTGGTGGTCTCCGATGGCCTCTCCATCCCGCGCGCGGAACTGGAACGGGTCCTGGTTCCCGGCGGAACCTTGTACTCGGTTGACGACGGCAAGACCTGGCGCAAACCGGTCCCGTCCGAACTCGACGACTGGACCCACTGGCAGCATGACGCCGGCAAGAGCGGCGTCTCCCGCGACACCCGCGTCGGACCGCCCCGCCGCATAAAGTGGGTCACCGGTCCAAGATACTGCCGCGGCCACGAGTACGCCACCAGCGTCGGCGCGCTCATCAGCGCCGGAGGCCGGATTTTCACCGTGGTTGACGAGGGCCAGACCGGCAACTACCAGCTACCCTCGCGTTGCGTCCTGATCTGCCGCGACGCCTTCAACGGCCTGGAACTGTGGCGGAGAGCCGTCCCCCACTGGTATCCGAAACATGCCAGGGGCGGATTCGGCTACCTCTTCCAGCCCGAACGCATGGCCACCGACGGGAAACACCTTTTCCTCCCCATCGGCCAAAACCGCGAACTAATCGTCCTCGACCCGACTACCGGCGAGACCGTCAAAAGCTTCCCCGACGTCACCCTCGTCGATCAGATATTAGTCGTTAACGACATCCTGCTTGTGGAGACGAGAGAATTACCATATCCAACAAAGGAACACCGGGTCCTGGCAATGAGCGTCGCCTCCTGGGAGACGCTCTGGGACAAGACCTTGCCCGACCTCGTCCCCGCCGGCGACGTGGGGGTCACCAACGCCGGTTTGACCTTCGACGGCGAACGCGTGTACCTCCAGCGCGGCGACCAATTGCTTGCCTTGGACGCCACGACCGGCGAGGATGTATGGAGCTTCCCCCTGGGCGAGATCAAGCGAATCCATCCCTGGCAGTTGCGGGGCATGAAACAACTTCCCGCGGTGGTCCGTGCCGGCGAAGGTGCCCTCCTGGTCTCGGCCGGCAAGCGTTTCTATGCCCTCGATACGGAAACCGGGAGAACGCTCTGGGAAACCGACCAGATGGACGGATGGTACTGGGGCCAGTTTTCCTTCTTCGCCATCGGTGACACGCTCTACAATACCAGGGACTGGAGCTGCCGCGACCTCGTCACCGGCGACTCTCTTCCGAAACTCGATCCCAGCTCCGTCTTCAGCCGCGGACACCACCCCCGCTGCTACCCGCCGAAAGCCACCAGCCGCTACCTCATCGCCAACAACCGCGGCGCTGAGTTCATCTCCCTCGATGGTAACGACATGTCCGCCAACGACCACCTCCGCGGCAACTGCGGCCTCGGCGTCGTCCCCGCCAACGGCCTCCTTTACCTGCCTTCCAACCAGTGCTTCTGCTATGGCGGCGTTATGCAGCCGGGTTTCAAGGCGATGGCGCCGGCCCGTGAAAAGGAAATGCCGGCATTGCCGCCGGACGACCCCGGGCGCCTGCTCAAGGGCACAGCTTACTCTCAGCCGCTCCCTGCTCACCACGCGGGGTCTTCGCACGACTGGCCCATGTACCGCCACGACTCCGCACGCCTCGGCTCCAATGCGACTGCGGTTCCCGATACCTTCCAGCAAGCCTGGGAGTTCGACGGGGACGGCAAAGTCACGCCGCCGGTGGTCGCCGATGGTTTGGTTCTGTTCGCCAACAAGGATACCTGCGAAGTCATCGCCCTCGACGCCGTCAACGGCACGGAAAAGTGGCGTTTCACCGCCGCCTCGACGGTTGACTCCCCCCCCACCGTCCACGCAGGTCTGGTCCTCTTTGGTTGCGCGGACGGCCATGTCCACTGCCTTCGCGCGGCCGACGGCCAGCTGGTCTGGAAGTTCCTCGCCGCGCCCAGTCGCCGTTGGATCCAATCCTACGGGCAGATCGAGTCCGCCTGGCCCGTCTCCGGCAGCGTGCTCGTCAAAGACGGAATCGCCTACGCCGCCGCCGGCCGAAACAGCTGGATAGATGGCGGCATCCACGCCTACGGCCTCGACTCCGAGACCGGCGAGGTCGTCCATTACCAGCATTTGCAGGACAAATGTGGGCTAAGCCCCGAAGAGGGGAGAGGCCATCCGTACCTTTCGGCTTTTCATTGCGAAGGCACGCGAAACGATCTGTTCGTCACCGATGTCGCTCGTAAACGGCTCTACCTCGGGGTGCTGGAGCTAAGCAATAATCTGAAAGTGCAGCCAAACAGATACGACGATGGAACCTGGGAAAAGATGCCCGCGATGGATTTACGAGACGCGCCGTTTGTCGACTCTGAACCCTTTGCCGGCCTAAAGCCGGGGGAGAGCACCTACACCAAGGAACGACGCAAGGGAGCCATGGGCAACAAGAAACTGAGTGGGGCGCGGGTTGTCGCCACGGGCGGCTTCCTGGATGACGCGCTCTTCAACCGCACCTATTGGATGTTCGCGGATATCTGGCCCGGATACTACAAGGCGAACTTCGCCGCCAAGAGCGGGCACTTGCTCGTGGCTGACGATTCTCAAACCTATGCCGCCAAAATGCACAACCGCGCCAATGCGCGGATGCACAGCCCCACCTTCGTTCCGGCCGGGAAAGGCGTTTTGCTCTACGCCGACGCCAACAACACCGAGCCCGTTTTGGATCAACGTACCTGGGGCAAGGACAAAAGGTTTGGATACAGCCGCGAGAAACCACCCCTCTGGCACCACTGGATTCCCGTACTTGTCAACTCCATGGTGGGCACCAGGGAAAGGCTCTTCGTTGCCGGGGCGCCCGACGTCCTGCCCGAAAACGACCCCTACGCCGCCTACGAAGGCCGCGCCGGCGCCGTTCTGCACGTTTACGACAAGAAAAGCGGTGAGAAAAGGGCGGAGATGAAACTCCCCGCCCCGCCGGTTTTCGACGGTTTGATCGCCGCGGACGGGTGTCTATACATGTCCGGCGGCGATGGACGCGTGCGCTGTTTGGGTCGGGCCGAGAGATAGGTACCCTTGAAGGAGAGCGACTGTGAGTGGAATGAAAAGCGCTATCGTGGCAGCGAAGCTGACGCTGGCCTTCGCCCTGGCCACGGCCGCTGCGGAGACGCGACCGCAAACCGACCTGGAATACCTGTTCCGCAACCCTCCGGAGCAGGCACGAGTGATGGTGTACGGGTGGCACTGGATCAACGGGCACATCACGAAGGAGGGGATCACGGCCGACCTCGAGAACATGGCCCGCGCGGGATACGCCGGCGCCATTATCTACAACGGCGGCAACCGGAAACAGGACAAGGGCAAAGGGGCCTTCATTCCTGAAGTCGGCCCTGTTCCCGGCTACCTGGACGAGGCGCACCTGGACATGATCGCCCATGCGGCCGACGAGGCGGCGCGGCTGGGGCTGAAACTGGGCATGCACGCCGGCGCCGGGTGGTCCGGTTTCGGCGGGCCATGGATCAAGCCCCGCCACCAGATGAAACACATCTGGATCGGCGAGCATCCGGTCGAGGGCGGCCGGACGTTCAACTGGAAGAAACCGTCGTTTGGGGACGGTTCGGGATTCGTGGGCTGCGTGGCTTTCCGGGTGCCGCCGGCGGAGAAAGAGTCGGGCAAGCCCGTTCAAATCCCGGCGGCCGATTACAAACTGGCCCGCAAGGCCATCGAAGCGCAGTTTCACGGCTGGCGCAAGCCGGAGGACAAATTCCTGCCGGCGGCGACCACGGGGGTGATTCCCGCGGGCGCCGTGATTGCCAGGGACAACGTGGTGGATCTGACGCCACTGATCGGGGCCGACGGCGCTCTCAAGTGGCAGGCTCCCGAGGGCGACTGGAAGGTGCTGACCGCGCATTACGCTCCGAATCGGAGGCACAACCAGATCATGGCGATGCCGTCCGGCGCGGGCCCGGACTGCGACCGTCTGGACCCGGCCGCGGCGGAGGAACACTGGAAACACGGCATCCAGCCCGTGCTCGACCGGATCGGCAGACACGCCGGCACGACCTTCCGCTATATCCAGCTCGACAGCGCCGAGACCGGGATGCATACCTGGGGCGCCGATCTGGTGGAACATTTCGAGAAACTCCACGGTTACAGCCCCGTGCCGTGGCTGCCGGCCCTGACCGGACGCGTGGTTAAAAGCCCGGAACACACCGAGCGGTTCCTGCGCGACTACCGCAAGACGCTCGAAGTGGGGGCGAACGAGGCGTTCGCTGACACCGTCACCCGCCTGTGCCGCGAGAACGGCCTGCGGTTCGTCCTCCAGCCCTACGGATACAACTCCTTCGGACACCTTTCGCACGGCGCCGCGGCCGACATCGTGCAGGGCGAGTTCTGGGGCGGCGAGACCGCCCACAAGTCGTCCACGCACGTCGGCTCACTCTGGAACATGAAGATCGCCTCGATCGGCCATACCACAGGCAAGGGTCTGGTCACGGCAGAGTCCTTCACCGCCTACCTTTCGCACTACGGCGCGGATTGTGCCCCGACTTACTTCAAGACCGTGGGCGATTCCGCCTGGTGCGACGGCATCAACGCCTTCTGGCTGCACGAGATGGCCCTTAACCCGTATCCTGGGCTGCGCCCGGGCATGTATTTCGGCATCTGGGGGCACAATTTCAATCCCAACGCCCTGACCTGGCGCGATCAACTGCCGGCCTGGACCGATTACGTCAGCCGCAGCCAGGCGCTCTTGCAGGCGGGACGGTTCGTCGCCGATTTCCTGGTCCACGATCCATCCGACCTCGGAGCGACCGGTCCGCAGGAGTTCCCGTTCGGCTATCGTTTCGACCTGGCCAACGACGACACGCTGCTGCAACTGAAATGCGAGAATGGCCGACTGGTGCTCCCGAGCGGAATGAGCTACGCCTGCCTGATCCTGCCGCACGAGCACGACCATTTCACCTACCGTCGCTTCACGCCGGACGTACTGAGCCATATCGCCGGGCTCGTCAGGCAGGGCGCGCACGTTCTGGGGGAGAAACCGCTCGGCGCCTGGACCATGAAGGACGCCGAACAGGCCGACCGGACGGTCGGACGGCTGTCGGACGAGATGTGGAAGGGCTTCGCCGAAGGCAAGAAGGGAAGCAACGTTTACGGCAAAGGCACCGTCTGGTGGGGCTACAGTCCCGACGAATGGGTGCGCCAGACGGAGCTGCCGCCCGACCTGGACTACGAGGCGGGGCCGAAGATCGGGTTCATCCACCGCCGTGACGATGCTTCCGACGCGGACTGGTATTTTGTGGCATCGGGCGAGGGCGGCCCGGCAGAGGCGGACGTCTGGTTTCGGGTCGCCGACAAGGTCCCCGAACTGTGGGACCCCATGAGCGGCGGCATCCGCAAGGCGCCGGTCTGGGAGGAGCGGGACGGCCGCACCCGCGTCCGGCTCGACCTGCCGGCCATGGCCTCAGTTTTCGTCGTGTTCCGCGAACCCGGCCGCGGTCCGGACCCGGTGGAAACCGTCCGGGCCGCCGCCGACTCCGCACCACTGAGCATTGACGGACCATGGACCGTGGCGTTCGAAACCGACCTCGGCGGCCCGGCCGAGCCGGTGGTCTTCGACAAACTCAACTCCTGGCACGAGAATGCCGATCCGAAAATCAAGTACTACTCCGGCCCTGCCACTTACTCGGCGACCATCAACATTCCGGCGGAGATGATCGGGAAAGGCAAGCGCCTGTTCCTCGATCTCGGGCAGGTGAGACACACGGCCGAGGTCGCAGTCAACGGCCGGACCGTCGGGGTTCGTTGGTGTCCGCCCTTCGCCGTCGAGATCACCGAGGCGGCCAGGCCGGGCGCCAACCGGATCGAGATCATCGCGGTCAACGGCTGGCGCAACCGCTGGATCGGAGACGAGCAGCTTCCGCCCGACTTCGAGACGGTCAATCCGGCGTGGGGCGGCAAGAAGGCCCGGACGCCGGTTGCGTTCCCCGATTGGGCTAAGAACGGCGGTAAGAGCCCGAACGGCCGCGTCCTCTTTAGCACCTTTATGCCTTACACTAAGGACGACAAGCTCGAACCGGCCGGCCTGCTCGGCCCGGTCACACTCCGCTGCGGCGTGCAGGCGCAATTGGAGTGAACGACTCGCCCGGAGGACGTCAAGGGGAAGCAGTTATCGGGCTGCAGGCACCTGCAATTCCCAACGGATAACCCGGGAGGTGGCTGCCGCGACCTGGCAGACCGGACAACCCCGGTCAACATTGCCCACGCAAAGCACGAACAAGGATCAGGAAATGAGAAAGAACACTGTAAAGTCCATCGCCCACAGCAGGACGAGCCGAAGGGCCTTTCTGCGAAGCTGCGCATTGGCCGGTATTGCCGCCCGAACAATGCCGAACATGCTGTTTGGAGACGACCCGGCCCGAAAGCCCAATATCATTGTCATCCTTGCCGACGACCTCGGGTATCAGGCGATCGGCGCCTACGGATTTGAGCAGTGGAGAGTCGCCGGCTCTACGGTCCCCGTGCGCACGCCGAACGTAGATGCCCTCGCCCGGAATGGCATCCGTTTCGAGTACGCCTATTCGAGTCCCGTGTGCTCGCCGACCCGTGGGCAAATCATGACCGGCAAGTACGTGCATCGGATCGGACTCCACGATATCGTCGGTCGGCGCGGCGCGGTCAGGGAGCTGGACCTGGACGCCCACGCCACCGTAGCCCAGCGTCTCCGCGCCGCCGGCTACGACACGGTGATGGTGGGCAAATGGCATCTCGGAAGCTCCCCGATGGGCATCAATGACGAGCCACTGCGTCAGAGCCATGACACGGAGGATCCGCATGTCGCAAAGGCCGGATTCAACCGCCAGTTCCACACCGTGCCGGCGCACCTGCGCCAGTACGGCGATCCGACCAGGGAGGGCGATCACAAATACTATCCGGATGTTCTGCAGGACTACATCCTGCGCTACCTCGACAGCCGCAAGGGCCAGGGGCAGCCGTTCTTCATGTACTACGCCTCTCCCGTGCCCCATATCCCCCACCGCCCGACGCCCCTGAATCCGGATGGCAAGCGCGGTTCGCAATCGCACGGCGATCAGGCCAACCTGCCGTACGTGATCGAGTATTTCGATCGGCAAATCGGCGAGATTGTCGCCAGACTCGACAAGCTCGGCATGAGTGAGAACACGCTGATCATCTTCGCCGGCGACAACGGGGGCGGTCCGGCCGGCGTCCGCCCGGACGGCAGTGGGGTCGGCGGCGGCAAGGCGCAGGTCAACGAGGGATCGCGCGTGCCACTGATCATGAACTGGCCGGCGTTTATTCCCCCCCGCACTGTCTACGAGGGTGTGGTGGACTGCACCGACCTCATGCCAACGCTGCTCGAATTGGCTGGAGCAGCGGTCCCGGCCGATAGCGACGGCGTCAGTCTGGTTGGTCCGATGTCGGGCGACGCCACCCGGGTCCGTGAATGGGTGCACTGCCTCATGCTCGGGAGGTACTTCTTCCGTGATGAACAGTATGCGCTTCACGAGGACGGCCTGCTCTACGACGTGCGCGATGAGACTATCCGCCACGCGGGGTACCCGGTCGCAATGAATGGCGCCCCCATCCACGACGACGAACTGACAGGGGAACAGCGCGCCGCCAAAGCCAAACTCGAAGCAGCCCGCGACAAGATACTCCCCAACGGCTGGCCGTCCGAAGAACTCGAACCTCATTTCAGCAAACGGAAGAACAGGTGAATCCAAAACCCCCGGGAGCTTCTATGTGTGAAACCGGCCGATGTGCTGCATCTATCTCAGCGCCGTTGACGCGGCGCGGTTTTCTCAGGTATTCCTCACTCGCCCTCGCCGGTCTGGCGATAACACCCACCTTGCGGCTTCATGCCGCCGAAACGCTGCGGCCCCCCGGCGCGGCGGCTTTACACCGCATCCCAATTAACAACATCCGTGCCGCCGGGTGGATCGCGGACTGGGCCCACACCGCGCGCCGGGGGTCGGTGAGCGACACTGCCAACCGCGGCAAGTTCCGCAGGACCTGGGTCGCTCCCGAAATACTTGATGCCTTGAGCCTGGAGCAGGTCGCGTTCTGGCTGGACGGAGCGTTGCGCCTCGGAATCCTGCTGGAAGACCAGGACTTGATCGAGATGGTGGGCAAGCGTATCAACCCCATCATCGAGCACCTGCCCGAGCTGGATGACGACGGCATCGGTTTCATGTGGTTCCGCAAGCTCCACCCGTCCGATGTGTCTGCGAAGCTCCAGCAGGGCTTCTGCCTGTGGGCGTCTGCGTGCATTGCCCGGGTCCTCGTGGCGGAATACGAGCGCACCGGCCATCCACGCATCCTGCGCACGCTCGAGGCCGGCTTCCGCCGCCCGACATGGGGAGATTCGCGGAACGAGGAAGAGAAATGGCGGGTCTGGTATCAGCGAGAAGACGTCGGCATGGAGTCGGCGCTGGCGGCCCTGCGCGCCGGGGGCAGGGGCAACCTGGAGGCTGTCGTCGAGCACGGCCTGAACAGGATCCGGACCATTGACGCGGCCCAGATGCTCGGCGAACCTGCCCCGGGGAAAGGCTGGTGGCCCGGCTTCGGCCGTTGCCACGCCGCGATGGGTTGTGAGAACCTCCACCTGCCGGCGATCTGCTACCCGGAGAGCGGCGATGCGAAGATGGTCGAGGCTTCTCACGTCGCTTTCCGCTGGTTGCTCAAGGACACCGTTCTGCCCACCGGTGTGACCTCCGGGGATGAGGGCATGCACGGGCGCTTTGCCTTTCGCGGCACGGAGACCTGTGCAGTCGCGGACTGGATATGGGCGCTCTTGAAGACCCTGGAGGTCAGCGGTGAATCCTGGCTTGCCGACATGGCGGAGACCGCGTGGTTCAACGCCGCCCCGCAGTGCATGACCCGCGACTACATGCGGCACGTCTATTTCCAGAGCCCCAATCGGCTTTTCGACGAAATGGGCGACCCGACGAAAGGTCGCAAAGAGGGCCGCTATGCGCGCGGCCGGGGCGAATACGCTTACCATGAGATCTTCCCGCCGGAATGCTGCACCGGCAGCGTCAACAAGATCGTCCCGCCTTACCCCCAGCATGCATGGATGGTCACTCCGGACGAAGGGCTTGCCTGGTGCCTTTACGGCCCCTGTCGCCTCGATGCGAAGGTCAAAGGCGTCAAGGTCCGTCTGCAATCAACGTCACCGTACCCCTTCGTCGAAGACCTGGAACTCGAGGTCAGCCCTGAGAAGCCGGTGGCGTTTCCGCTGCGCCTGCGCTTGCCCGGCTGGTGCGAGAACCCGTCGGTCTCCGTCAACGGCAAAGCCACTGCGGTGGCCAGAGATGCCAGGGGCTTCACGACCGTGCAGCGCGAATGGCAGCCCGGGGACGGACTCGCCCTGCGTCTCCCCATGAAGGTCCGTTTCGAAGCCGGTCGCGAGGAGGGCGGGTCGCCCTATGGCTGCATCTTCTACGGACCGCTCCTGATGGTTCACGGCCTGCCCGAGGTGAACGAGAACACCCCGCAGCGCGACTCCAAATGGCAGTATGCCCTGGACATTGCCGGCCCGGAACAGCTTGCTGAAGCCAGGGTTGAGCGCAAGCCGATGCCGGAGAAATGGCAGTGGCAGTTTGACGCCCCGTTGACGGTGACGGTTCCCGCCCGGGAGGTTGAATGGAAGCCCGTTCCGCTTCGCGAAGAGCCGGCCGGCTACAAACCTCCGAGCAGGACCCACGAGAACTCCTGGCCGGGCCGGCCAACGCTGCCTTACGGCCCGCTGGCCGGCGGCAAACCGGTGAAGCTGAAGCTGATCCCCTACGGCTGCGCCAAATTCCGTCTTTCCATATTCCCGATCACCAGGGAAAGCGCCTGGGCGCTGCCGTCGGCCGGGACTGCCACCGTGCAAGCTCTGCCCGAGAGGCGAACGGCTCCAAACTCGAGGTCAACTTGATACGTGTGAGGAGGAACCAGATGTCCGGACGGATCGTTCTGAGCGCAGTTGTGGCAATGATGACGGTGTGCGCCTTGATCCACGTCACGCCGGCCTGTGCGGCGGACCGCGCCGGCGCCGATGCGCCGCAGGTCTGGTGGGAGGCTGAAGCGCCCACCGAGACCAACTTCCCGGCCCCGAAATCAGAACCCGGTCCGGGCGGCAGCATATTGTCCGAGGACAGGTGGATCGGCGCCGATCCCGGCTGGGAGGAGACGCCGTTTCTGGAATACGAAATCGAGGTCCCGCAGGACGCCGATTACCGCTTCTTCGTGCGCAAGTTCTGGAAGCACGGGCCGTTCCGCTGGCGGTTCGACGGCCAGCAATGGGGACACGTTGGCGACGATCCCTGCCTTCTGGACCAGGAGCCCATCCGCCGGTTCTGGAACGCAAGCTGGGTGAAGGCCGGCGACGTCGCCCTGACGGAGGGCCGGCACAAGCTGCGGATCGAGGTCACCGAGAATGCCAAACCGGCCTACTTCGACTGCTTCTTCCTGACGGCGGGAGCGTTCTTTCCCATGGGCGAGAACAAGCCGACGGACGAGCTGCCGGAGCCGCCCGCAGGCTGGTTCAACTTCAACGATTACACGACCCTCCTGGCGCCGAGTCCCATTGACCTGCGCGGTCTCAACGAGGAGGTGGCCGGCGCGAACGGCTTCATCGAGGTTGAGGGGGAGGACTTCGTCCAGAACGGCAAGCCGATCCGCTTCCTGGCCGTCAACGGCTCCCGGGAGGTCTCGCGCATGCCGAAGGAGATGATGGACACCCTCGCCGCGTTCCTGGCCCGCAAAGGCGTCAACCTGATGCGCTACCACTCCCCCTTCTTCCATCGGAGCGGCCCCCACGCGGGGGAGGTCATCGAGGAGGACCTGGACAACCTTTTCTACCTGATCGCGGCGCTCAAGCGCGAGGGCATCTTCACCCACCTGTCCATCTACTTCCCGGTCTGGTTCAAGCCGGGAGAGTCGGGCCGCTTCGCCGGCTACGACGCGAATCAGTCGCCGTTCGCGCTGAACTTCTTCCACGAGGGTTTCCAGAGGATGGAGCACTCCTGGTGGCGGGCGCTGCTGACCCGGCACAATCCCTACCTGGGCAGGCCGCTCAAGGACGACCCCTGCGTGATGGGCGTCGAGATACTCAACGAGGACTCCTTCTTCTTCTGGACGTTCGGCTACGAGAAGGTCCCGGAGGAGCAGATGGCGCTTCTGGAAGCGCAGTTCGGGGGCTGGCTGGAGGAGAAATACGGTTCCGTCGAGCGGGCGTTTGAGACATGGGGCGCCCCGCACGAGCGGGACGATGGCGTCGAGAAGCGCGCGGGATTCGTGCCTCTCTGGGAGATGGTGGACCAGAACCGCACCCAACGCGAGCGAGACACCGCGCGGTTCCTGGCCGAGACGCAGAAGCGGTATTTCGACGAGAAGTACAGGTTCCTCCGCGAGGAGATCGGCTTCAAGGGCGTGATCTGCGGGTCGAACTGGCGCACGGCCAACACGGCTATCCTGGGCGCGCTCGACAAGTGGACGCAGTCGGGGTGCGATTTCTACGACCATCACGGCTACTACCCGGGGTGGGGCAAGAGGCAGGAGGACGGGACGCGGCTGTTCGCGCCGAAATCGTTGAGCGCGTGGGACACCGCGCCCGACAGCGAGGGCCGGGCGCTTTCCCTGCCGTTCCTGGACTCGACCATCGCCGGCAAGCCCGGCATGGTGTCCGAGTACGCCTGGATGGGCCGCAACGCGGCGCGCGCAGAGATGCCGCTGATCGTCGGCTCGCTGGCCAGCCAGTCCGGCCTGGACGCCATGTGCCTCTTCGCGCTGTCCAGCAGCCCCGCGTGGCTGCCCACCACCAAGCACAACTGGCCGGTGCTCACGCCCGGCTCCATCGCGCTTTTCCCCGGCAAGGCATTGGTGTTCCGCAAAGGGCTGGTGGCGGAGACCGAGCCGCATTCCGTGGTCACGGTCAACATCGAGGACATGAAGGACCTGGGGGGCAACGGTTTCACGGACCCGTCCAGCAACGACGCCAACCGCGCCAACGAGGGACGCGACCGGTCCCGGCAGTCGGTCGAGCCGCCCTGCTTTGCGTACGGCAAGGTGGCTACCAATTTCTCGGAGACCGGCCCGAACGATGTCCGCAAACCGGAGCTTGCCACCTTCCACGATCCGGACAAGGGTGAGTTGAGGAGCGCAAACGGGCAGATCCACTGGCCCTACAGGCGCGGCATATTCACCGTTCGCGCGCCGCAGACCCAGGGTGTGTCCGGCTACCTGGGAAGGGCCGGGCGTGTCGAGTTGCCCGACATGACCGTCGAGTCCGAGATGCGCCTCGGCGTCGTCTGGGCCATTGCGATGGACGACCGGCCCCTGGCGCGCTCCCGGAAGATACTCCTGCAGGTGATGTCCGAATCGAAGAACCACGACCTGAAGACCGAGGGTGACGTCAAAAAGAAGGTCGTGGACGAGGGGCAGTCGCCGATCCAGGTTCGCGAGATGCAGGGCACCGTCAGGTTCCTGCGGCCCGATGCGCACAGGCTCAACGTGACGGCCCTGGACATCAACGGCTGTCGTGAGGGGAGGTCGGGCACGGCGGACGAGATCAAGCTCCGGCCGGCCACCATCTACTACCTGATCGAGCCGTGATGCACACCGCATTTGAGGTGGAAAAGATGAAGATGTTCATTCTGCTGTTTGCCGTATGTCTGCTTGCCACTGTTGGCGCCCGGGTCCGCGCGCAGTCGGCCCGTGACCTCCGGCTTCTGCCCGTTGACCCGCCGTCGGTGACCGTCCGCGTGTCCGGGGGTTCCTGGACGGGGCCGGACGGGGAGCGGGTGGACGTGGCGCCGGGCGAACTGACCTTCGATCCGCCGCAGGTGGCCGAAGCCACCTGCTCGGACGCCATTCCCCGCGGCGTCAATCCCGACCAGATAGGACCGTCGCTCTGGAAATCCTGGAACGCTTTCTCGCTGCTGCCGCCGGAAAACCCCCAGATACTGGGCATCTTCTACCGCGGCATCCTGCCGGACTCGGTGGTCTTACGGAGCCAGGACGGTTCGCAGCGGTTCGAGCCCGGCCGGGACTACGTGCTCAACGAGGAGCAGGGACTGATCCTGGGCATAGGGAACCGGCTGGGCGAGCGGCCGGGTGATCCCAAGAGGCCCAAGCCGCACGAGACGCTTCGGGCCGAGTTCAATTACTTCATGCAGCGTCTCGATCTGGTGCAGGTGGACGCGAGTGGGGAGCTGTCCATCAAGAAGAGCGAAAGCGCCATCATGTGCCCCGTTCTGCCTGAGCCGGACGCCGGTCATGCAGCGGTGGCGGGCGTATGGGTTTACGGCGCGCACTCCGATGGCCCGGTGCCGAACTCGCCGGAGCGGGTGGCGATCGAGGACGGCGACATCTGCATGGTCCGCCCCCGGCCGCCGGTGGCGCCCGTCAACCCGGAGGCGCTGGTGCCGGCGGTCGAGAAGCTCAAAGCCGGCCGGCCCATCGGCGTCGGTTTCTTCGGGGACAGCATCGCAGTGGGCGCCGAAGTGCGTGACTGGTACAACTACATCTGGTCGCCGCGCAACAAGGGTTTTATCGGCATGGTCGTCTGTGACCTGCGCGAGCGTTACCCCGAGGCCGATGTCCAGCCCGCCTGGGGCATATCGGGCGCGCAGAGCATCTTCAACGAGGGCCTGTGGGAGAATTGCACCCGCCGCGCCCGAGAGCCCGAGGGCGAATACGTGTGGTGGGAAGCTGAGGAGCCGGAATCGAGCGGCAATGTCGGCCCGACGCCGGAGGAGTACGAGCTGAGAACGCCCGGCGAGAGCCGCGTGGTCTCCGAGGGCGAGTGGCTGGTCCTGTCGGAGAAATCGGGCGACGGCCCGCCGTACGCCACCTACCGGGTGGATGTGCTGAAGGGCGGCGCCTACCATTTCTTCGTCCGACAGAGCCACAAACGCGGCGAGTTGCGCTGGCGCCTGGACGACGCCCCCTGGACCCGGCAGCCGCCC
>CAYVBE010000025.1:0-31546 GCA_964448935.1 uncultured candidatus Brocadiaceae bacterium
ATCTCGTCTTTGGCGTCCATTGCCGCAAGTGCCGGCTTGCGGCCGGGTGCGCCGGTTACTTGCCCTGGTTCTTACCGGAGGGCTGGGTGTGCTTCTCGACGAAGTCGTGCAGCTTGTCCATCCAGGTCGTCTTCTCGGGCTCGATGGGGCGGCGCCCCTTTTTCTTTTCCCGTCCCTGCTGAGCCACGGGCTTCAGTTCGATCCGGTCCGCCTTGCGCTGGATCAGCCAGCGTTCGAAAACCCCGATGCCCATGCTGCAGGTCAGGTAGAGGCAGAGCCCACTGGGGAAGCTGTAGAGAACGAACACGAAGATCAGCGGCATCCACTTGAGCATCTTCTGCTGCTGCTGGGCCTGCCCGGAGGTCGCCTGGGTCGTCAGGCGCGAGTTCATGAACATGGCCACGGCCATGATGAGCGGCAGCAGGTTGAACTGGTCGCCCAGGAAGGGCAGGGAGAACGGCAGGTGGAAAAGCGTGTCCGGCCGGCTCAGGTCGCCCACCCAGAGAAATCCGGCGTGGCGAAGCTCGATGGCCGCCCGCAGCGCGCCGAACAGGGAGATGAGCACCGGCATCTGCAACAGCATGGGTCCGCAGCCGCTCAGGGGAGAGACGCCGTATTTCTTCCACAGCTTCATCTGCTCCTTGGCCAGCTTCTCCTTGTCGTCCCCGTGCTTGCGCTGCAGTTCGGCTATCTCCGGCTGCAGCTTCTGCATCCTGGCCATACTCATCTGGCTCTTGCGTGTCAACGGGTGCAGCAGCATGCGCACGAAGGCGGTCAGCAGGATGATGGCGATGCCGTAGTTCGGGATGATCGAATGGAGGAAGTTCAACATGCCGATAGCCAGGCGGCTGAGCGGCGGGAACAGGCCCAGTTTGATCAACTGCGGCAGGCCGGCGTTGTAGGCCTCCAGGACCTTGTTCTTCTTCGGGCAGGCGACGATCCGATAGGACCTCTCCCGGTGCTCGCCGGGCTGGATGCCGATGGGCTCGGTGCGGATCAGGACGGTGCAGTTGCGGGCCAGCTCCCAGCGGTTGTCCTTGCGCGGCCGGGACGGATGGTGGGCCCATCGCGGGCCGCTCATGTCTATAATGTCTTCTTCGATGACCTGCAGCGACTCGACCGCCCGCGCCCAGGAGCTGTCCTCCAGCATGGTGACGGCGGCGAAGTAGTGGTTGGCCACTCCGGCCCAGGCCATCTGCGTTGACTTGTTGGGGTCCGGGTCTGTCTTGCGCAGCTTCGGGGCGTTGCGCTCGGCGACGTCGTATTTGTCCGGGCCTTTCTGGACGCCCACCACCGTGCCCAGATAGCGCGTTTCGAGCGTCTCGCGTTCTATGCCGGCCGGACCGCGCAGGGCGCAGGCGACCTCCACGGCATGGGGGGATTCGTTCAGTATCTGCAGCGTCACCGCCATGTGGTATTCTTCGGTGGCGGTCACCGTCTTGCGCAGGGTCAGGCGCGTGTCGTGCGGGCCGTTGACGGGTGCCTCGAAGACCAGGCGTCCGGGCTGCTCCTCCACGCGATAGCGCAGGTCGGCCGTCTGCACCACGCTTTCCCAGCGCACGCCGTCCCGCTCGCCGGACAGCGTCAGCTCCTCCACAACGTCACTGTAGTAGCCCTCCTGGAACTCGTCCAGCAGCGTCAGGGCAGGGCGTTTCTCCTTGCCGGGCGGGCGGTAGGGCGCCCTGTACTCCTCGTCCAGCAGGGTCAGGCTGCGCAGGCCGGCCCCCACGTTGGTCCAGTCGGCGGACAGGTGCGTGCCGGTCAGCTTCAGGTGCTCTATCGTCTCGATGTCCTGGTCCGGCCGCGGCGCCGGCCGCGGCCGGTCCGGCTGCGGTTCGGCGGCTTCAGGCTGTTCCGGTTCCGGTTCCGGCTCCGGTTCGGGCTCGGGCGCGGGGGCCATCTCTTCCTGCCGGGGCGGCTGCTCGGGTGGCGCCTGGTCCGGTCTCTGATCTCCGAAGAACAGATAGTTTCCCGCCCACCACAGTATCAGGAATATGCCGGTGGCAATCAGGAACTGTATGAAGGTCTTGGTGTCCATCTAATGATTCAGGCAAAAGGAAGAAATGACTTCGGCCCGGTCTGCGCCTACCGGCCCTCCAGCAGTCGGTCCGCCAGAAACGCATCCAGCTCCGGCACGGCGCGAATCTTGTCCACGGTCACCTCCACATCGTAGCTGACCTTGCGGTAGGTGACCCGCTCCCCGTCGAACAGAACGTAGCAGCATCGGCCATCCCCGTCTCGCGCCTGCCCCACGCTGCCCACGTTTACGATGGTCTTGTCCTTGACCAGGCGATAGCGGTGGTTCACCTCTCTGGGCGACAGAAACACCATGTCCGGCGTCCAGATGCCGGGCATGTGGGTGTGGCCGCAGAAGCAGACGCGGGGGATGCGGTCAAAGATGGCCTGCAGCTTCTTGGGCCTGTCAACGTCTCGCGGGTAGAGATACTCGGTAATGGGATCCCTGGGGGTGCCGTGCACGAAGAGGGCGTCTCCCTCGGTGTGCGTTTCCGGCAGCGTGTCCAGAAAGTTCCAGCGCCTCAGGTTGGCGTCTCTGTCCTCCCCGAGCGGGCTGAGCTGGTTGCGGGTCCACGTGATGGATGCTTTGGCCCGTTTGTTGAAGTTCGATCCGTCGAATTCGGTCATCAGGGCTTGCTCGTGGTTGCCCCGCAGCACCACGTCGAACTCCATCGCCAGGTCAAGGCACTCCCGCGGGTTGGCGCCGTAGCCGATCACGTCGCCCAGGCAGATGATTCTGGACGCCCCCTGCTCCCGGATGTCGGCCAGCGCGGCGCGCAGGGCCTCCAGGTTGGCATGGATGTCTGAGATTATGGCGTTCACTGGGGGCCGTTCTTATGGGGGCTTTCGGTCGGGGGCGTGGCCTCCTCGAGGAGCATCACGGGTATGCCGTCGCGGACGGGGTATCCTTTGCCGCAGCCCGTGCAGACCAGCATGTCGCCCCGGGGCTCCACGTCTTCGTGGCAGGCGGGGCAGGCCAGAATAGAGAGCAACTGTCCGTCCGGTTCGCTTCTCTCGGGGCCTTCGTCCGATCCTCGTTCAGCCATTTACCGCTCCCATAATGCTAACAGAAAGGCGTGGGGCCTTCAAACGTTCGGTTCCTCGTCGGGGTCTTCGTCCAGCAGGCCGATGCGGATGCTCCGGGCGCTGGAGTCCGGCTGGTCCAGGCGTATTCGCCGGCGCCGAACCAGCTCCAGCAGCGCCAGGAAGATGCCCACGACCCGTTCCCGGGTGTTTTCCTCCCGGAACAGGTCCAGGAATCCCAGTTCCCCGCCCGCGCGGCGCAGCCTCTGCACGACCTCGCCCACGTACACGCTGACGGGGACGTCGCTGCGGATAACCCGCGGGGAGGGTTTGAGCTGTGTCTGCTCGACCACCTCTGCGAACGCCGCCATCAGGTCCCAGACCTCCAGGTCCTCCAGCAGGGCATCCGGGCCGGGCTGTTCGACCTCCGGCTCCGGCGGGCGCGGCCGCGCGAACCGCTCCGTCCTTCTCTGCGCCCGGTCTTCCAGGTCCTCGGCCGCCTCCTTGAACTGCTTGTACTGCAGCAGCCGGCGCACCAGCTCCACCCCGGGGTCCTCTTCGTCCTCCTCGTCCGCCTCCGACGGCGGCAGCAGCGTGCGGCTCTTTATCTCCATCAGCGTGGCGGCCATCACCAGGAAATCGGCCGCCACGTTCACGTCGAAGAACTCCATCGTCCGTATGGCGGCCAGGTAGCGGTCCGTTATCTCCGAGACACGCACCTCGAATATGTCCACCTCCTCCTGCTTGATCAGGTGCAGCAGCAGGTCCAGCGGCCCGCTGAAAACGTCCAGCTCCGCGCGAAAGGAGGACAAAGAGGTGGTGGCGTCGCTTTCCTGTTCGGCCGCCATTGTCGAGTTTCTCCCGTGCCGACTTACCCCGGATATTTCACGAGTGTTTTCCGTCCAGCGGACGTTTTTGCCCTCATGCGGCGCCCTCCGCGCTCGCCTGTCCTCGACGTGCCTTCTGGCACGCCTGCGGCAGCTCGCTTGTGCGGGCTTGCCTGAGAGCAGCCCCGTCGCCCTGGTGCGTACACAGGGTGTTGCTTGTGCATGGCCGGGTTGTTTACTGTAAGATACTTTCTTTTAGACAGTTGCGTTCGGTCCCGAAAAACTCTCATGAAACATCCGGGTTAAAAGGGCAGGCCGATTATCAGACGAGCCAGGAACATGGCCGGTGAGAAAATGAACACTCCCAGCGGGTTAGGCAGGCCCAGCATGTCGGGCAGGAAGATAAGCCCCAGGAGCACCAACATACCGTACTGGTTGAAGCGCCGGTACTGCTGCGCGTAGGGATACGGCAACAGGTTCTCGGCGATATGGTGTCCGTCGAGGGGACCGAGCGGTATCAGGTTGAAAAAAGCCAGCGCGAAGCTGAGCATGGTGAGGCGTACGAAGAACTCAAACGCCATCGTAAGCGTCACCCCAGGGGCCGCAATAAGGACCACCCGCAGGACCAGCCCCACCGCGACGGCCAGGGCGATGTTGGAACCCGGCCCGGCCGCGCTGACGATGATGTCGTCCCGGCGCGGGTTGCGGAAGTTGTGCGGATTGACGGGCACGGGTTTGGCCCAGCCGATGTGGATGAATATCGGCATCAGAATCGTTCCGATGGGGTCTATGTGGGGGATGGGATTCAGCGTCACCCGGCCCTGCCGTTCCGCCGTGGGGTCGCCCAGTTTCATGGCGCTGTAGGCGTGTGCGAATTCGTGGACCGTCAGGCATGGCAGCACCACGGCCAGCCAGTACACCCCCCGGATCACCATGTCTTCGATGTTGCCCAAACTTCTTCTCCCTCCCGGCGTGCTACTCGGGGCCGCCGAACAGCTTCTCTTCGATGAGTCGGCACAGGATGTGGACCACGGTCCCGTGGGCCTCCTGGATGCGCGGGGTTTCGTCCGCCGGCGCCACGAAGCAGATGTCACATACTTTCGCCAGGCGCCCGCCGTCGCGGCCGGTCATGCCGACGGTCAGGGCGCCGCGCCTTCGGGCTTCTTCGATGCCCGCCAGCACGTTGGGCGAGTTGCCGCTGGTGGTGATGCCGATCACCGCGTCGCCCTCGCGCGCCTGCGCGGCAACCTGCCGCGCGAACAACTGCTCCACGCCGTAATCGTTGGCCACGGCTGTCAGGATGCTGGTATCCGTTGAAAGGGCGTGGCAGGGCAGGGCGTCGCGCTCCATCAGGAACCGGCCGACCAGCTCCCCGGCCAGGTGCTGCGCGTCCGCCGCGCTGCCTCCGTTGCCCATCACGTAGACGGTGCCGCCGTCCCGGAGCACGCCGGCCAGTCGGTCGCCCAACTCCTCCAGCAGGTCCGTCTGCTCCAGCAGCCGCTCGTGCGTCGCGATCGTCCCTCGGATCAGGTCCTCAATCCTGGTTGCCATGATTCTCCGCAATTCTCTTGATCAAATCGGTGGTGCTGAAGCCTTCTGCGACCGGTGCCAGTTCTACCTTGCCGCCGTACGATTCTACGAACTCGTACCCGACCACCTGCTCCTTGCTGTAGTCGCCGCCCTTCACCAGCACGTCCGGCCGCACCTGGCGGATCAGCGGCAGGACGCTTTCCTCTTCAAAAAGGACCACGTAGTCCACGTCCGTCAGCGAGGCAACGATGTGCGCGCGGACCTGTTCGCTGTTGATCGGCCGCGTGGGTCCTTTGAGCGCGCGGGTGGAGGCGTCGGTGTTGACACCCACCATCAGCACGTCCCCCTGCCGTGCGGCGTACTGCAGCAGTTGCACGTGGCCCAGGTGCAGCAGGTCGAAGCAGCCGTTGGTGAAGGCGATGGTGCGTCCGGCACTCCGCAGGTCGGTCACCAGGTCCTCCACCTCTTCCCGGGGTGCCAGCTTGCGGGCCAGGGGATCGGTGACTTTCTGGACCTCCGCCTTCAGCTCCCGACGGCAGATAGTGGTTACACCGCGGTGGCTGACCTCCAGGGCGCCTCCGAAGTTCGCCAGTTCCGCCGCCTGTGCGTAGGAGGCTCCGCCCGCCAGCGCCAGCGAGAACACCGCCGCCACCATGTCCCCCGCGCCGGTCACGTCCGCCACCTCGCGCAGCCGGGCGCCGATGTGGCCGGTCTCGCCCTCGGCGGTGGCGAAGTACATCCCCTCCCTGTCCAGCTTCATTACGACCACCTGCAGGGACAGCTCGTCGAGCAGCTTCCGGCCCGCGCGGTGGTAGTCCTCCTCGTTGCGCAGCTTCATGCCGGTGGCCATCTCCGCCTCGAACCGGTTGGGCAGCAGGGCGGTCGCGCCGGCATAGCGGCCGTAGCTCTGCGTCCTCTCGGGGTCTACCACCACCGGTTTGCCCGCCGCGTGCGCCGCCTCCATCAGCTCGCCGACCGTGCCGTCGTCGAACAGGCCCTTGCCCATGTCCTGGATGATCAGAAGCTCGGAGTCGGCCAGGCACTCGCGGGTCGTGCGCAAGACGGCAGCGGATTCCTCCTCGCTGGGCGGATCGGTCACTTCCTCGTCCACCCTCAGCATTTGCTGCATAGCACGGCCGGCGGACTGGACGTAGCCCAACATCCGCGTCTTGGCGATGGTGGGGCGGTGGGGCGACTCGATCAGCCCATCGGTATCCATCCCTGTTTTGCGCAGCAGGGCACGCAGCGTGTCCGCGGCCGCGTCGCGGCCCACCCCTCCGACGGGCACCACGTGCGCGCCGAGTCCGGCCAGCATGGCGGCCACACTGGCGGCGCCGCCGGGGCGGTTCTCCCGCTCCGCCACGTGCAGCACCGGGATGGGGCCCTCCGGCGACACGCGGGAGACCTGCCCCCAGACGTAGGTGTCCAGGATCAGATCGCCGACGACGCATATCCGGGGCCGGCCCAATCCGTCGAGGGTCTCAACCAGGGACGACGGCATGGCGGCTCCTCCAAAGGGGCTCAGTCCGGCAGGGAATCCTGAAACTCGCGCAGCGTGCGCGCGCTTTCTTCGAGGGCGCTCGTCTCCTCTGCGGCCAGTTCCACCTTGAGCTGTTTAACGATGCCCCGCCGGTTCAGCACGCAGGGGATGCTGAGGCAGACGTCCTCTATGGGGCCGTAATCGTTGACCAGCGTGGAGACCGTGAGGACGCTGTTCTCGTCCCGCAGGATGGCGCCCACGATGCGCAGCAGGGCAAGGCCGATGCCGTAGCAGGTGGCTCCCTTTGCTTCGATGATGTGATAGGCCGACTGACGCACCTCTTCCACCATATCTGCCCGGTGCTCGCCGTGCCGGCAGCGGTCGCACTGCATGCAGTAGCGATCAATGGGCACGCCGGCCAGGTGCGTCATGCTCCAGGCGGCCACCTCCGTGTCGCCGTGCTCGCCCAGGATGTAGGCGTGGACGTTGCGCGGGTCCACGCCGCAGTGGTCGCTGAGCAGGTAGCGGAACCGGGCGCTGTCCAGCACCGTGCCGGAACCCAGCACCTGTGTTGCCGGCAGGCCGGAGTGGCGGATGGAGTCGTAGGTGAGCACGTCCACCGGATTGGCGACCATTACGATGATGGCGTCCCGGGTGTGCGCCAGGACGTCGTCGAGGATGGAACGACATATCTTGGCGTTGCGCGCGGTGAGGTCCAGGCGGGACTCCCCGGGCTTCTGAGCGGCGCCGGCGGTGATGACTACCACCCGTGCCCCGGCGCAATCCTCGTAGCCGCCCGCCTTGATGTTTACGGGCGGGGCGAAGAACAGGCCGTGGTTCAGGTCCATCACCTCGCCCTCGGCGCGCTCGTGGTCCTTGTCTATCAGCACGATCTCCTCCGCCAGCCCGCTGTTCATCAGCGTGTAGGCGAAGGTGCTGCCCACCGAGCCGGCGCCCACGATGGCGACGCGCGCTGCTGTGTTGTTTACAGTGTTCATGGTCTCTTCTCCCTGAGTGTGATATTAGGGCAACGGCGCGGTCCGTGTCAACGTGTTGCGCCGGCGTCGAGCCGCAGGATTTGGTGGCCTTTCGGGCGCGCGGGGGCTATAATCCACACCGTTGCAATCGTCTGTGAGACTACTTGATTTCTGAAGGACGAGAACATGGCTGACTCAGAGAAGCCGGACGCATCCCAGTTCGCCGGCAAGTGCCTCCTGGATGCTCGGCGGTGCGTGGTGACGGGCGCCGGAGCCGGGATAGGCCGGCAGATCGCCTACACGCTGGCGGAGCAGGGCGCCCAGGTGGGTGTGCTGGACTATAAGGAGGAACTGGCCGAGAGTGCGGTCGAGCGGATTAACGGCGATTTCGCCGATAGTGCTTTCCCCGTTGTGGCGGACGTTTCCGACATGGACGCGGTCGGCGATGCGCTGGCCGCCGCGGGCGAGCGTTTCGGCGGCGCGCTGGATGTTTTCGTGAACAACGCGGGCATAAACGTGCCGTGCCGGGTGGAGGATTTGCCACGCGAGGGGGAGGTGGATGCACTGGTGCGCCAGGTCATGGTGAATCAGGTGGGGGCCTTTTGCTGCGCGGCCCACGCCTATCCTCTGCTCGTCGAAGGGCGTCAGCCGGTGTTTATCATGATCGGTTCCTGTGCCTCGGTGGGAAGCGAGGGGCAGGCGGCCTATTCCAGCACCAAGGCCGCCCTGCGCGGCATGCTGGGGGCGCTGGTGAAGGAGTGGGCCGGCACCGAAGACCGGCAGGCGGTGCGGGTGGGTCTCGTGGAGCCGGACTACTTCGAGGCCACGCCCCTGCGCAGCGGAGGTTACCTGGAAGCCCTCGCGCGGGCCAGGCGCACCACGCTGGAGAACATCAGCAACGCCGCCGTGGCCAGGGAGAAGGTGCCCCTCCGCCGGGAGGGCAGGCTGGTGGAGATCGGCGAGAAGGTGGTCATGATGGCGCTGGACACCTACGCCAACGGCGCCATTGAGGTCCTGTCCGGCGGCAAGACGGTGCGGCCGTAGGGAGGCTTCGGTCAGCACGAGACGTCATTGCGAGCCCGCGTCGTTTGCGGGTGCGGCGGGCGTTTTGCTTGACTGTTCGGCCGCGTGCGCGTACCCTTGTCCTTCGGTTTGTGTGCCCTGTTTAACTCTCCCCGCACTTTCCGGTGCGTCTGTCATGCCCGATGAGCCTGTCGAGAAACTGGACAGTTTTGACGCCGAGGAGCGCCGCCGGGCGCTGGAAGAACTGGCCGCCCGTAAAGAGCCGGAGGAGGCGCCCGAGCCCCGTCCGGAGGTCAACCTTCACTGCCACACCTTCTTCTCCTACAACGCCTACGGCTACTCCCCGTCGCGTTTTGCGTGGGAAGCCCACCTCTATGGGCTGGAGGTGGCCGGCATCGTGGACTTCGACGTGCTGGACGGCGTGCGGGAGTTCCTGGCGGCCGGGCGCCTGCTGAAGCTGAAGGCGGCCGCCGGGTTCGAGTCGCGCGTCTTCGTGCCGGAATACAGCGACGTGGAGATCAACTCGCCCAGGGAACCCGGCATCTACTACCTGGTGGGCACCGGGTTTACCGGTCTGCCGGAGCCGGGCACGCGGGCTGCACAGACGCTGGAGGCGATGGCCCGATGTGCCCAGGGACGTAACCGGAAGATGATAGGGCGCGTCAACGAGCACCTGGACCCGGTGACGATTGACTATGAGGAGGACGTGCTCCCCCTGACCCCCGCCGGCAACGCCACCGAGCGGCACTTGCTGGTGGCCTACGAGCAGCGCGCGCGGGAGCAGTTCCCCGACAAAAAGGAGCGGGCGGAGTTCTGGGCCGCGAAGCTGGAAGAGCCTGTGGAGAACGTCCGCGGGTTGCTGGACGATGTGGTGAGCCTGAAGAAGCTGATACGCGCCCGCCTGATGAAGTACGGCGGCGTGGGCTACGCACCGCCGGAGGAGGGCAGCTTCCCCCGGCTGGACGACGTGGTGCAGATGACCCTGGACTGCGGCGCGGTGCCCAGCGCCGCGTGGCTGGACGGCACCAGCGAGGGCGAGGCCGACCCGGTGAGGCACTTCAAGTTCATGCGCGACAAGGGGATACCCACCATCACCATCATCCCCGATCGCAACTGGAACCTGGACGACGCCCGCGAGCGGCAGTTGAAGGTGGAGAACCTGCACGCGGCGCTGGAGGCCGCCCACGAGCTGGAGATGCCCGTGCTGGTGGGCACGGAGATGAACAAGCACGGGCAGAAGTTCGTGGACACCTTCGGTGCGCCCGCCATGGAGCCCTACCGGCAGCAGTTTCTGGACGGCGCCCACGTTGCGTGGGGGCACACGCTGCTGAAGAGCACTGCGGGCGTGGGCATGACCGGCGACTGGGCGGAGGAGCCCTTCGGTGACGACCGCGCTGCGCGCAATCGGTTCTTCCGCCGCCTGGGCGCGGCGACCTACCCCGAAGGGCGGACGCTCGAGGAGTTGAGCGTGGGGGGCGGCAACCTGACTCCCGAACAGGCCCTTGGTCTGGTTGCGGAAGAAGACGTCTGACCGTTCCCGGAATCCTTGTTGAACCTTTCCGCTCCGGTCTGCACTAAGCGTGAGAGGCCTTATTCTTCTTTTCCCCCGGAAGGAACACAGGTGCTGTCGAGCCTCTGGAGCATAGCCAGGAACTCCTTCCTGGAGATCATTCGTCAGCCGGTTTACGCCCTTCTGCTGTTGCTGGGAATGGTGTTGATCGGTTTCTCCCCGGCGGTCACCATGTTCAGCGTGGTGGAGGACACCAAGCTGATGGTGGACATCGGGCTGGCCACCATACTGCTGCTGGGGCTGGTGATGGCCGTCCTGAGCGTTACGCAGACCATAAGCCGCGAGATAGACAACCAGATGGTGGGGGCCATCTTGAGCAAGCCCGTGGGACGGTTCGTTTTCGTGGTGGCCAAGTTTCTGGGCGTCACGATGGCCATGGCCGTGGCCACCTTCCTGCTGACGGCCGTGCTGCTGATTACCCTGCGGATCGGCGCGCCCATGACGGGCGGCTGGCACATGGACTACCCGGCGCTGGCCGGGCTTCTGGGGCCCCCGCTTTTGGCGGCGGCCTCCGGGGCGTACTGCAACTACTTCTACCGCTGGAACTTCACGTCCACGGCCGTCCTTCTGGTGGTGCCGCTGTACATGCTGGCCATGGGCGTGCTTCTGCTGGTGGGGCAGGCGTGGCAGTTCGCGCTGATTCCGCCCGTGTTCGCGGCGCGGAACGCGGGACAGGTGGCGATAGCGGCCCTCCTGGTCTGGTTCGCCATCTGGGTCATAAGTTCCGTCGCCCTGGTTGGCTCCACCCGGTTGAACGTGGTTATGAACGCGATCATCTGCCTGATGGTGTTTTTCGTGGGCATGATATCGCAGTTTCTTTTCGGCCAGTTTGCGGACCAATCCACGCTGGCATGGGTGGCCGTGCGGGTTGTGCCCAATCTGCAGGTCTTCTGGGTGGGTGACAAGTTGATGCACGAGGTGCCCTACATCCCCTGGCCGTATGTGAGAATGGCGGCAGCCTACGCCGGCGGCCTGTGCGTGACCATGGTGATGCTGGCGGCCTTCCTGTTCGAGAAACGCGAAGTCATCTGAGCAAACACATCTGACTGCGGAGGATAACCGAGAGAGATGGCAAACCCGAAGAAGCTCGAGTACACGGCCCTGGTGGGGCTGGTTCTGCAGGTGGCGTTTCTGCTGACCTGCTGGGTTCTGTCGGGCGTGAGCAACAGCCGGGCAGTGGCGGCGGAGAGCTGGCACCTGGTGCCGGGGCTGCTGGTGTGGGTGCTTGTGCTGGTGCACGGTCGGCAGCGGCGCCTGGCGCGCGAGGAGCGCGAGGAGAGGGAGCAACTCCGCGAGGCGCGCCTCAGCGAAGAGCTGTTTGAAGAGACCGAGCTGGACACCATGCGGGCCGGCGCCGGCCTGGTGTTGTTCGAGAAATGGCTGGTCCCCTTCTTCACCGTTCTGCTCAGTGGCGGGCTGCTGTTCCTGGCCTACCGAACGGCGATGGGGCATATCGCAACGGAGCTGATCACCGGAGGCGGGCCGGAGGTTACCTCCCCCGTCGTGGCGGCCGTGGGCATGGTGCTCATCGCCTTCGGCGGGTTCCTGATCGGCAAATTTGCCGCCGGGCTGTCGCAGAGCAGGGAATTCCGGCTGCTGAGGGCCGGCGGCGGCTACGTGCTGGGCAACGTCATCGCCTGCGTGTTGATCGCCATCTCCATGGCGCTCTACCACTTCGGGGTCACCTGGGCGGAGGGGGTGGTGGCCTTCATCATTCCCGTGCTGATGGCATTGGTGGGCATCGAGCTTCTGCTGAACCTGGTGCTGGACATCTACCGCCCCAGGGTGCCGGGCCAGGAGCGGCGCCCGCCCTACGACAGCCGCCTGCTGGGGCTGTTTGCCGAGCCGGAAGGCGTGCTGAAGACCATCGCCGACACGCTGGACTACCAGTTCGGCTTCAAGGTGTCGGAGACGTGGTTCTACCGCTTCATGGAACGGGCGCTGGTGCCTCTGCTACTTATCCAGCTTCTGGGCCTGTGGTCCCTGACAACGGTGGCCGTGGTGGAACAGAACGAGGTGGCCTTCGTCGAGGTGTTCGGGAAGCCGCACCTGAGCCAGGAGGATGCTGCCGCAGGGCTGCCGGCCACGGTGCTGGAGCCCGGATTCCACATGAAGTGGCCGTGGCCTTTTGCCCGCATACGTACCATCCCCGCGCACGAGGTCCAGCAGGTGGAGGTGGGTAAGGTGTACGAGTTGCGCCCCGGAGCGTGGGACTATGACCTGACCATAGACATTATGGAGAAATCGGATTTCATCCTGTGGCGGGAGCGCCACATTGACCCCCTGAAGGGCTATGAGGTCAATTTCCTGGTGCCCAGTACGGTGGCCTTGGGCGAGGAAGCGGACGAGACGGAACCGCCGGCTCCCGGTGAGCTGACCGAGCTTCCCGGGGGCCAGGAGGCGCCGCAGGTCAACCTGGCGCGGGCGATTGGGGAGGTTCACGTTCGCGTCCGCAACAACAAGGACGGCACGGTGGACGCGCGGTCGGCCTTCAAATACTGCTACAACAATCGAGACGTGATGGAACGGGTGAAGCAACTGGCCTATCGGGCGCTCTGCCGCATAGCGGCGAGTCAGGACTTTCTGAAGTGGATTGCCGAGGAGCGTGTGGAGACCGTCCGGAGGTTCCGCACCATGGTGGCCGAGGCCCTCGAGCAAAGTGACCTGGGCATGGAGCTGGTGTTTGCCGGCATAACCGCCGTACACCCGCCTCCGGAGACGGCCGGCGCCTACGAGGCGGTGGTCGCCGCGCTGGAGGAGAAGGAGTCCCTGATACTGGAGGGCGAGATCCAGGCGGCGCAGATGGTGCAGGATGCCAGGGCGTTCCGGAGCGAGGAACTGAGCGCTGCCGGGGGATACGCCGTGAAGACGCTGCAGAACGCACGCGCGGAGAGAGACCAGTTCCTGGTGCGCCTGGAGGCATTTGGCAAGTCCCCCGATGTTTACCTGACCCGCAGCTACTTCGACGCCATCGAAGAGGTGCTGGACCGCCAGGTGATCTACGTGGTGCCGCCCGTGCCTCACGAGGTGGATATCATAGACCTGCAGGAACGCCTGAAGCCCCAATTGCTCAGACTCGACACGTCCGAGGAGTAATGACATGAAAGAAAGCAAGCTCACCGTGAGCATCGTCGCGCTGGTGTGCCTGGCAATGTTGTCCCGCCTGTTTGTGTTCACAGTGCAGGTGGATGAAATGGCCGTGCGGTACGACTTCAACACGCCGGTGAAGGTCATTATTCCCGAGGCGGACCTGGTCGGCGGCCAGGCTGCCGGGGAGGCACGGCCGGTGATGGGCGGCATCCAGGTCGAACGGGAAGCCGGCTGGTACTGGAAGTGGCCCTACCCCTTCAGCACGGTCAAGAAATACGATCACCGCATACGCACCCTTGATGCCGGGGGCACGCAGCAGCAGTTGCCCGACGAAAACAACATCATCCCCCGGCTGTTCGCGACCTGGCAGATCGTGGACCCGGTTGCGTTCGAACGGTCTCTGCAAAGCCAGGTGGAGGTGGCCGAGCACCGGCTGAAACAGATCATCGGCAACGAGAGCAGCGAGGTCTTCGGCCGGCACAGGCTGAGCGAGATGGTCAACACCGACCCGCAGGATCTGCAGTTCGACGAGATTGAGCGCCAGATTCTGGGGGGGGTCAGGGAATCCCTCCGCAGCGCCGATCAGCCCTACGGCATCAAGGTAGAGACCCTGGGGCTGGCGTGGGTTACGCTGCCGGAGGACGCCACGAAGGCCGTCTTCGCCCGCATGCGCACGGAGCGGAAGAACATCGCCGAAAAACTGCGCGCGGAGGGCGAGCGCGAAAAGCGGACGTTGATCGCGGAGGCCCAGGAGGAACGCGACACCATCATTGCCAAAGCCCAGGCCGAGGCCAAGAGAATACGCGCCCAGGGCGAGGCCGAAGCGGCCCAGTACTACGACACCTTTGCCAAAAATGAGAATCTGTCCATCCTCCTGCGGCGCCTGGAAGCCTTGCGCACGATCGCGGCCAGCGCCAAGGAGGGCGAGAAGCCCATTACGTTCATCTTCAGTACCAAGACTGCCCCTTTCGACACGTTTGAGAAGAACCTGAGCGTCGAACCGGACCTGGAGGAGATCGCGCCGGCGGTCCGTGAAGCACCCGGAATTGTCGAGGAACCCGTTGGGGCGTCCTCCGACAGCGCAGAGGATACCCCCGAGGCAGGAGAGTGACGATGGCCGACGAGGAAAAATCCCCTGAAGAGCAGCACGAGCAACTCCGAGAGGTGCCCGAGCCGGTTGCCGAGCCTGAGGAGTCCGGCAGCAAAGCACTGGCCGACGCGCTGAAGATTAGCTTCCTGTTTCTGAAGATCGTCATCGTGGTGATGGTGGTCGGCTACCTGCTGGCCGGCTTCAGCAGCGTGGGGCCTTCGGAGCTGCACTTCAAGCTGCGGTTCGGCGAGTTGGTGCCGACCAAAGGGCGCCTGGTGCTCACCCCCGGTAGCGGCCTTTACTTTAAATGGCCGTGGGAACGGATTGTCACAGTGTCCACGGATGAGCGAACACTCGAACTGGAGGAAGACTTCTGGGCCCAGCCCCCGCGAGGTGAGGGGTTGATGACGATCGCGTCACTGGATTTCCGCGAGAACGGCTACCTGCTGACCGGCGACGTCAACATCGTGCATCTGAAACTGCGCGCCCGTTACCGGACCCGCACCGACCCGCAGGGCGCCATCGCCTACGCCTTCGGCGTGGAGAAGCCGGAGGGCGTGCTGCGCCGCGCCCTGATGGCCGCTACGTGCAAGGTGGTCGGCACTATGAAGGTGGCCGAGGTGCTGGAGCGGGAGGCGTTGTTCAGCAGCATTCAGCAGGAGCTGAGAGCCCGCCTGGAGCGGTTCGAGGAGCAGACCGGCTCGGCGATCGGCGTGATGGTGACCGCCGTGGAAGCCATCCAGGTCGAAAAGAGGAAGAACCCAAGCGAACCGGGGGCGGTCAGGGAAGCCTTCTTCGAGGCACAGAATGCTTACAGCGTAAAGGACCAGCTTGAGCAGGAGGGCAAGACGGAAAAGGTGAAGATCCTGAACTCCGCCCACGCCCGCGCCGCCGAGATTCTGGCGGAGGCGCAGGGATACAGGGAACGGCAGGTGCGTAGCGCGGAGGCGGACGCAGAGAGCCTGGAACGCCTGCTGCCGATCTACAACCACTCCCCCGAAGTCCGTAGGATCCTGGTGGACCGCTACTACCAGCGGGCGGTCGAAGAAGTTGCCGGGCAGTCGCCCGGCTTCTTCGTGCTCCATAAGGAGCAGGACGGCAGCAGCCGCGAGCTGCGGCTCATGCTGAACCGGCCCCCTGAGGGGATGTCACCCGAGGAAGTCGAGAAGCAGCAGTTCAGTCGTGTGTTGACGCCCGGCCAGTGAACGGGTCACGAGACGTCGTGGGACATAACTCGAGGCAGTTGAGGAGGCGACACAAGTGGCGGACCACCCAGAACATGACGAAGACCATGCTTTGACGCATGCCTACGTGGGTTCGATCCAGGCGCGCCTGATCGTGACCTTTGTGGGCGGCGTGATCGTCCTGAACGGCTACGTCGCCCACTACCTGTTCGGCGCCCGCAGCATCGGTTCCATCAGCGCGTTGGTGGGGGCGATCATCCTGGCCACGCCGATCATCATCGGCGCCATTGACGAGATCAAGAGGGGCCGCATGCACATGACGGTGCTGGTGGCGGTGGCCGTGATCGCGGCCTTTGCGCTGGGCAATTACGAGCAACTGGCAGGCACGGTGGGTCTGGAAGACCAGGTGAGCGGCGGGTACAAGGTGGCGGGCATCGTGGCCTTCTTCATGCTGCTGGCGACGTTGATCGAGCAGCAGACCGCCGCCGGCGCGCGGGAATCCGTGGAGAGGCTGATGACCTTGACGCCGCCCACGGCCGAACTGGCCGACGGCACGACGGTGCAGGTCAGTGAGCTGAACGAGGGCGACCGCGTCCGCGTGCGGCCCGGCGACCGAATCCCCGCCGACGGCCGCATCGTGACCGGCGAGAGCACCATAGACGAGGCAACTATCACGGGCGAGTCCATCCCCGCCGACAAGGCGGAGGGCGAGGAGGTCTTCGCCGGCACCACCAACCTGACCGGCTCGCTGGAGATAGCCGTTACCCGAGTGGGCGAGGACACCACGCTGGGGAAGGTCAAGAAGCTGATCCTGGAAGCCGAGCAGACCAAGACGCCCTTCATGCAGCTTATTGACCGCTACGCCCAGTGGTACACGCCGCTGATCCTGATGATCGCCTTCATGGTCTATATCTTCACCGGTGAGGCCGAGCGGGCGGTCAGCGTGCTGGTGATCGCCTGTCCGTGCGCCTTCGTGCTGGCCACGCCCACCGCCATGGTGGCCGGACTGTCGGCCGCCGCGCGGCTGGGCATCCTGATTAAGAACGTGGGACACCTGGAGGCGGCCGGCGATATAAGCGCCATGGTTTTCGACAAGACGGGCACCCTGACGACCGGCGCCCTCACCGTGACCCGCATGGCGCCCAGAGAGGGTGTGGAGGGCGTGGAACTGCTGGAGGCCGCCGCCAGCATCGAGCAGCACTCCCGCCATCCCGTTGCGCAGGCGGTGACACACGTGGCCCAGAAGGCCAACCTGCCCCTGAAGGACGTGCGCGAGTTCCGCGAGACGCCCGGCAAGGGCGTGGTGGGGCGGCTGGGCGATTCGGAAGTGGTCATCGGGCGGGCATCGTTCCTGGAGGACAACGGCGTGGATCTGTCCGAGGTGCGCACCGAGCAGCACCAGAGCGCCACCGGGGGGCTGAGCATGCTGTACGTGGCCAAGAACGGGGAGGCGATCGGCTGGATAGCGCTGGAGGACAAGACGCGCCCCGAGGCGCAGAAATCCACCGCCGACCTGCGCGAGCTGGGCGTCCGCCGGCTGTCCATGCTCACCGGTGACCGATGGAGCGTGGCCCGGAAAGTGGCCGCCGAGCTGGGCTGCACCGACGTGCAGGGCGAATGCCTGCCCGAGCAGAAGCTGAGACTGGTGGAGATACTGCGGGACGAGGGCCACATGGTGGCCGTCGTGGGCGACGGCGTGAACGACGCGCCGGCCCTGGCCGCCGGCGACCTGGGCATCGCCATGGGCGCGGCGGGCAGCGACGTGGCCATCAACAGCGCCTCCATCGCGCTGATGACCGAGGACCTGGGCCGGCTGCCGTTCCTTGTGCGTCTGTCCCGGCGGCTGCGTCGGGTCATCGTGCAGAACCTGATATTCGCCGCCATATTTGTGGTCGGAGGCCTGTTGCTGGCCGGTCTGGGATATCTGGGCCCCGTTGTGGCGGCCCTGCTGCACACCGTCGGTTCGTTTATCGTGATCTTCAACAGTGCACGACTGGTGCGGTTCGGCGAGAATGTTTCCCCGTATTCCGGGACGACCATAGACGAAAGCAAACCGGTCCCCGTGGCCGGGTGAGAGGGCTGCAATGGCTGCCAAAGACGACGGTGTTCTGCGCCTGATTGACGTGACGAAGGTCTTTCGCGATTTCTGGGGCCGGGAGCGCGTGAAGGCCCTGGACGATCTGAACCTGACCGTGAATCGCGGGGAGGTCTTCGGGCTGCTGGGGCCCAATGGCTCCGGCAAGACCACCACCGTGCGCATTGTCCTGGGGCTGCTGTTCCCCACCCGCGGGGTGGTGCAGTTGTTCAACCGCGCGCCGACCAACGTGGAGGTCAAAAAGCGCGTGGGCTACATGCCGGAGGACAGCCACCTCTACCCCTACCTGAACGCGGAAGAGACGCTGGACTTCTTCGGGCGGCTTTTCGGCCTGGGACCGGGGGAGCGGCACCGGCGCGCGGAGGCCCTGATAGACATGGTGGGTCTCAAACGAGCCCGCCGGCGCCCCGTCGGCGAGTATTCGAAGGGCATGGCGCGACGGATCGGCCTGGCGCAGTCGCTGATCAACGATCCGGACATGCTGATCCTGGACGAACCCACCACGGGCCTTGACCCCGTGGGCAGCCGGGAGATGAAGGACCTGATCCTGACGCTCAAGGAGCGGGGAAAGACCATCTTCCTCTGCAGCCATCTGCTGGCGGACGTCGAGGAGGTCTGCGACCGCATCTGCATCCTCTACGGCGGAAAGCAGCGCGCCATGGGGTCGGTGGCCGATCTGTTGACGGCCGAGGACCGCACGCAGATAAGAACGCCGCGTCTGGAGGAGGAGACCCTGGCGCGGGTGCTGGCGCTGATACGCGAAGTTGCCGGCGAGGAGAGCGACGTGGAGGTCAGCGCGCCCACGCGGCGGTTGGAGGAGCTGTTTCTGCAGGTGGTCGAAGAGGCCCGCCGGGAGCGGCTGGTCACCGCCGGAGCGGAGATCGGCACCGGCACGGCGGACTTCCTGCGCGATGAGGAAAAACAGGGCGAGGAGGTCGTCGGGCAACTGGTGGCCGCCGCGCGCGAAGCCGAGCAGTACGTCGAGGCGCCCGCCGCCGAGGAAATGGTGGCCATGCCGCGCTCCGGCGACGGCGCGGTTATTGACGAGTTGATAGGTGCGGAGCCCGAAGAGGTGGAAGAGATGCCGGAGGCCCGGACCGCCGCGCCCGCCACCGGTCCCGTCCGCCGTGACCTTCTGGATGAACTGATGGCAGAGAGCAACGAGGAATCGGAGGAAGATGATCAAGACGCTGAATAGAGCGTGGGAAGCGGTGAGCCGCTTTCTGCCGGAAGTGATTCTCGGGCTTTTCTGCCTGACCGCGCTGCCGCTGCTGTTCGTGGTGGGCAGGTCGGGCGTGTGGCAGGTGATCCAACTGGCGGACGATCCCGCTGCATATGCCCGGTCGCTTTCCCAGATGCCGTGGACGGTTGCTGCTGCTGCGGTGTTCGTGGCCGGACTGGCGGCGCTGGCCTACATCATCTGGCGCAACTGGTCTCCCATCTGGGCCGTGGGCCGCAAGATGATCAAGGAGGCCATCAACCGGAAGACGGTCCTGGTGCTGCTCATCTTCGTCGCCGTGCTGATGCCGTCCCTGCCTTTCGTGCTCAAGACGGAAGGACGCCTCAGCAGTCAGGTGCAACTGGTGCTGCTGTATTCCCTGTCGCTGGCGCTTGTGCTGCTGTCGCTGCTGGCCATTTTTTTGACCACCGCCAGCATCTGCTCCGAAGTCGAGAAGAGGCACGTTTACCTGACGGACCCCAAGCCGCTGCTGCGGTGGCAGTTCCTGATGGGCAAGTGGCTGGGGGCGGTGGTGTTGTGCACGGTTGTGCTGGTGGTGATGGGTAGCGGCACCTACGGGCTGGTGAGGTATATGGCGCGGGAGCCGGATTACGCCCGGATGTCACCGCAGGATGCGGCGCGCGCACGGAAGGCGCAGGCCGAGCTGCGCCAGCGGGTGTTCACGGCGCGGAAGGTGATTCAGGCGCCGTTGCCGGACGTGAGCGAAAAGGTGGATGCCGCCATACAGAAGAAGTTCGAGGAGACGGACTACGGGTTCTCCCCCTATGATCTGCGGCGCGCCCTGGTGAAGGACTATCGGACCAAGGCACTTACCGCGCAGCCGGGCGGGGGCAGGCTGCTGTGGCGTTTCACCGGGCTGGACCCGGACCGTCCGGAGCCCATCCAGGTGCGGTTCAAGGCATTCAACTACGGCAGCGGCACCATCCGATGGCCCTGTCGTTTTATCCCTTACCAGGGCAAGAAGGTGGAACCGGAAGAGAAGGGCGGAAAGGCGCGTCTGGTGCTGAGCCGCAGCGGCAACACCGTGCGCCCACCTCCGGCGGGATGGGCCAGCCACACTCACCATGAGTTCAGCCTGCCGGCAGGCTGCATCGGCCCGGACGGCATCCTCTATCTGGTTTTTCAGAATCCGGGGCGGGAGTCTATCGTGTTCGACGTGGAGAGTCCGGTCGAGGTGCTGCAGAAGGAAGGCGATTTCTTTCTCAACTACTATCGCTCGATCGCCGTGCTGGTGTTCCAGATCGCTTTGCTGGCGGCGCTGGGGCTGATGGCGGGCTCGCTGTTCAGCTTCCCGGTGGCCAGCCTTCTGGTCTTTTGCCTGTTGGTGGGTGGGCTGCTGGGCTCCTGGTATCACGGCCAGTTCATCGAGCCCGGCAGGATGGTTTTCATCCCGTCCAGCACGGTGTACTACCTGGACCGGATATGGCGGGGCTTTGCAGCGACTGTTCTGGCCCTTATGCCCAGCTTCAGCACGTTCAGCCCGCTGGGCAGCGTGGTGAACGGCAGAATGGTGACCGCATCGGACGTCACGGTGGCGGGCGCCGTGGTGCTGGTGCTGAAGACCGGCGGCGCAATGCTGATCGGCATGTACTTCTACGCCCGTAAGGAACTGGCAAGAATTGTGGTCTGACCCGAAAGGTCGGTACAACACGTGAACGCGAAGTTCAGAAGAGCGCTGTTCCTGCTGCTGGCCGTGGTCTTCCTGGCCACCACCAGCCTGGCCGTGCGTCCGCTGCACGAGATGCGCCGGAAGTACGATCTGACCAACCGCCCCGTCAAGGGCCTCAGTCCGCAACTGGCCCTCACCACCCAGGTGCTTAGCTGGGCGCGCGGGATCATCATTGACGTGCTCTGGATCCGCATGGACACCCTCAAGAAACAGGGGCGCCACTACGAGCTGGTGCAGCTGGCGGACTGGGCGTGCAAACTGGCCCCGCACATCCCGGAAGTCTGGGACATCCAGGCATGGAACATGGCCTACAACATCAGCGTCCAGGTGGATTACTTTCCGGACCGGTGGGCGTGGATCAAGGCCGGAATTGAGCTGCTGAGGGAGGAGGCGATTCCCAATAACCCGGGCGCTCCACTGCTCTACCAGCGGCTGGCCAACCTTATGCTGCACAAGATCGGTCAGAACTACGACAATGCGCACTTCTTCTACAAAAGGCATTTTGCGCAGATCATGCACCGCGCTCTGGGCGGCAGCGGCGACCGGGCGGTGCTGAAGCGGTTTGCCCAGGCCCCTGACACGCGGCGGGAACTCCTGGAGGATAGCCAGGTTGCGAGGCTGGTGGAGAACTGCCGGCGTTTCGGTTTCGACATCGTGGATGATTACTTTCTCTGGTACGACGGTGCGGAGGCCGTTCCCGAGGGTGTGAGGGACCTGCTCAGCAAGCCCTACAATGTCGCGCCTGTGCGTAAGATTGACGCCTTCGCCAGAGCCCGCTTGCTGCAGCGGGAGCATAAGCTCGACCCGGAGCGGATGGTCGAGCTGGTGGATACCTACGGTCCGTTCGACTGGCGAACGCCCTACCCACACGTGATCTACTGGGCGAAGGTCGGGCTGGAGCAAGTCAACCGGCGCCAGGAGCGGCTGGATAAGACGGTGGAGGAGTTCGGCATCGAGCCGCGTCATGACGACCCGCAGACTGCGGAACTTGAGGAGAAATACGGAGAGAAAGAGGACATCTACGCCAAGAGCAAGGTGAACCTGGAAGGGCTCATCTACCACGCGCTCCAGGACCTCGTCCACCACGGTCGTTTCCAGTTCAGCCCGGGAGGGCGGCTGCTGGCGGAGCAGGGGACCGATTACCGGTTTGCCGACGGCTTGCTGGAGATCTACAACGAGCTCATCGAAAAATGGCCCCGCCGCTACCTGGGGCGGGTGGCCAGCGCACTCAAGTTCTTCCTCTGGCGCGGGGTTGTGGAGTTTCACTTCATGGGCGACAACCAGAAGTCCATGGAGTACTACCAGATGTTGTGTGACCGATATCCCAAGTTCGTGGGCGGGCTGTCCTATGAGGAATTCCTGGATTACAGGATCAGGAAGTACACGCTGGACATGAGCTTCGAGCAACTGCGCAACCTGGTGCGCAACCTGTTCTACCGGGCTTTTGTGGCCATGGGGTGCGGCGACGACCAGACCGCGGCGATGATGGAGGCCAAGGCGCGCGGCATGGTGAAGCGCTTCGAGGTGGAGGACCCCGTGTATCTGCGTGAGAAAATACGGCTGGAAAAGCTGCGAGACTCGGCCCTGGTGAACATCCTTATGGGCCGCGTTGGGCTGTCGCAGGAGGTGCTGGATAACCTGAAGGCCAGGCTGGGCGCCGAGAAGGTGGAGACCGTCATGCAACGCGTCCGCCTGGGAGAATTGGCCGGGCCTAACCCCGAGGATATTCCGGAGGACCTGCAGCGGGAGCCCATTACCAGGACGCCCAAACCGGAGGAAGGGCCGGACTGGGACTGAGGGCCGAGGCTATCCGCCCGACCGCACTTCTCGGTTGAGTATCAGGTCGGCGGCCTCCGGCAGGCCGGCGGCCTGATCGTCGGCATTTTCCGGCGCTTCCTCGCGCAGCAATATGGCGTGGCAGCCCACGCGGCGGCCGGCCTCCACGTCTCGTTCCGAGTCGCCCACGGCGTAGGACCTTTCCAGCGCGATGCCCCAGTCTTCCGCCGCCTGTCTCAGCATTCCCGCCGCCGGTTTCCGGCACGCGCACGGGCCTGCGTAGCGCTCCACCTTCCCCTGCGGCAGGTGGGGGCAGTAGTAGAACGCGTCAACCCCCGCTCCCTTGCGGTGCAGCGCGGCGTTGAGGGCCCGGTGGATCGCCTGCAGACGCTCCTCCGTCAGCCACCCGCGGGCCACGGCGCTCTGATTCGTCACCACGATCAGCAGGAAGCCCGCCTCCCGCAGGCGCCTGAGCGCTTCCGGCACGCCGGGCAGTATTACGATGTCCGCCTCCCGGTTCAGGTAGCCCACGTCCTCGATCATGGTCCCGTCGCGGTCCAGAAACACCGCGCGGCGGCCTTTCACATCAGTCCCTTCCATTTCCTCAGCACCCATTCACACACCATGAACGCGGCAAAAGCGGCGAAAAACGGCCATCCGTCCCAGATGTCCTCGCGCCGGCGGGTCGTGAGTTTCAGCGGTTCTCCCTGCTGCTTCAGCTTGCGGAACAACTCGCCGATGCGCAGGTAGGAGTAATAGTCCCCGCCCGTTTTCTCCGTGGCGGCGGCCATTCGGCGCAGCAGTTTCAGGTTGGCTATCGGGTCCTCCAACTCCGGGTTGTCATCGCTGGCGCGAAATAGATTACGGTCGCTGACCGGCTCCTTGCCCTCCCGCTCCAGCCGGGCGGTAACTTCGTAGTCTCCCGGTGCAGCCGGGGTATACTCCGCCAGGTAGGCTTCCTCAGCCCGCGAAAACGTCAGGGACGGCTGATGACGTGCATCGTCGGGTGCGATGACCTCCAGACTGATACTCCCGTCCCGGATGGGGCCCTCTCGGGCGCTTGTGGCGATCAGGCGCATCTTCACGTCTTGCCCCACCGGCAAGCGGTGGCGGCTCAGCTCCAGTCGCACCTCGGTCTCGTGCCGCTCCGTCCAGCCGGACGCCCACAGCAGCAGTTGCCGCCAGAAGCGGCGGTGCAGGTCCTGGGTGTCCTTCTCGGTGAAAAACCAGCGGAACGACGTGCTCGTCAGCAGAAACGCCACGCGGCCGGCTTTCGAGCGGTGCACCACCAGCAGGGGATTCCCCTCCTGGTCCTCCGCCAGCACGATGGCCCCGCGTTTGGGCTCCGCCCCGACGAATACGTCACCCAGCGGAGGCAGCCTGGACCACTCCTCCAGGGTGTCGGCGCGCTGCTCCTTCAGCGTAAGCGCCGGATGTGCGGCATGTTCCGGCACCACCTTCATCTCGGTGGAGCGGGGCACGCGGCGGAGGGACTCGGGTATCTCCACCGGCAGCAGTTCCTTCAGGTCGGTGTTCTGGAACCCGTTGCGGTCCCAGGCTTCCTCGCCGGCCAGCACGACCAGGCCTTTGCCCTCCTCCTGCACGCGTTCCTTCAGCTGCTGCAGGCGGCCGGCCCGGATGCTGGAGGGGGTCAGGTCGCCCAGGACCACCACCTCGTAGCGCTCCATGTCCGTCTTTTCCTCGGGCAGCATCCGGCCGCGCAGCACCAGCAGGCGGCGCAACTGCAGGTTCTTGGTGCCGATCAGCGAGTGCGTCACGAACTTGCTTTCCGGGCGCAAAACGTCGAAGAAACCCACCGACACGCCCTCGCTGACCACCTTCACGAAGGTGCTGGCCGAGTTGTTGGTCTCCAGCAGCTCGTCCGGCAGCGGCCCCGCCGTGACCGTCAGCTTGAACTCGCCTTTCTGCTCGGGCACCACGTCGAACTCGAACGGCACCACCTCCTCGGGGTGGCTGATGCGGACCTCCTTGCGCTGGATCGGCTGATCGGCGAACTTCACCTGGATGGGCAGCTCCATGCCCTGGCAGCCCCGGCACGCCACGCGCACGCGGACGGGAAAGCTGCTGAACAGGAACACCGAGTCCGGGACGGTGACCTCCATCATCTTCACGTCGCGCAGGCCGGCGGTGGCGGTGTCCTGGCCGACTCCCACGGCGTAAAGGGCCACGCCCTGGGCGCTCAGCTCGGCCGCCACGTCCATGGGCTGCGGCGGGCCGTAATTGTGCGATCCGTCGCCGAACAGGACCACGCCGTCCGCACGCCCGCCGGCGGTCTGCTCCATGGCCTGCCGCAGCGACAGGCCGTAGGCACTGCGGCGGGTCGCCAACGGGTCGGTGGCCTCCTGCGGTCCCAGCAGACCGCGCGCAAAATCAATCTCCATCAGGTCGTAGCGCCCGCGCAGGTCCTCCAGCACCTCCGCGTTTTCCTGCAGCCGGTTCTCCACCGCCGCCCGCCGACTGACGCCGGTTGGGGTGTCGGTGATGCCGGTCATCGAGCCGCTGCGGTCCAGCAGAAACACCAGCGGCCGCCTGGCCATTTCGTGGCGGACGGTCTCCAGGCTGGGCCGCAGCAGGCACAGAAGCAGCATGACGATCGCGCCCAGGCGGAACGTCAGCAGGACCCCCCTGGTCCGGGCGGAGATGGGCCGGGTGGTGCGCCTGTAGGCGGCGACCGAAAGGCCGATCAAAAGGGCCGCGACCGGCAGCAGGATGGCCGGGTGGAGGAAGGGCCTGAACGCCAGCCCCGTCTGTTCCATCGCGTTGCTCCTGCGTTGCCGGGCTCGCTGAGGCTTCCGGGCGCGCGTCGGGCCGTTCTACGCCTGCTCGGGCGTCCGATAGACGGCTCCGGTTGCCGCGCTGGTGACCTGGGTAGCATAACGCGCCAGGTAGCCCGTGGTGATCTTCGGCTCCGGCGGACTCCACTCCTCGCGGCGGCGTGCCAGCTCTTCCTCACTGACCTCCAGGTCCAGCTTGCGCCCCGGTATGTCTATGTTGATGGTGTCCCCGTCCTGCACCAGGCCGATGGGCCCGCCGGCCCTGGCCTCGGGGCTGACGTGGCCGATACAGGGGCCGCGCGTGCCGCCGCTGAAGCGGCCGTCCGTGATCAGGGCGCAGCTATTGCCCATCCCCATGCCGATCAGGGCGCTGGTGGGGTTCAGCATCTCCCTCATGCCGGGGCCGCCGCGCGGTCCCTCGTAGCGGATGATCAGGACTTCGCCCTCGTTCACTTCGCCGCCCAGGATGGCCTCCATGCACGCTTCTTCGCTCTCGAAGGTGCGCGCGGGCCCGCGGAACTTCAGCGAGGACTCCTCCACGGCGCTCTGCTTCACCACGCTGCCGTCCGGCGCCAGGCTGCCCTTCAGGATGGCCATGCCGCCCTCGGCGTGGTAGGGGTCGTCCAGCGGCCGGATCACGTCGTCGTCCATCACCTCCGCCTCGTCGGCTATGGCGTGCGCGGACTGCCCGCTGACGCCGGTGCAGTCGCCGATCAGGTCCTTCAGCCGCTTGAGCACCGCGGGGATGCCGCCGGCGTAGAACAGGTCCTCCATGAAGTAATCGCCGCCGGGGCGCAGGTTGGCGATGTGCGGCACCTGGCCGCTCACCTCGTCGAACGCCTCCAGGGGCAGCTCCACGCCCGCCTCGTGTGCGATAGCGGGCAGGTGCAGGCACGTGTTGGTCGAGCCGCCCAGCGCCAGGTCCACCATCACGGCGTTCCGCATGCTCTCGGCCGTGATGATCTGGCGGGCGTTGATGCCTTCCTCCACCAGCTCCACGATGCGCTCGCCGCTGCGCTCCGCGATGCGGTCCTTCTCGGCGTCCACCGCCGGCGCGGCCGCGCAGCCGGGCAGGGACATTCCCATCGCCTCCGTCGCGCATGCCATGGTGTTGGCGGTGTAGAGCCCCTGACAGGACCCGATGCCGGGGCAGGCGCGCAGCTCGAGTTGGGTCAGCTCTTCATCCGATATCTCGCCCGCCTGGCGGCGTCCGACGGCCTCGAAGGTGTCACGCACCAGCGACAGCCGCTCGGGTTTGTCCTTGCCCGCTTTGCGGTGATGGCCCGCCAGCATAGGGCCGGCGGTGACCACGATGCCGGGGATGTCAATCCGTGCCAGGCCCATCAGCATCCCGGGCGTTATCTTGTCGCAGTTGGTCAGCAGCACCAGTCCGTCCAGCTGGTGCGCCTGGGCCACGGTCTCGATGGCGTCCGCGATCAGCTCGCGAGAGGGCAGCGAGTAATGCATCCCGATATGGCCCATGGCGACGCCGTCGCAGATGCCCGGAATGCCGAACATGAACGCCACCCCCCCCCCGGCGGCCACGCCGTGCTCGATGCGCCGCTCCAGGCGCTTCATACCCGCATGGCCGGGAATCAGGTCATTGTAGCCGGATGCCACGCCGATCAGCGGTTTGCCGATCTGCCGCGGGGAGTAGCAGCCCGTGGCGTACAGCAGGGCGCGTGTGGGCGCCCTTTCCAGTCCTTGCGTCACCTTATCGCTTCTCAGGTCCATGCTCCGACCCTCCGTTCACTGGTGCACAACAAGCCGCCGAAAACGCTCCGGCCCCAACCACCTGAGTGTATCCCGCCCCCCGGCAGGTGTCAAACTTCGCGGGTGTACCGTAGGATCCCCTTCCCAGCCTGGTCCGCAGCTACCGCGTCAGTGATTGACTCATCGCTCGCTACACATTAGAGTTCTTCGTGTCTGTCCTCTCATGATTGGAGTTCTGTGCATGATTTCGGGTGATCGCATCGTTCGGTTTGCTTTTCCGCTCCCGCGGCCGTTGGCCGGGGTTTGCCTGGGGAACGGCGTGCAGGGGTTGCTGGTATGGGGGGACGAGACCCTCAACATCACGGTGGCGCGGGCCGGGTTCTGGGACCGGCGCGGCGGGAACCGGGCTGTAGATGCATGCACCTACGAGGAACTGCGGGGCTGGCTGGAGTCCTGCGATCACGATGGGGTGGAACAGGCTTTCAGTTTGCCGGACAAGGGACAGAGCGTTCCCGGGCGGCCGCCTTGTTAGAACCCTCAGTCATCGTTGGAGATAAAAATGAACTTCGCTCACGCTGTTGCGGCTCAGCAGATCATGGTCCCGGTGCTGATTGTGTTTGTGTGCTGCTGGGGCACGGCATCCGCGAACGCGGAAGACCCGAACAGCGATCCCTGGCGCCTGATGCCCGTGAACAAGATACATGCCGACGAAGCCGTGAGTTCTTCCATGAACTTCGGTCAGCTCAAAGTCGGCGCCCCTGTGCCGTCGGTAGAGGTGAAGACTTTGAAGGGCGGCCGTCCCGTGGATCTGCGCCAGGTTGTCAGCGGCAGGCGGACCATTCTACTGTTCTATAAGAACGAAGCGTGCATGCACTGTAGCTGGCAGATGGACCAGCTACGCTCCGTGGCCGACCGGCTGAACGAGATGGGCTTTCAGGTGGTGGCTGTGACGCACCGCACCTGGCCCGAGCCGGGCGCCGTGTGCCCTCTGGACGGGGGGCCGCTGCCACCGGTGCTGATCCTGACCGACACGCCCAAGGCGGCCGGCCGGGCCTTCCGCATCTATGCCCCCGACGATCAGCAGGAGAGCCGCTACTACCTCGAAAACGCCTTTGGGTCCTACGGCCCCGCACTGTACGTGTCCAACGCCGAAGGTGTCATCGAGCACGAGTGGTATCACCGCTACGACCACGTGCGCCTCAGCGGGCGGACGATTCTGGCGATTGCGCGTCACGTGAGTGCCCCCGACAGTATTATTCCGCGCGACCTGGAGGCGGCCCTGGCGGGTCCGCTTTCCGTAACGCGGCTGAACCTGAGCTACCAGAACCTCCGCGAGGTGCCGAAGGGCGTGCGCCGGATGAAGAACCTGCGCGACCTGCGCCTGAACGGCAATCAGCTTCGGTTCCTGCCTGTCTGGATCGGGGAACTGACGCAACTGCGCAACCTGGAGGCCGAGGACAACCGGTTGGCCGAGCTGCCGCCGGAGATCGGGCACCTGGGAGCGCTGGAGAACCTCCAGCTCCTGCGCAACCCCATCCGGCGCCTGCCCGATGGGATCGGCCGGCTCACGTCGCTGAAGCGCCTGAACCTGATGTACGCGCCTCTGGAGGATCTGCCGCCCGAGATCGGCAGCCTGGAAGACCTGCAGGTCCTGCGCCTGTGCAAACACAGGTTGAAACGTCTTCCGAAGGAGATCGGCCGCCTCAAGTCGCTGCAGCACCTCTTCATGCCGGGGGAGCAGATCGCGCCGGACCATAACTGGGGCATCGAGTCACTTCCGCCCGCCATCGGTGAGTTGGAAAACCTGATCGAACTCAACCTGATCTTCAACAACCTGACCGAGCTGCCGCCGGAGATCGGGGGGCTGAAGAAGCTGGAACTCCTGAACGTGGCCGAGAACGACCTGCATGCGCTCCCACCGGAGATCGGCGACCTGGAGAGCCTGGGAGGGCGGGGACCGGCCTATGTCAAGGGCAAGAAGGGCCCTCGCCGGGGCCTGATGGACAAATGGGACCTCAGCGGCAACCGCCTCAGCACGCTGCCCCCGGGGATCGCCCAAATCCGCCTGAAGGACCACGCCATGCTCGTCCTGGACCGGAACGAGTTCACCGAGCTTCCCCCGGCTCTCGGGCGGATGCCGCTGAAGGCCCTTAGCGTGCGGGACAACCGACTCACCGAACTGCCCGAGGAACTGGCCCACTGGTCCAACGTTTGGTTCATGTCCCTGAACGGCAACCGGCTGACCGAGTTGCCCGACTGGCTCGTTCGGGAGAAGACGCTTGCGGTGCTGGAGGCCGCCCGGAACCGGATCGAGCGCATCCCGCCGGCTATCGGCGGCCTGCAGAAGCTGCAGCGGCTCGATCTGTCGCACAACCGCATCACCTCGGTGCCGGAAACGCTGGTCGAGCTGAACGCCGGAGTGAAGCTGGAAGGCAACCCCATCCCGGACGACCAAAAGGCACGCCTGCGCCGCCTGTGGGCCGAAGAGCACGGCGACACCCGCCGCCTGAGATTCTAAACTTGATTTTCGACGTTTGCTTATCCTTTGCAGGGAATGGCTGTCGTCAGCCGGTTACCCGACGCAGGCCTCCTCGGGGGCCGGCACCGGGCCGCGAACGGGTATTTCCCCGCCGAGGGAAACCGGTGCAATCGGAACCCGCGGTCGGGTCGTTTCGCCTGAAAGGGTTTATTTACGGTCCCGGCCCGGAGCAGGCGGGCAGTGAACCCTGCACGGGGGATGCATGGGGAAATCTGGGGAGCGAAAAAACGGCAGGATTCTGCTTGAAGGAGCCGGGGGGGGGGGCGTACACTATGCTGGTAGCGTAGGCAACGACGGTAAACACTTACCCGGCGCGTTATGATCGCTGTCGGTCAAGTGGGACGGTAAACACTTACGGCAAGGTTTCGGGTAAATCGGTAAGGTTTGCAGGAGAGTGGACGCAATGGGTAAGAACGCCATACGCAGACAGTCATTGTATTCGTCTCCTGCGTGGGATGGAACCGCCTGGCCGGTGGCGGGGTTCGTGTTCGGGCTGCTGTCTTTTGCGCCCCTGAGTTCTCAAGCTCAAGAGACGGGCTATCTGGAGCCCCAGGACCTGTTCGAGTCGGAACGCATCCCGAAGATCGTGGTGGCCGCCGACGGCACGGTTCTGGCCTTCGCCAAATCCTGTCGGCTACTGCGGCGCAGCGAAGACGGCGGGCAGACCTGGGGACCGGTCCGCGAATTCGATACAGGCGGCAACGCCATCGTGGACCACACGACCGGGGATGTCCTGATCGTGTCCCCCGGAAAACGATTGCTGTGGCGCAGTGAAGACAGCGGGGCGACCTGGGAGAAGGAAGAGATCGTTGTGAAGCCCAACGCTCTCGGCCACGGCACACCGGACGGAGTCAAGGTCGGCGTAGGAGCGTCGGAATCGGGCATAACCCTCCGCTACGGCGAGCACGCGGGCAGGCTGCTGATGCCCGGCCGCATCCATTCGCCGCACGGAAGGAACGCGCAGGAAGACTGGCCCTATCATTATAATACGGCGATCTTCAGCGACGACGGCGGCAAGACTTGGCAGGTGAGCGGTCCGGTCCAAAGCGGCACCGGGGAGGGGACCCTGGCGGAACTGTCCAATGGCGACATCTATTACAACTCGCGTTCGCACATGTCGGTGGACCATCGCAGGCGTATCGCCTGGAGCCACGACGGAGGAGAGATGTGGGTGGACTGGGAGGTCTCCGATGAGCTTTTCGAGGTCGGCGAGCCGTTCTACTTCAAATACGGCACTCGCCCCAGCTACGGCTGCAACGCCGGCCTGGTGCATATGCCGCCGGAGGCCACCGGAGGGCGGGACGTGCTGCTGTTCAGCACCCCGGACAATCCGGGAGGCAACCGCCGGCGGATGACCGTCTGGGCCAGCTTCGACGGCGCAAAGACCTGGCCCGTAAAGCGCCTCATCCACGAGGGCCCCGGCGCATATTCATCCCTCGCGGCGGACAAGAACGGCAACATCTACCTGCTGTTCGAGAAGGGCGAGAAGAAACTCTACGAGAGCATCGCGGTGGTGCGTTTCGACCTGGACTGGCTGACCGGCGGCCGCGACTGGCGCGAGTTGGCGGAGGAGCGGTAGCCCGGTTGCCGGGTGAGCGTGGGTTTTGCGGAGGCCCGGGGTTTTGCTCAGGAACACCTTCTGTCACATCGAGGGCGTGGGGCCGAAGACGGAGCGGCGGCTCTGGGAGGGCGGGGTGCGCCGCTGGGAGGACGCATCGTCCCACGCGGCCCTGCCGATCGGCGGGCGGCGGGCGGAGGCGGTGGTGCGCCGCGCCGCCGAGTCCATACGGCGGCTGGAGCGCTCGGACGCCGACTGGTTCTACGGGGGCCTGCCCTCCAGCGACCAGTGGCGGCTCTTCCCGGAATTCCGCGACTCGATCGCTTACGTGGACATCGAGACCACCGGCCT
>CAYVBE010000026.1:0-31359 GCA_964448935.1 uncultured candidatus Brocadiaceae bacterium
CCCTGATGCGCGTGCTGTTGATGACCAACGACCTGCAACTGGCGGGCGCCGAGAGGGTGGTCATCAACTGCGCGCGCTGCCTGAGGGACCGGGGTGTGACCTGCGCGGTGGTGGGGCTGTTCGAACGCACGGAAGGGCCGGGCCGCCTGAGGGTCGGCCTGCAGGGGGAAGGCTTCCCCGTGTGGTGCGCGGAGATCGAGCGGTACGCCGACCTGTGGCGCTTCGGTCGGCTGGCGCGGTTGGTCAGACACTGGCGGCCGGACCTGCTGCACGCCTTCCTGTTCCATTCCCACGCGGCGGCGGCCGGCCTGCGGGGGTTCGGCTGGGCGGGACCGACGGTGTGGACCTACGAGAGCATCGCGCTGCGGGTGCAGCCGCTGCGGCACGGTTTCTACCGCTGCTGCGCGCCGCTGGCGGACGCGCACGTCTTCGCCTCCCGCGCGGTGCGACGCTACTGGTATCGGGGCCGCAGCCCCACGCCCAACCCGAGAGTCATCTACAACGGCCTGGACCTGGAGCCCTTCCTGGCCGTGCGACCGGAGGCGGGACCCGTCTTCGGGGCCGTGGGCAGGCTGGTGCCGCTGCACAAAGGGTTCGACGTGCTCATCCGCGCCTTCGCGCGGCTCAAAGAGGAGCGGCCAGAGGTCCGGCTCAGGATCGCCGGCGACGGCCCGGCAAGGGCGGACCTTGAGGAGTCGGCCGAGCAATTGGGGGTGGCGGGGAGCGTGGAGTTCGTGGGGTTTGTCGAGGACGTCTCCGCCTTCCTGTCCGAAGTCAACATCTTCGTCAACCCGTCCCGCTGGGAGGCGTTCGGCAACACGCTGGTGGAGGGCATGGCCGCCGGCCTGCCGTGCGTCGCGTCGCGCATCCAGGGTCTGGCGGAGGTCGGAGGCGACCTGGTGCGCCGGGTCCGCCCGGGGGACGTGGGCAGCCTGCAGCGGGCCATGCGCGAGACGCTGGATAGTCCGCCGTCCCCGGAACACATCGCCCGCCAGCGCCGCCGGGTCACCGCCCGCTTCGGCCAGGAGGCGATGACGGAGAGCTACCTGGAGGTCTACCGCTCCCTCCTTGCGGACCGGGCCGGTGGACGGTCCGGCGGGGGTCCTGTATAATCCCCGCCTGGCAACCCTTCCCACACCTCTGAAAGAGGCAACGATCATGAACGTGCTGGTTACGGGCGGCGCCGGATACGTGGGCAGCCACGCGCTGCCGGAACTCAAGAGGGCGGGGCACACCCCGGTGGTGTTCGACAACCTGTCCGAGGGTCACGCGGCGGCCGTGGGAGACGCGCGGCTGGTCCGGGGCGACCTGAGGGACGAGGCGCAGATCGCGTCCGCGCTGGAGGAGTCCGCCGCGGAGGCCGTGATGCACTTCGCCGCCAGCGCCTACGTCGGCGAATCCGTCGAGGACCCGCAGAAGTACTATTTCAACAACACCGTCAACAGCCTGAGGCTGCTGCGGGCCATGCTGACCGTGGGCGTGGACAAACTGGTGTTCTCCAGCTCCTGCACCCTGTACGGGGTGCCGGACGAGGTGCCTATCACCGAGGCCCAGCCGGTGCGGCCCATCAACCCCTACGGGCGGACGAAGGCCGCCGTGGAGAACGCCCTGAGCGACTACGCGGAGGCGTACGGGCTGAAGTACGCCTCCCTGCGCTACTTCAACGCCGCCGGCGCCGCGCCCGACGGGAGCATCGGCGAGGACCACGCCCCGGAGACGCACCTGATACCGCTGGTCATCCACGCCGCGCTGGGCAAGCGGGACCACATCGCCATCTTCGGCACCGACTACCCCACGTCGGACGGAACGTGCATCCGCGACTACGTGCACGTGACCGACCTGGCAACGGCACACGTGGCGGCCATGGAGGCGCTGGACGAGCGGAAGGTGATGATCTACAACCTGAGCACGGGCCGGGGCGCGTCCGTGCGCGAGGTGATAGAGACCGTGCGCGAGGTCAGCGGGCGGGAGATCAAGGTGGTGGAAGCAGACCGCCGCGCGGGCGACCCGCCGGAGCTGGTGGGCTCACCGCAGAAAGTGAGACGCGAGTTGGGCTGGGAGCCGCGCTACCCGGAACTGGAACACGTCGTGGAAACCGCCTGGCGCTGGCACAGCACCCATCCGGAGGGGTATCCGGACTGACCCCCGCCGCGCTCAATAGCCGGTCTGCATCCCGCGGACCTTTTCGTCCGGGCCGATCACGACCAGGACGTCGCCTTCTTTGATGACGTCCTCGGCGTAGGGCAGGTCGTTGACGTGGTATTCCGCCTTTTCTTCGCCTTCGGGACCGGCGGCGGTTTCGCGCGATTTTATGGCCACGATGTTGAGGCCGTAGCGGTTGCGGAAGTCGAGTTCGCGCAGGGTCTTGCCGACGAACTCCGGCTTGGCCTTCAGCTCGGCCAGCACGTGGTTGGTGGTGATGGGCGCGATGACCTGGATGCCGGGCATGGTGATCTCCTGGGCCACCTGGTAGGCCATCTCCTTTTCCAGGCTGATGATGCGGTTGACCCCCATGGCCTCCAGTATCTGGGCCTGGTTATGGTCAATGGCGCGCACCCAGACCTCCTCCACGCCCAGCCGCTGCAACACGGCGGTCACCAGCAGGCCCGCCTCGATGTTCCTGCCGATGCAGACGATGGCCAGGTCGGTATCGTCCAGCTTCAGCTTCTTCATCGCGAACTCGTTGGTGGCGTCCAGGCAGACCGCTCGCGAGACGCGCGGGTCTATCTCCTCCACCAGCTCGCGGTCCGAATCAATGGCCAGCACGTCCGCTCCGAGCGAGGCCAGCCGGACGGCCAGGCCCATGCCGAATCGTCCGAGCCCGAACACCGCCACGCGCTGGGGTGGTTTCTGTGATTTCTTGTCGTTCATCGGGTCATCCCCCGGCCGGGGTTGGCTATGCTTTCCTCTGGCCTTCCAGATGGCGCCCGTGTCTGCCGTTCTGCGCCCGTCGCAGGGCGCGCACCAGGATGAGGGCCTCCTCAAAGGAATCCGGATCTTCTTCGATTCTGTCGTATATCTTGGCGCGGTTCAGCTCGCGCGTGCGGTAGATGGCCTTATACGTGTCCCAGAGCTGGTCAATGACCTCGCGCTCGAAACCCGCCCGCTCCAGCCCGATCTCGTTGACGCCCCGCACGCGGGAGGGGTTGCCCTCCACGATCATGTAGGGCGGCACGTCCTGGACGATGCGGCTGAGGCCCCCCACGTATGCCTGAGTGCCCACGGTCACATACTGGTGACAGGCCGCCCCGCCCATGAGCTTCGCGCCGTTCTCCACGTGGCAGTGCCCGCCCAGCAGCACGCCGTTGACCAGCAGGATGTCGTCCTCCAGGTGGCAGTCGTGCCCCACATGGCTGTTGATCATCAGGTAGTTGCGGTTACCGATGCGGGTCACGCCGTGGCCGCCGACCGTGCCGATGTTGACGGTCACGTGCTCGCGGAAAACGTTGTCGTTGCCCACGATAAGCTCCGTGGGCTGGCCGTGATAGGTCAGGTCCTGGGGCGGCGTGCCGAGCACCACGTAAGGGGCCAGCATATTGTTCTCGCCCATCGTCACGTGGCCTTCGATGTGGCATCCGTGCCCTATCACGCAGTCGTCCCCGATGGTCACGTCGGGGCCGATCCACGCCTGGGGGCCGACCTCGACGTTCTCGCCGATTTCGGCCTTGCCATCCACAATCGCCTTTGCGTGAATGCGCATGTATGCTCCCGCTCAGCAAGCGCCCGAGAAGGGCTCAGAGTGCGTCCGCGTCCTCGAGCCAGAATTTCATTTCGGCCTCGCAGGCGAGCTGGCCGTTCACCGTGCCTCTGCCCTTGACCAGGGCGGACCGGGACCGGACCCGGATGGCCTGCACCTCGAGGGTCAACTGGTCGCCCGGCCGCACGGGGCGGCGCAGCTTGACGCCGTCCAGGCTGACCAGCAGGCAGACCTTGCCGGTGTGCTCCAGCTTGCGCAGCAGCAGCAGCCCGGCCGTCTGCGACAGGGCCTCCAACTGCAGCACGCCTGGCAGTATGGGGTACTCCGGATAGTGCCCCTGGAAGTAGGGCTCGTTGATGGAGACGTTCTTGATGGCCACGATCTTGTTGTCCCCCTCCAGCCGCAGCACGCGGTCAACCATCAGGAAGGGGTAGCGATGCGGCAGGACGCGCCGGATCTCCATCACGTCCAGGTATTCCTCCGGGCCTTCCTCCTCCTGCATCAACTGGTGCAACCGGCGGCTCAGGCTGGTGTTGAGCGCGTGGCCGCTGCGCACCGCCACGATCCGGGCGCACAGGTCGGCGTTGATAACGGCCAGGTCGCCCAGCAGGTCCACCATCTTGTGCCGCACGGCTTCGTCCGGGAAGATCAACTCCGCGGGCTCGCCGCTGCGGGGCTTCATGACGGTGCCGTCCTCGGAGAGCACAAAGGTGTTCTCGTCCGTAACTCCTCCGCCGAGGGCAAGCTTCTCGAACTCCTCGTAGTCCTCCGCCAACCCGAAAGTGCGCGCCGGCGCCAGCTCCTTCATGTAGCTGTCGGGGGTCACCTGGAAGGTGAACGCCTCCGTGGCGTGGTAGCCTTCGTCGAAGTCCAGCACGTAGCTGACGGTCAGCTCATCTTCCTGGGGCAGAACTACGATGGAGGCACGCCCCTGGGCCAGGGAGACGGTCTCCTCCGGAGCCAGCACATGACGTTCGGCCTCCTGCTCTACGGGACCCGCTTTCAGCAGTGCCTGGCCGTACTCTTGCGGGCTGCCGCCGAGGGCCGGCAGCTCGTCGCTGTCCAGCTCCACGATCAGATTGTCTATGTCCAGCCCGTAACACGCGCTCAGCAGGTGCTCGATGGCCTTGATTTCGACACCGTTCCAGTTCAGCGAGGTGCAGCGATAGCCGTCCCCCAGCGCCTCCACGTTGGCGGGCACAACGGGGCTGTCCGTCAGGTCCCGGCGCACGAAGAGATAGCCGGTGGCCGGGTCGGCGGGCTGCAGGCTGACGGTTACCTCCTGGCCACTGAACAGTGCCCGGCCGGAGAGTTCAACCGTGTTGCCGATGGTTCGTTGGGGACGGCTCATTTCATTTCACTTCGATGGGGCCCGCGTAGCCGGTGTTCAGCCGCCGGACGATCTGGCGGCTTATGTCCAGGTCCGCCGCGGCGTAGAGCACGTCAGCGGTGGCCAGCAGAAGCTGGGGGTTCTCCCTGTCGGTCAGTTCCAGGCTCTGCTTTTTCAGCACCAGGTCCACGTCGTGCTCGGCCACGTATTCGTTGACGGCCCGGTTCAGGTCCTTCAGCAGGGCGCGGATAGCGGCGTCGTAGTGCTGCGTGACCTCCTCCTCGAACTCGCGGCGCTTCTGCTCCCGCTCCTGCAGGGCCTGCCGTATCTCCTGCTCCTTCTGGCGGCGCTCGTCGGTGTCCGGGGGCAGGTTTTCCCGCTCGTTGCGCAGGAGCTGGAGGTGCTGGTCCGTCTTCTCCAGGGCGCGGGTCATCCTGTCGGCCAGGCGGCGCCTCTCATTGACCCCGTCCTGCCACCGCTCGGACTCGGCCAGCACGGTGGACATCTCCAGCACCGCCACGGTTACACCGTCGTCGGGCTCGGGGGCGGGCTCTTCCTGGGCCCGTCCGGCGGCGGCCCACAGGAGGGCCGCTCCAGCCAGCAGAACAATAACCAGCCACGGAAAAGTGCGTGCGTTGAACATGGTTTCTCCCTCTATTCGGCGCAGAAGCTGCCGGTCAATTTACGCGAAAACCGCTCAAAATCAAAAGCCCGTCGTTGCCCCGAAAGACAGGTGGAACGTCTGCTTCTCGTCCTCCGGCTCGTCCACGACGGGGAAGCCCAGGGCAATCTCCAGCGGAAGCTGGCCCAGGATGGGCACCAGCCATCGCAAGCCCACCCCGGCCGACACGCGCAGCTCATCCCACCCGTTCAGCAGGTCGGACGCATCCTCGGTCACGTAGCCGGCGTCCATAAAGCCCAGCACCCGGAACTGGTTGCCCGGGTCAATCGGCACGCTGTATTCGACCGAACCGACCAGCATAGACTCGCCCCCGACCTGGTCCCCTGTGCCGGGGTCCACGGGCGAGACGCCTTCGTACTCGAATCCCCTCAGCGTGCCGATGCCACCGGCATAGAGGCGCTCGAATATGGGCACGTGGTCGCTGTAAGAGTCAACCACCGCCGCCTGTCCCCGCACACCCAACACGTGCTTGCGCCGTTCGTTGGTCTCGTGCATCGCCCAGTAACGCTGGCCGCGCACGGTCACGCCGATGGTCTCCACGTCTCCCGCCGTGACTTCGACCTCGAACTCCGCGTAGTATCCGCTGGTGGGCGAGAATCGGTTGTCCCGCTGCTCCAGGGAACTATTGAAACGCACGAAAGGACGCGAGTGCGACCCTTCGTCCCGCAGGAAGACCGGCGCGGCGGCCGGGTCTACGTCCTCCACCTCGATGTTCTCATACCCCACGGTCACGGCGCGTTCCAGGAACTTGGCCGTGCGCACGCTGCCGGTCACGTTGATGCCGGTGCGGGTCTCGTCCCATTCTTCGTGGACGATCCCTCGGGAGTACAGGCCCCCACCCAGGCCGTAGGAGCTGCCCCAGGCCGCCGGGTCCTGGAAAGACAGCGAGTAATAGGACCTTTCCGTGCCCGATCGCAGCACGAGGGCCAATCTCTGCCCCCCGCCCCGGAAGGCGTTTCCGCTCCAGACGTCCGCCCAGCTGGACGGCCAGTTGGTGATGTCGAAGTTCTGTTCCCTCAGGGATATCTCGCCCAGCAGACCGCTGTCCGTGCCCACTCCGGCCCCCAGCATCAACTGGCCCGTCTGGCCCTCTTTGACGCGCACCACGGCGTCGCGCAGCGCCCCCTCGTCGGGCTCCAGGGTTATCTCCACCGGGGGCTGCGCCGTCTGGTCGAAGAAACCGCTGTTGACCAGCAACTGTTCGCTTCGCTTGATATTGTCCGTGGTGGCAAGTTCGTCCGGATAGATGGCCAGGTTGCGCCGCACCACCGGCTCCTTGGTCTTGGTGAGCCCACGGATCTCGACCCGCCTGATGTAAACCGCCTCCCCCTCGGTGATGTGGAAGTTCAGCGTCACGCGCGGCAGCTCGGCGTCGAACAGCGGCTCAGCGCTCAGATTGCCCTTCCTCTCGGTCACATCCACGTGGCCCTGATTCCCGTAAAGCCCGCTGATCACCCGCAGGGAATTGTCCACCTCCGCCGGGTTGTAGGGCTCCCCCGTCTCGACGGGAATCGCCTCCCGCAACTCGTCGTCCCGGAAAAGCGTGTTGCCGTCGAACAGCACCCGGCGGACGGTGTAACGCGGCCCTTCCTCGATAACGATGTTCAGCCGGGCCTTTTTCTCTTTCGGGTAGGAGGGAAATGCTCGTACTTCCACGTCCTGGAAGCCCTCCTCCCAATAGACCTGCTTTATCCTGAGCGTATCGGACTCCAGCGAGTCCGGGTGGAAATACCGGGGGAATATCCAGCCGAACCACCTTCTCTGGTTGGATTCCATGGCTTTCAGCAGGCGGCCGCGCCTGATGTGCTCGTTTCCCTGGAAGACGGTGCGTCCGACCTTGACGCGCTTGCCCTCGGAGACGGTGAACAGCAGGTCCCGCTCGCCCTCCTCCCCCAGCAGCAGCACGCCCTGCACCAGGCAGGAGGGGTAGCCCCTTTCCGCATAGGCGGCCTCGATGGCCCGCTCCACGTCGGCCACCTCCCGAGGGGTCACCACGTCCCCGGGCCGCACGTGGGCGACCTCGCGCAGGCGCCCGGCCGAAATGCGCCGGTTGCCCAGGAACTGGACGCTGGACAGCGCGACGCGCTCATTGACCTGCAGGATGATCTTGACGTCGCCCGACTCGGTGGGCTCTACGCGGTAGCCGACGGTTCCGAGCTGCCGGGCCTGGTTCCAGCGCTCGACCGAGGCCGTCAGGCCCTCGGCATCGTAGGCAGTGCCCTGCTCGACACCCACCCGCTGAATCACCTCCTCATCGCTCAGCAGCAGGTTGCCGCGCACCTCCACATCGGTGATGGTGGGTGCATCCGCCGCGCCGCGGGCGTGGCCAGCGGTCGTCAGCACCAGCACAACGAGGAGCGCCCCGATCAGGCGGAGCCCCCGAGGGGGAAAAGATCGGTTCAGTGTCATGGTCGGGCTGGCTCTTTCTCAGAGTTCGGAGTGGGATGATCGGGACTCAAACCGCAGGAATCGCCGCTGGAACAACAGCCGCACCAGGCCCGTGGGTCCGTTGCGCTGCTTGGCCACTATCAGGTCCGCCTCCGTTCCGGGCGCCGGGCCGGCCTCCGCGCCGCCCGTGTCGTCATCCGACTCGCCCAGGGCGTAGGACCGGTGCAGCAGCATCACCACGTCGGCGTCCTGCTCGATGGAGCCGCTCTCCCGCAGGTCGCTCAGGCGGGGGCGGCGCTGCTCCTGCTCAACCCGGCGGTTCAACTGTGCCACGGCGATGACGGGCACCTCCAGCTCCCGCGCCAGCGCCTTCAATCCCTGGCTTATCTCGCCCACCTGGGAGACCCGGCTGTCGTAGCTGTGGTTGGGGGTGAGCAGTTGCAGGTAGTCCACCACGATCAGCTCTATGTCGTGGCGATGGGCCATCCGGCGGGCCATGGCGCGCAGGTCCATGATGCGCACGCTGGGCACGTCGCAGATGTAGAGGGGCAGTCCCACCAGCTCGTCTATAGACTCCTCCAGCCTGCGCCATTCCTGGGCCTGGAGCGTGCCGCGGCGGAAGTCGTGGGTGTCTATGCGGTTATGGATGCACAGGAAGTTGCTCACGATCTGCTCGGCGGGCATCTCCAGGCTGTAGAGCGCCCCTGCCTTCCGCTGCACGCAGCAGACGTGGTGCAGGACGTTCAGCGCCAGGCTGGTCTTGCCGATGCTGGGCCGCGCGGCCAGCACGATGAACTGCCCCGGCTGGAAGCCGCCCATCATGTCGTCCAGGTCGTAGAACCCCGAAGCCAGGCCGGTGAGCTGGCCCGGATTCTGATGCAGCTCCTCCAGGCGGGCCACGATGCCCTGCAGCACATTGTTGACCTCCCGCACCCGCGTGGTGGTGCGCTCGTGGCGGACGGCCAGGATGTTGGCCTCCGCCTCGTCCAGCAGCTGCTCCACCTCCTGGGAATCCCGGTAGGCCCGCTTCTGGATGTCCGCCGAGGTGTCAATCAGGTGGCGGCGCAGCGCATGTTCGCGCACGATTTCGATGTAATACTCCGCGTTCGCGCTCGTGGGCACGGATTCCATCAGCTCCACCAGGTAGCCCACGTCCCCCACCTTCTCCAGCTTCTCCCGGCGGGCCAGCTCGTCCCGCAGCAGGATCACGTCCACGGCGTTGTGCTCGTCGGCCAGTCGGACGATGGCCGAGAAGATGTCCTGATGGGCCAGCTTGTAGAAGGAGGATTCGTCCAGGCGGCTGCCGGCCAGGTGGATTGCCTCTTCGGACAGCAGCATCGAACCCAGCACGCCCATCTCCGCCTGCAGGTCATGCGGCGGCACGCGCGGCCCGGCGCTGGCATCCGAAGGTTGGGACATCAGACCGCTTTATGCCTGCGAAGTGTCACTCTTACGGGGGAATTACTCCTCGTGCTCTTCGTCCGCCTCGGCGACGCGGACAGTGATCATGACCCGCACGTCGGGGTGGAGCATGATCTCGACTTCATAGTCTCCGAGCTGCTCGATGGGGCGCCTCAGGTTCACGCTGCTGGCGCGGATACCCTCGAACCCGCTCTCGACGAGCTGGTCGGCAATCTGCTGGGCGCCCACCGAGCCGAACAGGTGCCCTTTCTCGGTGGCGCGGGCGGGGATGTAGCACAGGAATCCTTCCAGCAACTCCGCCTGCCGGTTCACGCGCTCGAGTTCCTCCTCTTCTCTACGCGCGCGCTCCTCGCGCACGCGCTCCAGGCGCTGCTCGTTCTCCGGGGTCACCGGCAGCGCTATCTGCTTCGGCAGGAGGTAGTTGCGCGCATAGCCGTCGGCAACTTCCACTCTATCGCCCATACGCCCCAGGTTCTCAACGTCCTGTTGGAGCAGTACTTCCATGATTTCGCTCTAACCTCAGTAGTCAACCCAAAACGGGGTCTCAGAAGGGAATCTCGTCGTCCGCGACGTCGTAACCTTCGTCCTCTTGGTCCTCCTGCGGCTCCGGCTCCTCGGCCGGTTGCTGCCGGCTGGACTGTCCGGCGGGGCGGCTCTGCTGCTGCCTCTGCTGCTGACCGCGCCGGGGCTGGTCGGGTCCGCGGCCGCCTATGAACTCGAAATTGTTCGCGGTCACCGACAGCTTGCTGCGGCGGCCGTCCGGGCTCTCCCAGGTGTCGTACTTCAGCCGCCCCTCGATGAAGATGGGCCGGCCTTTGGTGAAGTATTCGCTGATGACCACCCCTCGGCGGCCCCACATCGTCACGTCCACAAAGCAGGTCTCTTCCCGCTGCTCACCGTCCCGGCTCTTGTAGGTACGGTTCATCGCCATGCCGAACTCGCACACCGGCGTCCCGCTGGGCGTGTAGCGCAGTTCCGGGTCGCGGGTGAGGTTGCCCATCAGAAAAACACGGTTCAGATTAGCCATGTCCGTCTCCCGGGTTCACAGTAGGGCTATTCTTCTGCGACGGCTTCGGCCGCTTCCGCCGGCTGGGCAGCCTCTTCCTCGGGTGGTTCTATCTGCTCGCCCTCGGTGTTGTACAGATCGCCCGTCACGGGGTCCGGCTCGTCGGTCCGCAGTATCAGCGCCCGCAGCAACTCTTCGGAAAGCTGGATATCCCGCCGCAGCTCCGCGATTCTGGAACCGTCGGCGCGGAAATAAACCAGGATGTATATCCCGCGCTTGGCCCGCTTGATGATGTAGGCCAGCTTGCGCTCGCCCCAGTTCTCGATCCGCTCAACATCGGCGTCTATCCGGTCCAAAAGCCCCGCTATGTGCCGGATCACGTCGCCAAAGTCCGAACCGCCCTTCGCGGCGTCCACTACAAACATGGCTTCGTAAAGGTTCGTGGCCAACGGCTCTCCTCCGTTTGCTCGGGTTTCTCGCCGGGCGCGTTGTCCGGACGCCCGTTTCTATCATGAATTCGCTTCGTTTTCCACCGTCCGGTTGAACCGGCTCATCGCCGTCCGGACGCCGTCCTCCCGCCAGCACAGCGCGGCCCGCGCGGCCAGGTCCGTCATCTCCTCCACCGCGTCTTCCTCCGCCGGCCTGAAGCGGCTCAGCACGAAATCCCGCAGGTCCCATCTCGGGGGGCACGGCCCGACCCCCAGCCGCAGCCGGGGGAACTGTTCCGTATCCAGCGCGCCGATAATCGAACTCAGTCCGTTGTGCCCGCCGGCCGATCCGCCGGCGCGCAGCCTCAGGCTGCCCAGCGACAGGTTCACGTCATCCACCAGCACCAGCAGGTCCTGCGGGGTCAGGTTCTTCTCCCGGAGCGCCCGCGCGATGGGCGGCCCGGACCGGTTCATAAAGGACAGCGGTCTGAACAGCCACATGCCCTCGCAGCGGGCCAGCTCGCCCTCGGCGCGCGTTGAGGCCGCCGTGGACGCGCAACGCCGGGCCAGCCGGTCCAGCGCCATCCAGCCGGCGTTATGCCGGGTTCGCGCGTAACGGGAACCGGGATTGCCCAGGCCGGCAACGATCTTCACCGGTCACGCTCCCCGCCGCCGTGCAAGGCCGTCCGCCACGCCGATCACTCCTCGTGGCCCTCGGGCTCCTCGGGCAGCTCCTCGGGCATCTCGGGCTCTTCGACCTCCTCGCCGATGACCTCCGGCTCCAGCATCAGGTCCTCCGGAGCCACCTCTTCCTCCTCGATCTCCGTCGGCGGCACCACGGTCACCACCACGGTGTCCAGGTCCGTAACCGGGGTCACGCCGGCCGGGAAGGCCAGATCGCCCACCGTCAGATTGTCGCCGATCTCCAGCTCCTCCACCTCCACGGTGATCGAGTCCGGCACCTCGGTCGGCAGGCATTCGACTTCGATGGCGTGGGACACCAGCTCCAGCACACCGCCCTCGGTCTCTCCGGCGGCCGTGCCGTGGGTCTGAACCTGCACGGTGAAGACGGCGCTCTCCGTCAGCGAGATGCGCACCAGGTCCACGTGCAGGATGTCCTCCTCCAGCGCGTCGAACTGGATATCTCGAATCTGGGTGTTCTCCTGCCGGCCGTCCCAGTTCACCTGCACGATGGGGGAGCGGCTCTCGATCAGTTCCTCCACGTCTTCCTCGCGGAGTGTCAGCAGCACATTCGGCTCGCCGCGTCCGTAGAGGACGGCCGGCAGAAGGCCCTGTCGGCGCAACCGCCGGCAGTCCCTCGATCCCCGCACCTCGCGTGGTCGGGCTTCAATCTCTGCAATGTCCATGGCAATTGACCAGTGATTCTGTAAAGAAGGCTCAGCGCCGCGAAACACCTGTCCGTGCGGCCAAAGGGCGCTCCGCAGGGGCCGGCGCAGACGCCGGTCTGCACAAGGCAGAGCATCGGGAAACGCTTGCGCGGCGAAGGCAGGCGGTGTTACGGCGGCTTTACCGTATAATGTGACCGTCTCTTATACCACAGCCCACAAAGCCTGTCAACGTGAGAAGGCTCCTCAGCCGCAGCGGCCGGTGCGCCTCAGGCGCTGATGACCGTTATGATGCAGTCGCGCACCCACGCCTTCTCCTCGTCGGTCAGGCCGAAGCCGAAGCTAACCGTCTGCGTGTCCGTCACGGCCTGGACCATGGTGAAGCCGCTGCTGCCCTCCGGGGTGCGCACCGCCACGCTCTCCACCTCGTCGGCGGTAATGGATATTGAAAAAACCTCTCCCGCGAAGGGCAGGTGCCAGCTCGCGGCGACACGGTCCGGGGAGACGTGCAGCTCCTGGCGCGTCTGCCGCGCGAAGGTCCACAGCGCCGAGCCGACCACAACCCCTGCAAGTCCCACGAGCAGAAGGGGCAGACCACCTGGCAGCCCCCTCACCACCGGCCCCAGCACCACCATGCCGACCCCCGCCATGATGACCACCAGGGGCAGGATCAGCCCGATCTTGCCCGTGGCCGCACCTGGCCGGGTCTCTATGAACAGCGTATCCCCGGCGACGGAGGTCGCAAGGTGTCGGCCGGGCGGCGCTTCCGAAGGGTCGAAATCCACCTCCAGCAACCCCTCCGCCACCAGTTCCCGCACCGACTTGTCCAGGTCCTCCGGGCGCCGCTCCTGGATGCCCTCCTCCGTCTCGATCAGCGCGGAGACGCCGAGCAAGCGGGCGTAGTCCTCGTGCCGGAGGCGGAAGCCCTCCCGCGACCGCGACTGGTAGAGGCGCACGTCGCGCGAGTCGTCCGCCTCATGCTTGAACTCCAGTAGGTAGAGGGTATAGCTCGGGCTGTTCTGGCCGCCGCTGTGGTGCTCCTGCCGGGCCAGCACGCCGCGGTAGGCCGAGAGCGGTTCGGCCCACTCCCCGCTGCCGAACAGCCCCTGCCACCGGTGGCGCACCTCTGCCTCGCCGATCTCCCATTCCTTGCGCCGCCGCCATACGTGCAGCGCGATAAGCACCAGCACCACAGCGCCGACAGCCACAGACCCCGAAACCAGCCAGCGCGCCGCGGGGGACAGATTCTCCAGAAAGACCAATAGCACCACCGCCAGCGCAAGGTCGCCGACGGCCATCACCAGCAGCACCACACCGGCCGGCTTCGAGCCGTGTGCCTCGTCCCCCACCGGCAGTTCCGCCGCCTCCCCCGCCATGTCGAAGTCGGGTTTCTTGGACTTCCCGTCACCTGCCCGAATCCGAAGATCCATCGCACTCCTCCTTTCTCCCCGCTCGCCATAGATCTTAGCCAGAAGCACGCCCCTGTCAAGCGCTGCCGCAGCACGGCGGTGATTCGTTTTCCCCCCGTCGGCGCTATCCACTTCAGGCCCCGACATTGCCGGTAGAACGCAGCGAGCGCGGGAACATGATTTCGGAGTGCGGCGGCTTGACGCCGCTTTGTCGTTGCGGGGCCTGTCCCGAGTGTAGACGGTGCGCTGCGGCCAGCATGAGCCGCGCCTGACACCTCTGGATGGCCTCCGCGTGCTCCTCCTCGTCGCAGGCGATGGGATTGCACCCGAAAGCCGGCACCTCGGCGATCACGATGTCGGCTTCCTCTGCGGCCCCTGCGTAGGCACTCACCGTCTCGTCATCCGCATCCGTCTCCACCGGGCAGAACGCCGCGCCGTACCCGGCATCCCGCACCGCCATAACCCAGGACACCGGGTCGTCCCACTCTTCGAAAACAGGTCCACCAAGTCTCATCGCGCGTCTCCCCTCTCAATCCCCAGCAATCCGAAAGGTTCCGTAGCTTTCCATCCGCACAGAGTAACCACTCGTGCGCCAGGTCTGTGACGATTTCCATGTCTATGCCGGCACATATTCCACCGGCACTCAGAACTATTTCAGCGCCATTCATTCACGGATATCGGCACAAGCGGCCACACGCACCGGTGGTACGCCGTTCCACCTCTGCCTACGTTGAACTGAATCGAGTCCCAAGCTCCAGAATCCTGGACGCCATTTTCGAGGCGGCACGGAGCGACTCCGTATCGTTTCCTACGCTTCCCGACTTGAATGCCACCCCGGAGATGCCGCGGTTGGCGACAATCATCTCGTGCTTCAAGAAAAAGGCGTTTATGGCCGTGATGGCGCTCTCCGCGCCGTACCTGCGCCCCACGACCACGGCGGCGCCTATCTTGTTCCTGAGTCTGCCCCTGAGCGCCCAGGTTCGGTCTATGAAGGACTTCAACTGCGCTGTCACGTTGTTGAAATAGACGGGTGTGCCGATGACCAGGGCGTCCGCGGACAGAAGCTTCGGCGTGATCGTGCCGCGCATGTCATCATCAAGGGCGCAGGAACCGTTTTCCACACATGCCCAGCAGGAATTGCATGGCTCAATGCTGAAGTCCGTGAGTTTTATGAACTCGCCGTCGGCCTCTTCCCGAATGCGTCTCAGCAGGTGATCCGTGTTGCTTTTCTTCCTCGGGCTGCCCGAAATATAGAGGATTTTCATGGACTGCGTCCCTTGCTTCATCTGCGTCTGTGGAGTTCTCTTTTGCCCCCTGTTCCGTGCCGACGGCGCGCCACGACATTCTAACCCCGGCAGGTCGTTTTGTCTATCCGGGAGAACTGCGATATGATGTCCGCGCTGCGCACTGCGGGCAGAAGGCCGATGGGTTTACAGAGGGCTTACCATGGATGCACGGGTCAGCGGGACGCTCGGTTCTGCCGGGATGGGGTTCGACAGGGAGAGGCTGCGGGTGACGACGGGGCGGATAGAGCGCGTCTGGCGGTGGACGGGGCGGGGGTTCTCCACGGCCCACGTGCGGCGGCTGCCGGACGGCAGGGCCTGGGCCCTGGGTGCTCCCGACCCCGCGGGGGCGGACTGGCTGCTGCCGGTGGTGGAGGGGGCCAACCCGGCGGCGGAATTGTGCGGCGTGACGTGTGCGGAATCGGACGATGAGGGCTTCACCTCCCCGCATCTGGCCGTGACGGCCGAGATGGAGTATTCCCAGGCACGGCTGGCGGTGCGGTTCGTGGTGTGGGCCTATCCCGGCGCACCGGGCATCCGCACGCAGCTTTATATCCGCGCGCTCGAGGGCTTCAACTGGAACGGCGACCTCAGCAAGTTCGAGACATCCGAGGAGGCCCGCCACATCGCCCGCCTGAACCAGGGCACGGTGCGCGTGGCCCGCGTGCCGTGTGCATTCGAGGGCACCAGACGACGCTACGTGAACTACGCCGGCTACCGGCAGATGCGCAACGACACGTTCACCCGCGCCCTCAAAGAGCACACGTGCGACCACCCAATCCATGCCCTGGAAACCTGCGACTGGGCGGCGATCGCATCGGTCGAGTGCGGCCCCGAAGCACTGACGCTCGTGAAGGAAAGCCACAAGCGAGCACACGCATTGGGCCACGACACGGGTATCTTCCGCTGCCGCCCCGGGGTCGGGCTGGAGAGCCTGGGATGGGGCGTGCTGCCGCACGAGGTCACGGACGGGTGGACTTCGACATGGGCCTCCTGGTGCCTGGCGCACAGCAGCAACGCCACCGCCCGCGAGACGGCCCTGAAGACCTGGGACCGCATCCGCTACCCGGTGCGCCCGCAGGATGTCTTCCTGGAGAGCAACACCTGGGGCTCCTCGGTCGGCTTCCTGGAGCACCGCGACGCGGCCGGCGAGGAGAGCATCCTGAAGGAACTGGAGACCGCCGAAGACATAGGCATAGACCTGGTGCAGATAGACGACGGCTGGGAAGGCGATGCCCGCGCGGAGTGGAGGCCCTGCGAGGAACGCTACCCGGAGGGCTGGGGCCGCGTCAGGGCGCGCGCGGCGGAGCTGGGCGTGAAGCTCGGGCTCTGGGCCTCCGTCCAGCCCGAGGGCGGCATCAGCCTGGAGGATCTCAAAAGGAACTACGACGAGGGCGGGTTCGTCTGGTACAAGCTCGACTTCGCCCGCCTGCCGAACCGCCGCGCCATCCAGGACCTGATGGGCATGGCGCGCGCCTTCCTGCTCTACACCGACCACGAGGCGCGGATCAACTGGGACGAGACCGCACCGCGCTACGGCTGGTGGTTCGCGCGCGAATACGGCGCCATCTACCCCGCCAACCGCAAGACCGTGGTGCCCAAGACCACCACCTACCGCCCGCACACCGTGCTGCGCGACCTGTGGGAGTTCTCCAGATACCTGAACCTGCTGAAGGTCCTCGGCCCGGTGCAGAACGTGGACCGCGTCAATCCGATGCTGTCGAACGCCCGCCTCTACGGCCACGACTACTGCGTGGCGATAACGCTGTTCAGCATGCCGACCTTCTTCCAGGAGCTCAAACTCTACAGCCAGGCCGCCCGCGACCGGATTCGGCCGCTGCTCAGGCTGCACCACGAGCACCGGGAGAACATCCGCCGCGGCATCACCTACCCCATAGGGCAGATGCCGGACGGCGCGTCCTGGACGGGCTTCCAGAACCACCGCGCCGAGGACGGCGCCGGCCTGCTGTTGGTCTTCCGGGAGCTCGCCGGCGAGGAGGAGTCCGCAGCGATCGCCCTGCGCTTCGCCGCCGGCAGCAACGTGGCCCTGGCAGACCTCCTGAGCGGCGAGTCATGGGAGGAGCAGGCCGACGAGCAGGGCTGCTTGACCTTCCACATCGAAGAAGCCCCGGGCTTCCGGTTCCTCGAGTACAGCTTCCGCGAACAGGGAGATTGATGATGAGTGCATTGCCCCTGCGGGACGCCGGGCCGGAGGACGCTGAGGCCATCGTTGCCATCGCGCTCGGCGCTTGGAAGCCCTACTTCGCATGGCTTCGCGGACGGATGGGCGAGGACGCGTTCGAGTGCTTCCACTCCGGGTGGCGGGACCAGAAGCAGAGCGCCCTGACGCAGGCGATTGACCCCGACCGGCCCGGACGGGTCGTGGTGGCGGAGAGCGACGGCGAGGTCGTCGGCTTCGCCTGTTACTACCTGCGCCCCGACGCCGGGTGGGGCGAGCTGGGCAACAACGCCGTCCGGCCCGGCTGCCGGGGACGCGGCATCGGTCCGGCGATGTACGAAGAAGTCCTGTCCCGCATGCGCGAAGCCGGCCTCCGGCACGTCCGGGTGGAGACCGGCGCCGACGAATTCCACCGCCCGGCGCGCAGCGCGTATGAGAAGTGTGGTTTTGAGGAAGCTCGGAACACAATCGTCTATCATCGGCCCTTGTGAAAAGGAAGCCTACGGCCCATGCAGATCACCCCTTACGACGAAGAACTGGCAGGTGAAGTGGCCCGGCTGTACAACCATGCCGTGGCCGATTTGCCCCACTGCTACCCCGTGGACGCGGAATGCGTGGCCGCCGTGGTGGGGCGGGAGCGGGAAACCGCGGCGGAGCACACTCCCCGCGACGAAGTGGCTTTCCTGGCGAAGGTCGGCGGCGAAGCGGTGGGGTTCGCGAACGCCGCCGTGGGTGAGCCGGAGGAGTGGGGCAAGGGGCTGCAGGGGGTGATCCGCTTCCTTTACTACCTGCCCGGCCGGCGGGCCGCCGGAAGGGCGCTCCTGGAGGCGGCCGAGCGGCACATCCGCGAACACGAAATCGCGTCCATTCAGGCCTTCCCCCAGGACTATCGCTATCCCTTCTATCACCTGCACGCGGCCTATCTGTCCGACCGATTGGGCCACGTCGAAGGGCTGCTGGGCATGAGCGGCTACAAGCGCGTGCGCGGAGAGACGATCATGGACTGGGCCGACTTCGACCCCGCGGTGCCGCCCCTGCCCGACCCGTCGTCAGAGGTCGAGGTCTCGCTCCCGGAGGGCAAAGGCCGATTGCCCGGCGTCGAGGTCAGCGCTGAGCTGGAAGAAACCCACGTCGGCGAATGTGTCTGCATCTCCTGCGGCGAACACGCGCCGGACCCGGAGGCCCAGGAATGGGTGGAAGTGTCCGGCCTCGGCGTCACAGAAGACCTGCAGGGCCGGGGCTGGGGACGTTACCTGCTGCTCCGGGCCTTGCGCGAGGCGCGGGAAGCGGGCTACCGTCATGCCGCGATAAGCACCTGGTGGACCAACTACCGCGCCCTGCTGTTCTACAGCAACTACGGCTTCCGGGTGGTAGACCGGACCTACGGCTGGGGACGCGAGGTTTAGCCCGGATATTTCACGAGAGTTTTTCGGGACCGCACGCAACTGTCTAAAGGAACGCATCTTACAGCAAAAAAACCGGCCAGCCACAAGCAACACCCTGTGTACGCACCAGGGCGACGGTTTTGCTCTCAGGCAAGCCCGCACAAGCGAGCTACCGCAGGCGTGCCATAAGGCACGTCGAGGACAGGCGAGCGCGGAGGGCGCCGCATGAGGGCAAAAACGTCCGCTGGACGGAAAACTCTCGTGAAGTATCCGGGTTAGGGGATGCCGAACGGTACCGGCAAAGGCTCAAGAATCTGGCGGGCGCTCAGGCGCCGTATTCGCGAATCAGGCGGTAGATCGTGTCGTAGGCGAAGACCAGCTCTTCGATGCTGCAGTGCTCCTGGACCGCGTGCGAGGTGCAGAGCATCAGCCCGCCGTCGCTGAACATGCGGACCACCCGCTCGATCTCCCGCTCCAGCCTTTCGTAGTCACCGAAGCCGATGGTCGTCTGCACGTCCAGCCCGCCCATGACCACCAGATGGTCGCGGTAGTTCTCGTGAAAATCCTGCAGGTCCATGCCCGCCGATTCTTGCCACGGGTGCAGGACATCATAGCCCAGCTCCACGATGCCGTCCACCAGCGGCCGCACATTGCCGTCCGAGTGCAGGCTCAGCCACGCGCCGCGGCCCTTCACCGCGTCGGCGGTGATCTTGTGGTATGGGCAGATCAACTCTCGCCACGTCTGCGGGCTGAACAGGGTGGTCGCCTGGCCGCCCCAGTCGTCCGTGATATGCACCATGTCCACGCCCAGATCGAGCATGTTGTGCGCGCAGACCCGGTTCCATTCGGCCTGGCGTTGGTAGAGCTGCTTGAGTTCATCGGGGTAGAGCGCCAGATACATCAGGTGGTTTTCGATACCGAACACGCCGTTGAGTATCTCGAAGATGCCGTAAACCGTTGCACTGACGAATTTCCCCCTCTTTTCCTTGTGCTCTTGAACTCCCCGTTTTATCTCATCGTATGCCTCTTCTTCATCGGGATCGGACAGGGGGACCTGCGCCATGTCGGCCGGTGTGATGGGCTCGTCGCGCTCTTTCAGCTCGGGCAGCGGGTCGCGCCACCAGGGATAAGGGCCGCGTCCGACCCCGGCCCAGTCGAACTCGTACTTTTCCCGGAAGGCGCCCATGGAGCCGAAACGCTCCGTGATGGGGTCCTCCAGGTTCCCGAGCCACCCGTTGATGGGTATGCGGTCGGGCTTCTTGTGTTGCAGCACGCGTATGACGCGTTCGCGGGGAAGCATTTCGCCGCGTCTCCGGGGGTGGCGTTCTCAGCCCTCTTCGCGCCACAGGCCGGTGCGGAAGGCGCGGCCGTGGGCGAAGTACAGATCGGGGTGCTCCAGGCGGTGGTGCGCCTCCTTCAGCAGGATCTGCGCCGCGGCTTCCAACGTCTCCCGGCCGAATTCCGCCGTGGCCTCCTGCGGCAGCATGGCGCCGTTCACTCCCACCAAGCGTTGGCCCTTCTCGGGCAGCAGCGACAGGTCCACCGTCTCAGGATGCAGCGCCAGCAGGTGGGAGGTCTCCCAGCCGGCAGCGTGGTCGCCGGCGCAGTCGTATCGGTCCAGCAGCGGCAGGAAATCCACGATCGCCCAGGATAACATGCCGTGGCGCTTCTCCGGGCTGTAGTGGCGCCGGTTGAACAGCAGCACCGCCGCCCGTGCGTGGTCCACCAGCGGGTAGTGGCCCGCCACCAGCACCCCCACCCGGAAGCCCAGGCTCTCCACCTCAGCCAGCACGTGCAGCAGTAGCCGCTGGTAGTTCAGGGCCTGTTCCGTGGGCGAGAACGGCTGGCGCTCCGGCCGGAAGTTGTCCGGGTCCAGGCCCATCTCCTCGGCGATCTGCTGCCGGTCGGCCGCGTTCGCCTCCATCAGAGACTCCGACCGGTTTTCACCGTAATAGAGCGCCGGGAACGCAAGCCCGCCGCCTTTGCGCGCGGCGAGTTCCGCCAGCCCGGCCGCCTGCAGCGTGTCGGCGCCGACGGGATTGTGAACGCCGTGCCACTCCAGCGTGCCGATGGGGATGTAGGCGATGGGGCATGTCTCGCGTCGCTCCGCGATCTGGGCGGGACGCAGCATGTGGTAGCGCACTTCCTCGGTCATGGGACCGTCCTTTCGGTTGGAGATAGGACGGTTGTACCCGCACAGCAGCGCCCGTGCAACGGTGCGCCGCCTCAGCGGACTTCGTAGACCGTGGCGCGGTTGAGCAGACGGTTGACGCCCATGGCAATCAGCACGGCCAGCGCGAAGCCGCATATGCCGCCGATGATGGGCCCCATGCCGTTGGCGCCTTCGCCCCCTTCCACGGCGCCGCCGATCAGCATCCCGGCCACAAACAGCCCCACGGGCAGCAAGAAGACCACCAGAGTGCCGATGTAGCCCGCGTAGACTGGAATAGAGACCTGCACCGTATCGCCCACGCTCAGCCCTTCGGCCGTGACGTGCAGCTTCCGCGGCTCCTGACTCGCGCCAGCGCAGCAGCCACAACTGAACGTGCCCCCGCAGGACTCGTGCTCCTCGAGTTGCACCACCGCCCGATCACCCTTGACCTCGACGACCGTTCCCTCTATCTCTCGCGTTTTCATGGCAAACCTCCAGCTCGAACGCGTGTTGAGGGGGGCGGCCGCCGGACGGCCGCCCCTCTACACTCCATTGTACGGCCGCGGCGCGGGTGCGGCAAGTCTTTGGGTTCCGAGACATGACGAAGCGGGAGCCCTTTCAGAAGTCCCGGTATCCCCTGGCGCCGGGGACTTCTTCTCCGTCTATGCGCAGAATGCAGCCTCTCTCGTCCACCTCGTAGCCCCACTCTTCCAGATAGGCGTCGGCGGGGAGGAATTCGTCGCTGCGTTGGCGCAGCTTGCGGTCCAGCAGGTCGTCCAGCTCGCTACGCAGGTCGGCGTGCTCGTCCCTGCCGATCAGGTTATGCATCTGGCAGGGGTCGCGCTCGTTGTCGAATAGCAGCCAGGGGCCGGCCAGGTCGCGGACGTAGGTGTGGCGGGGCGTGCGGATGCCGCGGTACTCGCGGGCGCCCTGCTCCCGCGTCCAGTTGCCGAAGGGCGCGGGACATTGCAGGAACCCCACTCCGTCCCCCGGATCGGGCGCGCCCTGGATATAGTCGGCGTAGTCCAGCCCCTCGACCGTCTCGGGCACCGGCAGACCGCAGAGGCTGAGGAGCGTGGGCATGATGTCCGGGGCGTCTATGGGCGCCTCCAGTTCCTTCGGCCCGCGGCCGAGCAGCGCGGGGTATCGCAGCAGGAAGGGCACGCGGATGGATTCGTCGTAGGGGCGCTGCTTGTCCCACTCGCCCCGGCTGCCCACCATGTCGCCATGGTCGCTGGTGAACACCAGCAGCGTGTCGTCGGCGATGCCGCGTTCGTCCAGTGCGTCCACCACCCGGCCCAGCGCCGCGTCCAGCGCGGTGATGTGGGCGTAGTAGCCGGCCAGTGTCTCGCGGGCGTGCGCCTCGGCCTCCTCCGGCACGTTGCCCCGGATTTCCAGCTCGGACTGGTCGTAGAGCGCCCGATACTCCTCCGGCGCCGTGTGGTAGGGGCAGTGCGGGGGTCCCCAGGAGAGGAACAGCAGGAAGGGCCGCTCCCCGTCGTGCTCGCGCATGTAGCGGATGGCCTCCCGCGTCTGCGCGTGGGCGTCGTAGCCCTCCCAGACGTGCTTCTCGGGGGTGTCGCCGTAGTAGTAGGACTCGTGGTAGGTGTGGGTGGACTCCAGCACTTTCCAGAAGTCGAACCCCTGCCGGTGTTCGCGCGGGATGAAGTCCGACCGTCCGTGCCCCTCCAGATGCCATTTGCCGATGTAAGCGGTGTCGTAGCCGGCCTCCTTGAAGCACTCGGCGATGGAGGGACCCTCCTGGCGCAGCGGGAGGTCGTTGAGGAACACCCCGTGGGTCAGGGGGTACTGCCCGGTGATGAGGCCGGCGCGGTAGGGGCTGCAGACCGGACACCCCGAGATGGCGCGGCTGAAATTGACGCTCTGCCCGGCCAGACGGTCCAGGACCGGCGTGCGGACGTTGGGATCGCCGGCATAGCCGGTGGCCTGGCCGCGCCATTGATCCCCGAAGACGAAGACTACGTTCGGTCTATCGGACGGCATGTGATTCACTCCCCTTCTGCGTGCAACGGCTTCACTCTTTCTGGCGCAGCTTCGTATTGTCCTGCCGGACGATCGGCAGGGCGGCTTTTATGGAACGGATATGGACATCCTGCTGGGGGAAGGCGATCTCGATCCCGGCCTCGCGGAACTCCCGGTCAATGGCCATGTGCAGCTGGTGTCGCACCTTGATGAACGATTCAATGTCCGGCACGAAGACGCGCAGCTCGAAGTTCAGGGAGCTGTCGCCGAACCCTATGAACACGACCGTGGGTGGAGGGTCGTCCACGAGCGTGGCGTTCTCCCGCGCCACCTGGTGCAATGTCCGTTCCGCCAGCTCAGTGTCCGACCCGTAGGCGATGCCCACGGGGATGATGATGCGCAGTATCTGGTCCGAGAGGCTCCAGTTAATCAGGCGGCCGGTGATGAACTCGCGGTTGGGCACCACCAGTTCCTTGCGGTCCCAATTGGTGATGGTCGTGGCCCGGATGCGTATCCTGGTGACCGTGCCCGTAACATCCCCCACGGTGACAGTGTCGCCCACGCGTATGGGGCGCTCGAACAGGATGATGAGGCCGGAGACGAAGTTGGCGAATATCTCCTGCAGGCCGAAGCCCAGCCCCACCGACACCGCGGCGGCCAGCCACTGGACCTTGGCCCAGCCGATGCCCACGGCGTTGAAGGCCACGATGATGCCCACGATGGTGATGGTGTAGCGGCTGATCTTGGAGATGGCGAACCGCACGGCAGCGTCGAGAGGCAGGTGCTGCAGAACGGCGATCTCCATGAGACCGGGTATGTTCTTGGCGGCGATAATGGTAATGATAACCACCAGCAGCGCCAGCCCCACGCTACCCAGTGTGATAACCGGGTCACCGCCCAGCGCGATGTCCCCGAGCACCGCGAGAGCGGGCACGATATCACGCCATATCAGCCAGAGCATCGCGACGAGCGCCACCCCAAAAAGGCTTGCCAGAAGCTGGCGAGACTGCCGGCCTATGGCATGGATGGACATCTGCGGTGTCTCGAATTCCGCCCCTACCAGTTCGGGTGGAGCTTGTTCGTCGGCTTCCTCGGCTTCCCGGCGTTTACGGGCCTCCTGGAGCGCCATCTTCCTGCGGGCGACGAACAGCCAGCGCAGCAGCAGCTCGTAGATAACCACCAAGCCCAGGAAGAGCCAGAAGCTGATGGCGAGGCGCCAGGCGAGCATCTGCGCGGTGTAGTAGTAGCCAAGACCTGCCAGAACGGCCAACGCCAGGGGCACCGCCACGGCCAGGGGGTGCCACACCGGACTCAACCTGTCCAGCCATCCGCCCTGCCGGCGCGCCAACACATCCTGAAGCATGCCGTCTTTGCGACGGAGCACGCGCTGAACGAAGACCGCCAGAGCAATCTGACCGGCGATGAAAGCAAGGCGTCCCAGGGATTCGTTGTGAGACGCCGCGCTATGTTGTTCGGTCACAACAACCAAGAAGACCACCGGAAGGATCACGGGCAGCAGCCAGTTCAAGTTCTTCCGCAAAGCCTCCCCGGCACTGGCCCGCGTTCGAAAATGCACGGCGCCCAATCCGCCGTCCACACACGCCACCCTTATGGCCTCCAGGCTGTACATTGCCAGACCCGTCATCACCAGGGCAGTTCCGACCGCCTGGGTGAACTCCCCTCCCCGGGGCGCCGCAGAAAGCAGCCATCCCAGTGAGCATAACAACCAGGGCCAGGAGGCCGTTAGAAGCAGCGTCAGCACCAGCGCGGCCAGCGTGTGCATGATCGAATCGGTCTCGATGTTTTGGGCAAGCTCGCCCTTTTGGTGCAAGGCTTTCCTGAAATGCGGACGGAGATACAGCAGGGCGGCAAAAACCAGGAGGCCGAGTGCGTAGATAGTCGGCCTGGCCCGAGCGTCGGACAGAATGGCGCCACCGAGCTTCCTCCAGTTCTCCAAATTCGTCAGCCACCCCGCGGCGTGCGCCGTCTGGCGGAGGGCTCTGGGTCCCAGGTGCGAACTGCTGCGGTACCAAAGAATGTTCCGGCTGATGAAACTCCGGTATTCGGAGCTCGTCTGGATCAACTGCCGTTCGGCCTCCGCCAGGTCCAGCAGCATCACGAAATAGCTGTCGTAGTCCTGGTGCAGGGCGGTCAGCAGGTCCCGGCGCGTCTCCAGCAGGTTCCTGGCAGTGCCGCGTATCTCTTCCCTTTCCGGCAGGGTCATCTCGGGGCCCAGGGCGTCCATGATCTCCTGCAGGCGGGCCTCCACGTTATATGCCTCGGCCGCCTCTTCACGGTAGTCGAGCGCGTTCAACTGGGCCTCGGCTATCTTCGGCTGCAGGGCATTCAGTTTGTTTCGATGCGCCCGGATATCCGGCAGTTCTGCCTTGACCTTCCTCAAGCGCAGCCCCAGCTCCTTGCTCATGCCGGCCTTCTCGACCTTGTCCCTGACCTTTTTCAGGTCGTCCTTCAGGTTCGTCAGGCGCAGCTTTACGGCCTCCAGTTCGGTGGAGGTCTGCTCCATCCTGAGTGTCAGGGTCTTGGCGCGAAGACCGGCAAGCTCCTTGTTCCTCTCGGCCAGATCTTTCAGCGCGGGATGAGCGCGGGCGGCTTCCCGGGCCGCTTCACGGGCGGCCTGCTCGGACTCTTGTCGGCGCTTTTCGGTAACGATCTTCTGCCACCGTTCCACCCGCTTCTCGGCGCGTTCCAGCTCGCGGGCTGTAACCTGCCGCCTCAGGTTCAGCAACTCGCCGCGGGCATCGTAGCTGAGTAGCTCTTCATCGAGCGCGGCCATCTCCGCCTGGAGTGCCTTCTTGCGGGCACGGAGCAGCGTGGCTCGCGCGGCCTGGTCCGGGTTCAGTCCCTCGGCGGGCAGCGCGGACAGCCCCTCCTCCACCTCGTCCAGGGCTTTGCGGGCGGTCTCCGCCTGTGTGGGCGCTTCCTTGCGCCGCTCGGAGCGTCGGCTCTGCTCGGCCTCCAGCTCGGCGGCCAGATTCTTCTTTTCGGCCAGTTCGGCCTGGGCCTTCACCAGCTCCTGCTGCAGCCTGGTCACCGGCTCGTCCAGCGGTGTTATCTCCACGGGCTCCGGTTCGGTCTCCAGCTTCGCCTGCAACTCCGCCACAAGCTGCGGCGCCCCCTCCCGGCCCTGCTTCAAGTCCTCGGCTTTCTCCGACCACTCCTGGGCGGCCTGCGCCTTCTCGAGCGCCTTTTGATAGGTCTCCAGCAGCGTCTGCTTCGCCTGCTCCTGCAGGTCGGCGTTGGCCTTGACCTGCTCTATGCGCTGCTGGATGGCTTCGGGCGTCGGCTCGGCCGGCGTGGTGGGGCCGACCGGTTCCGTGCCGGCAAAGGTGTATCCGACCAGCATCACCAGCAGGGCCAATGCCAGAGACGTTCTGCGCCTCGGATTCATGGGCGTTGCTCCGCGTTTACGTTCGCTGGTCTTCCATATCCGGCACAACCCGGCATCATTAGTCTAATCGGCACAGGCCGGCGGTCAAACGCCCGTCCCCTGATTCGACGGCCGAATTGCGTTATCCTGGACCTTGCGTCATTTCCCCCGGCACCCGTTTTCCCGAGGTAACCCCATGCTGAACGACCATCGCGGCGTGATGTTCGACCTGGACGGCACGCTGCTCGACACCCTTGAAGACATTGCCGACTCCAACAATGCGGTTCTGAAGCAGATGGGGTTCCCCACCTTCGACGTTCAGGATTACAACGAGATCGTGGGCGACGGCATCCACAACCAGGCGTGGCGCGTGCTGCCCGAGGGGCACCGGGACGACGCCACCGTGGACGAGGTGGTGGGCGCCCTGCGGCGGGAGTACGCCCGGCGCTGGGCGGACAAGACAAGGCCCTACGACGGCATATCGGAGCTTCTGAGTGCGCTGCAGGGCAGGGGTTTCACACTGTGTGTGCTGTCCAACAAGGACGAAGGTTTCACGCGCAGGTCGGTGGAGCGTTTTTTGTCCGACCACGACTTTGCCGTCGTGCACGGGGCCCGCACGGGGGTGCCGCTCAAGCCGGACCCCACGGCAGCGCTGGAGACGGCCGAGGAGGCCGGCCTGGCCCCGGAGGCGTTCTATTACCTGGGCGACACCAACACGGACATGCGCACCGCGGACGCGGCCGGGATGTACGCCGTGGGCGTGCTGTGGGGCTTCCGCGGGGCGCAGGAGCTGAAGGAGAACGGGGCGGACGCCCTGATCGAAAAGCCCATCGAACTGCTGGACCTGCTGTAGCCATAAGGGTCAGGAGTGTCCGAAAGGTGTTTTCCGCGCGTTTGACACGGCTGCGGTGTGAATTACAATCCTGACAGTGGCTCGAACGGGGTGTTCCGTTCCGACTTCGCCGAGGAGGCCATCATGACCGGTAATACAGAGGGGGCGTGTCTGGCGAGGATCCGTGCACACCTGCGCGACGCGCCGGAGTCGCAGGTCCGCGTGGGACACTTCGTGCTGGACAACGCGGACCGGGCCCGCCGTATGGCTATCGAGGAGCTGGCCGCCGGCGCCGACACCAGCACCGCCACCGTCTCCCGCTTCTGCCGCGCCCTCGACTACGACAGCTACCGCGACTTCCAGCTCGACCTGGTCACCGCCGTGGCGCAGACCGAGGAACTGACCCTGGACGACTTCGTGGCCGGGGCCCCGCCGGAGGTCGTGATGGGGAGCGTCTTCGAGATCAACCGCTCCAGCCTGGAGCAGACCGGGAAAGTGCTGGACCGGGACGCGCTGGTGGAGATCGTCCAACGCATCGAGGAGGCACCCCGCACGCTGTTCCTCGGCATCGGCGGGTCGGGGCTGGTGGCCAGGGAGGGCGCTCAGCGGTTCTTCAGCCTGGGCCTGACGGCCGCCGCCGTGGTGGACCCGGCGGAGATGGTTTTCGTGACGGCCAACGCCTCCGAGGGCGACGTGGTCATCGGCATCAGCCATACCGGGCTGACCACGCACGTGATCGAGGCGGTGCAGACGGCGCGCGAGCGCGGGGCGGCGACTGCGGCTCTGACCAATTACCCCCGGTCACCGCTGGCCGAGGCCGCCGAATTCCGCCTGATCACCGCCTTCCGGGAGCACCACATCAACGCCGCGGTCTCCTCCTCCCGCATCGCCCAGATGTGCGTGGTGGACTGCCTGTACTTCCTGCTGGGCTCCCGGGGCAGCGAGAAGGCCATGCAGTTGGCGGCCGACGCGGAGCGGCGCGTGCAGCGGATGCTGCGGAGCTGAAGAGCAAAAGTGCGGACCTTTTTGCGGAGTCTTCCATGGACGAGAAGCATTTCCTGGCGGCGGACCTCGGTGCGGAGAGCGGGCGAGTGGTCGTCGGCACGCTCGCCGACGGGCGCGTCTCGATGGAGGAGATACACCGGTTCCCCAACGAGCCGGTGCAGGTCTGCGGCACGCTGCACTGGGACGTGCTGGCGCTCTACAACAACATCCTGAAGGGCATGCGCAAGGCCGCCGAGAAGCACGGCGACGCCATCGAGTCCATCGGGATAGACACCTGGGCGGTGGACTTCGGCCTGCTGGCCGCCGACGGGTCGCTGCTGCAGAACCCCGTCTGCTACCGCGACAGGCGCACCGACGGCATGCCGGAGGTCGTCGCCGCCAGGATGCCCCTGGAGGACCTCTACGCCCGCACCGGCATCTACCTGCTGCCCATCTACACGCTCTGCCAGATGGTCTCCCTGCGGGAATCGAACAGCCCGCTGCTGGAGTGCGCCGACGGCTACCTGATGATGCCGGACCTGCTGGCCTACTTCCTCTGCGGCGAGCGCGCGTGCGAGCGCACCAACGCCATCTCCACCCAGCTCTACGATCCCCGGAAGGGGCGCTGGAGCCCGGAGGTCTTCCAGACCTACGATCTGCCGCTCGCCATCATGCCCGACCTGATTGACCCCGGCACGGTGCTGGGGCCAGTGCGGGATTCGGTGGCTGACGACACCGGCCTGGCGGGGACCGATGTGATCGCACCCTGCACCCATGACACCGGCTCCGCCGTGGCCGCCGTGCCGGGTGAGGGGGACGACTGGGCCTTCCTCAGCTCCGGAACGTGGTCCATCCTGGGCAGCCTGACCGACGGACCGGTCACCACGCAGGAAGCCCTGGACGCGGGGCTGTGCAACGAGCTGACGCTGGACAGCTTCTTCCTGTGCCAGAACATCATGGGGCTCTGGTTGCTCCAGCAGACACGGGCCTCCTGGGAGGCCGACGGGGATTCGTATTCCTATCCGGAACTGGTCGAGATGGCGCGGAGCGCGCCCCCGTCGGAGGCGATGCTGGACCCGAACGACGAGGGCTTCATGGCGCCCGACGACATGCCCACCGCCATCCGCGACTTCCTGCGCCGCACGGGCCAGCCCCGGCCCGACGGGCCGGCCGAGATGACGCGCCTGATCCTGGAAAGCCTGGCGCTCTCCTACCGCTACGCCCTGGACCGCATCGGCGGCATCCTGAACCGCACCTACCGGACGCTGCACATCGTCGGTGGCGGGTCGTTGAACACCCTCCTCTGCCAGCTCACGGCGGACGCCGCGGGCCTGACCGTCAAGGCCGGCCCCGTCCCGGCCACCGTGATAGGCAACCTGCTGGTGCAGGCACACGCCGGGGGCTTCATCGAATCGCCGGAGGACATCCGCCGCATCGCCTGTCGGTCGGCCGACATGCGCACCTACGAGCCCCGCGAGCGGAGCCGCTGGGAAGACCGCTACGCCGCCTACCGCGACATGCTCGAGGGCTGACGCCGTGCCCGAGTCCACGCCGCAAAGCATCCGTGTCAGCCCGCGTGGCCGTCCGTGTCGCCGTCCTGGCGACCTCGGCGAATTACCTGGGGCTTGAGTAGTTGAGGAAAAGGGGACTTTGGAGCCATGGCGAACGAGAAGCGGAAAGAGAAGCCCGGCGGCCTGACCTGGCAGTGCATCCAGGCCCACGCAACCCGGATCGGGGATGAGCGGCGAACGGTGCGGGAGGCCCCCCGCGATACACCCGTGGCAGGAGAGTGGGACGTGGTGGTTGCAGGCGGCGGGCCGGCGGGGGTCGGTGCGGCCCTGGCGGCGGCGGAGGAGGGTGCCTCGGTCCTGCTGGTGGAGCGCCACGGGATGCTCGGAGGCACGTGGACGGCCGGGCTCGTGAACCCGTTTTTCGAGCCCTACAAGGGCTGGATCGTAGATCGGTTGATACATCGCCTCCAGGCCGGCGACGCCTGGCGCAGGAAGGGCCTGCACGTCTTCGACGTCGAGCAGATGAAGTACGTGCTTGAGCGCATGGTTCGCGAGGCCGGCGTCGAGTTCTGGTATCACTGCCAGGCCACCGACCCGATAGTCGAGGGCAACCGGGTCGTCGGCGTGATAGTGCAGGGGAAGTCCGGCCGGGAGGCCGTGCTGGGCAAGGTGGTAATAGACTGCAGCGGGGACGGCGACGTGGCCGCGCGCGCTGGCGTGCCGTTCCAGGTGGGGCGACCGGATGACAGAGCTTGTCAGCCAATGACGTTGATGTTCGAGATCGCCGGTTTCGAAGGCCTGGGCGACCGACCCGCCGCTGCAGTGGGCACCCATGGAATCATGGAGCATCTCGAGCAGGCGATCCAGGAGCACGGGCTCGGGATCGAGTTGCCCTACGGGCCTCAACGCCACGGCACGCCCGCGTTCATCGCACTGCCCGCAAACGCCGTGGCGGTGGTGCAGGCAACGCACGTCTATCGCCACGATGCGACGAACACCCGTGAGTTGACCCGCGCGACCGTGGAAGCCCGAAAACAGGTCCACGAGACGTTCCTAAAGGCGTTGCGCAAAGTGCCGGGACTCGAGAACGTGCGTCTCTCCCAAACCGCCCCACAGATTGGCGTTCGCGAGACCCGCCGCCTGGAAGGACAGTACCGCCTGGAGCTGGACGACGTCCTGGCGGGACGCCGCTTCGAGGACGCGGTCACCAGCGCGAGCTTCCCGCTGGACGTTCACGAGATCGCCCCCGAAGACCCCACTCCGAGCCTGCCCGAGAGTGCGCGTTCGGCAAACGTGGTCGGATACGATGTCCCTTACCGCTGCCTCGTGCCCCGCGAGCTGGACGGTCTGATCTTCGCCGGCCGTTGCATCTCCGGCTCGCACCACGCCCATGCATCTTACCGCGTCACAGGCATCTGTATGGCCACCGGCCAGGCCGCCGGCCTCGCTGCCGCCCAATCCGCCGCCCGGTCAATCTCCCCACGCGAAATCGACGGCAAGAAACTCCACGCACGCCTGGCTGAGTTAGGCGCGGCATTTGGCGTTCAGTCTTGACGGCGGGTCCGGCCATCACATAATGGGCGGCCACATACGTGCCGGAGTGAAGGGGCGCGGAAGTGCAGGTGTCCACCCGGTCCACCTCGTCCACAGAGCTTTCCGCACGAAGTGCATCGTCGCCCCGTGGCTGGTATAATGCCTTCGGAAAGGGGGAATGCAATGCGGGCACATGCGACGCGGGCGCGGTGGGCGGTTCTGGTGGTGTTGCTGGCGGTGGGGTGCGTTTCGAGCGAGGCGTGGGATTTTGGCTCCCCCGCGCCGGAGCCCCGTCAGACCGATCCGCGATGGGAGGTGCGCGAAGGGCTGGAGAGGGCGGAGGAACTGCCTCCCCCCGGCGAGCGTACCGGCAACGTGACGATGGTGGTCGAGAAGGTGCTGTTCGACCGGCGGGACCGGG
>CAYVBE010000027.1:0-27142 GCA_964448935.1 uncultured candidatus Brocadiaceae bacterium
CCCATCGCGCAGTCGTAGCACGCCAGGGCCGCGCGCACGAGCGGGCCCAGTTGCTCCGGCCGGCGTGTATTGCCCCAGCAGAAGTTGTCCAGGATGGCGGTCGTCTCGATGTGTCCGCCGACGGCGGTAACGTTGCGCAGCGCCTCGTCTATGGCGGAGGCCGCGCTGTGGTAGGTGTCAATGTCGCCGTACTTCGGGTTCAGCCCGCAGCCGACCACTGCGCCCTGGTGCGAGCCCAGCCGCGGCGTGATGACGCAGGCGTCCCCGGGGCCGTCGTTCTCGGCGCCCACCAGCGGCTTGATCACCGTCTGCCCCTGGACCTCGTGGTCGTACTGGCGCACGATCCACTCCTTGGAGCGCACGTTGGGCGCGGCCAGGATGCTGCGCAGCGTCTGCCCCCAGTCCTCCGGGCCTTCCAGGGCCTTCCGGCAGTCTTCGGCGCGCGGGCCTCCCTCCCAGGAACTCCCCACCAGCGGGTCGGGGCGGACGGGCGGCTCCCAGCGGGCGAACTCCGTGAACCGGGGCAGGCCGTTGTGGACGAAATCCATCTCCATGTCCGCCACCAGGTTCCCTTGGTAGCGCACCCGCAGCCGGCCGTCGTCGGTAAAGCGGCCGATCACGGTGGCCTCTACGTTCTCGGCGGCGAACAGCTCCAGCAGCTCGTCCAGGTCCTCCGGCGGCACGGACAGCACCATCCGCTCCTGGGCCTCCGAAATCCATATCTCGCTGTAGGAGAGCCCGCTGTATTTGAGCGGCACGTTCTGTATCTCGACCTCGACGCCGGTGTTCTCGCCCATCTCGCCCACGGCGCAGCTCAGCCCGCCCGCGCCGCAGTCGGTGACGGCGGTGTAGAGATTGCGGTCGCGCGCCTGGATCAGGGTGTCCACCACTTTCTTTTCGGTGATGGGGTTGCCGATCTGCACGGCGCCGCTGGAGACCTCTTCGCTCTCGCTGGTCAGTTCGATCGAGGAGAAGGTGGCTCCGTGAATGCCGTCCCGCCCGGTGCGGCCGCCCACGGCCACCACGTGGTCGCCGGGCCGGGGGGCTTTCCGGACGCGGTCGCGCGGGATCAGGCCGATGTTGCCGCAATAGACCAGCGGGTTGCCGGTGTAGCGTTCGTCGAAGTAGACGGCCCCGTTCGCGGTGGGGATGCCCATTCGGTTGCCGTAGTCCCGGACGCCGGCGACCACGCCCTTCATCACGCGCAGCGGGTGCAGGGCGCCCGGCGGCACGTCGTCCTCGCTCATGTCGGGCGGGCCGAAGCAGAACACGTCCGTGTTCAGGACGGGTCGCGCGCCCAGGCCGGTGCCCAGTGGGTCGCGGATGACGCCGCCGATGCCGGTATTGGCGCCGCCGTAGGGCTCGATGGCGCTGGGGTGGTTGTGCGTCTCGACCTTGAAGCAGATGCCGTACTCATCGTCAAACCCGATGATGCCGGCGTTGTCCACGAAAACGCTGATGCACCAGGGCTTATCCAACTCGGCGGTGGCGCGCGCCACGGTCTCGGCCAGCAGGTTGTCTATCACCAGCCGGCCGTCCTCGTCCGTGTATTCCTCCCATCCGGCGGGGATCGGTCCCTCGTAGGTCACGTGCCCCTTCAGGGTCTTGTGCACGCAGTGCTCGCTCCACATCTGGGCCAGGATTTCCAGCTCCAGGTCCGTCGGCTCCCGGTCCAGGCCGCGGAAGCGCTCCCGGATGGTCTGCATCTCCTCGAGCGTCAGCGATAGCACGCCGTCGCGGCTGATGCGCATCAGCTCCTCCTCGTCGGCATCGCGCAGCGCCACGTGCACCGGGTCGAACTCGTAGTCCAGTTCGCGCAGGGGATACGCCACCTCGGGCTCGTCTATGTGGACCTCCTCGATGGTGTCGTTGGCCAGGGTCTTCCAGGCGATCTGGTCCAGTTGCTCCGGGGACAGGTTGCCCTTCAGCAGGTACTTCTCGGCGGTCCGCACCGACTCGATGCTATCGGCCAGAGCCAGGTCCGCCGCGCCTTTCAGGGCGCTCTGCTCGACGGGGTCCATCACACCGGTTTTGCGCTTGACCTCGATGGTGTGGACCTCTCCGCCCTCGGCCCAGTCCCAGGTCTCCTGGTCCGGCCCGCAGATGCGGTACTGCTGCACGACGGGGTCGAGGAACAGGTCCTCGGCAAGCTTCCGGGCATCGTCGAGGCTCAGGTCGCCGTCCACCAGGAACACGTCTATCGCGTGTACCTCCCGCACCGCCTCGATGCCCAGGTCGCGGATGTCGGCCAGGGCGCTCAGCCCGTCGGGGTCTTTGCAGTTCTCTTTGTGGATGACTTCGATTCGGTATTGCATTTTGCCAGGGTCACTCCGGCAGTAGGTCTGGGGCCTCGGCGATGGTGCGGTCCCTTTTCCCCTTCGCCTCTTCCAGCAGACGGCGCAAGGGCTGCAGGTCGCCGGATTGGACGGCGTCGGCTGCGTCCTTCAGAAGGCCGATGTAATCGGTCAGCGCGCGGTATATCTGGTCCCGGTTGGTCCGGCAGATGTCCACCCAGAGGCGCGGGTCGCCGCTGGCGACGCGCGTGGTGTCCCGCAGGCCTCCCCCGGACAGCCGGGCCTCGCCTTCCTCGATCACCTGCATCAGGGCCGCCGCCGCCAGGTGCGGCAGGTGGCTTATGCGCGCCACCAGACGGTCGTGGGGCTCCGGTTCCATGCGGATCACGTTTGCCCCCAGGGCTTCCCACATGTCGGTGACCTGCTGCCGGGCGGGCGTCGGCGGCTCATCCGGCGCGGTCACGATGCAGACGGCGCCCTCGAACAGGTCGGCCTGCGCGGCGCGGGGGCCGCGCTGCTCGCTGCCGGCCATGGGGTGGGCGGGCACGAAATGGACGTCGGGTCGCTCGCGGAGCGCATGGCGGACCGTCTGGATGACCTGAACCTTGGTGCTGGCCACATCGGTCACCACCGCGCCGGAGCGCATCGCGGGCGCGGCGGCGGTCGTCACGGGCTCGAAGGCGCGTATCGGCGTGGCCAGAACTACCAGGTCAGCCCCCGCCACGCCTTCCTCAACGTCGAGCGTGGCCTCGTCAACCGCGCCCACCTCCAGGGCGGCCTGGATGGAGACGCTGCGCCGTCCGATGCCCACCACCGTGCCGGCAAGGCTCCGGCGGCGAAGCGCCATGCCCATGGACCCTCCGACCAGTCCCGGCCCGATAATGGCCACACGGTCAAACATCGCACCTTTTCCGAAAAAGGGGTAGGAACCGGCCCGTCCAAACGGCGGGGTCATGGTAGTGCGCCGCTCGGATTTTGTCAACGGCGTGTTCCGCGCGACGAGGCGTGGCGCTCAGCGCAGCTCCGCGTCCAGTTCGCTTTCCAGAGCGGCCAGGATGGCGCTTCGACCTTCCTCGGCTTCCCCGGAGGTAATGGTGCGGTCTTCCCGGCGGAAGGTCAGCGAGAAAGCGACGCTCTTGCGGCCGGACGGGATGCCCTGGCCCCGGTAGACGTCGAACATCTCGATGCTCACCAGCGTGTCGGGCGCGCTCCCGCGCACCGTGCGCTCGATGTCGGCCCACAGCACCTCTTCGGGCACCACTATGGCGAGGTCCCGCTGCGTCTGAGGGAAGGACGGAATGGGTTCGTAGGACCGGTCCAGCCGGCTGCGCTCCAGCAGGAAGGCCAGGTCCACCTCCATCAGCGCGGGGCGGTCGGGCAGGTCCATCTCCTCGGCAAAGCGCGCGTCCAGGACCCCGGCGCAGCCGAGCAGCTCTCCGTCCATGTGCAGGGCCAGGCCCTCGTGCGGCGCGAACGGGCCTATCTCCTCCGGTTTCTCCCGGACGGTCGGCTCCACGCCGAGTTCCTGCAGCAGGTTGGCCAGCACGCCCTTCAGCACCCGCAGCCCGTCCGAACGGTCGGTCAGGAGGGTGAGAACCAGCTTTTCGTCGGGCTGCTCGTCCGGCGCCGTCGGGATGAAGATGCGGCCGATCTCGAAGACATCCACCTGCCTGGTGCCGTGGGCGGCGTTGAAGCGCTTGACCCCCACCAGGTTGGCCATGTTGGTCACGCGCAGGTGGGTGCGGTCCACCGTCACGGGGTTGCGCAGGGCCACGGGTCCGTCTTCGGTCCAGGGCTGGGCCGTCTGCAGCTCGGTGGGCTCAACCAGGGAGTAGGTCATCAGCTCGTGGAAGCCCTGGCCCGCCACCAGCCGCCGGGTCCGGCGCTCCGCCATCTCTTCGATCGAGGGCACGGTTGCCCGGATGCTCATGTCCGTGGTCTCGGATATCTTGTCGTATCCGTGGATGCGGGCCACTTCCTCGATCAGGTCCACCTCGCGCTCCAGGTCACCGCGCCAGCTCGGCACGCGCACGGTGACGGTGGCCTCGTCTTCCTGGACCACGTCCAGCTCCAGACCCCGGAAGATGGCCTTCACTTCATCCCGCGGAACCTCCATGCCCAGCAGAAGGGCCAGTCGCTCGTAACGCAGGCTGACCTCAGGGGTTGCGGTGGTGTCCGCCCGGATATCGAACGAGCCCTCCAGCAGCGCGCCGCCGGCCAGCTTCACCATCATGGCGCATGCGCGCCGCGAGGCCCAGTCCGTGATCTCCGGGTCCACGCCGCGCTCGAACCGGTAGGACGATTCGCTGGAGAGCGCGTGCCGTCGGGAGGTCCGCCGGATGCTGGTAGGCGCGAACCGGGCCGCTTCCAGCAGGATGTCGGTGGTGTGCTCGTTGATCTCGGACTCCAGCCCACCCATCACGCCGGCCAGCGCGACCGGCCGCACCGGGTCTGCGATGACGCACTCATCGCCGGCCAGCTCCACCTCCGTGCCGTCAATCGTGGTGATCGTCTCGCCGGCCGTGGCGCGCCGGACGATGATGTGGCTGTCCCGCACCAGGCCCAGGTCGAAGGCGTGCAGCGGCTGGCCTGTCTCCAGCATCACGTAGTTGGTGATGTCAACGACATTGTTGATGGGCCGGATGCCGCAGACCGTGAGCCGCTCCTGCAGCCAGCCGGGCGACGGACCGACCTTAGCCCCCCGGATGACCCGGGCGGTGTAGTGGGGGCAGAGTTCGGCGTCTTCGACCTCGACACGGCACGCGTCGGCCACGTCCGTGCCGGACTGCTCATGGGCCTGGATCTCCGGGCGCCGGAGGGTGCCGCCGGTTATCGCGGCGATCTCCCGCGCTACGCCCAGGTGGCAGAGGCAGTCGGGGCGGTTGCTCTTGACCTCGGCGTCCAGCATCCAGTCGTCGCCACGCGGCTCGTAGCTCTCGATGCCCAGACCGCTGTGGCTCAGACTCGCGGCCAGCTCGTGCGCCCTCAGGTCACACTCGCAGTAATCTTTCAGCCAGTCGTAGCTTACCTTCATGGCTCTTCACGTGTGGAAGGTCAGAACTGGGCCAGGAAGCGCACGTCGCCCTGGAAAAACAGCCGCCCGTCCGGCACCTGGTGCTTCAGCATTGCGATGCGGTCTATGCCCATGCCGAAGGCGAAACCTGTGTAGCGCTCGGCGTCGTAGCCCACCGCCTCGAACACGTTGGGGTCCACCATGCCGCAGCCCAGCAGCTCCAGCCATCCGGAATAGCCGCAGGTGCGGCAACCGTCCCCCTGGCAGATGAAGCAGGAGCAGTGGACCTGCGCGCTGGGTTCGGTAAAGGGGAAGAAGTCGGGCTCGAACCGCACGTCCACGTCGGCCCGGAAGAACCGGCGCAGGAACATGTGCAGCACGGCCTTCAGATCGCCGAAGTTGACCCCCTCGTCCACCATGAGCCCTTCAAGCTGGTGGAACATGGAGAAGTGGCGCGCGTCCTCGGTGTCCCGCCGGAAGCAGCGGCCGGGCACCACGATCCGCAGCGGCGGCTCTCGGTCCTCCATCACGCGTATCTGGCCGGGCGAGGTGTGGGGGCGCAGCAGGAGGCTGTCGGTTACGTAGAACGTGTCCCAGTCGTCCCGGGCGGGGTGCTCGGGCGGGATGTTCAGCGCCTCGAAGTTGTACCAGTCCGTTTCCACCTCGGGGCCGCTGACCGCCTCGAAGCCCATGGTCCGGAAGATGTCCAGCATCTCCTCCAGCGTGCGGGACACGGGGTGGATATGCCCGTGCGGCGGGCGAAGCGGCGGAAGGGTGGGGTCCGGACGGGGACCGGTGGTCTCCTCACTGGCGACCCGCTCGGATGCTTCCTCGACCAGCCGCGTGAGCCGGTTCTTCAGCTCGTTGGCAGCGCGCCCGGCGTCCGGACGCTCCTCGGGCGGCAGGTCGGGGATTTCCTTAAAAAGCTGCGTCACCTTGCCCTTGCGGCCCAGGTAGCGGACGCTTACCTCGTCCACCTCCTCGGGCGTGTGCGCCCCGTCGAGCGCGGCGCGGGCTTCCTCCAGCATGGCCTGGTGTTTCTCGCTCACCGTTGCCGGTCCCCAGGCTGGGTCAGATGGATTCCCTGGCAAGCTCGGCCAGTTGGTCGAAGGCCTCCGCGTCCGTCAGGGCCAGGTTGGCCAGCATCTTGCGGTTCAGCTTGACGTCGGCCTTCTTCAGGCCGCCCATGAGCTTGCTGTAGGAGGTGCCGCGCATACGTGCGGCGGCATTGATGCGGGTGATCCACAGCCTGCGGAAGTTGCGCTTTTTCTCGCGCCGGTGCACGCGGGAATACCACAGGGCCCGGCGCACCGTCTCCTTGGCGGACCTGTACAGTTTGCTGCGGGCGCCGCGGTAGCCTTTGGCCTGCTTCAGCAGCCGCTTGACGCGTCGTTTGCGGACGTATCCTCGTTTGGTCCTCATCGGTTCTGTCGCTCGCGTTGTCTAAATCAGTTTGCCGGACCGTCTCGCCGGCGGGGTGGGTGGGCTATCCGAAACCGCTGGGCCGGGCGCCTGCGGGGGCTCAGAGGCCGCCGTATTGCTTGCGCCAGGACCTCACGGTGCTCGGGTCAACCTCCTTCCATTGGCGCAGGGCGCGCTTACGCTTCGCGCGCTTGTTGGACAGCAGATGGTTGCTGCCGCGTTTCCGGCGCATCACCTTGCCGCGGCCGGTTTTCTTCAGTCTCTTCTTCAGGCCTTTGTGGGTTTTCTCAGACATGGTGCAATCGTACTCCGGTTTGCTGAGTAGTGGGGTACGGGCAGTTCCTGGACTCGCCGCACCGGCAACGCCGGTTACTTGGGCTTCAGCAGCATCTGCACCCGACCGGCTCCGACACGGATAGGCCCTTTCTCGATCACGCCGATATCCATGAAGCGCTCGGCGAACTCCCGCATGGTCTCCAGCGCCCGGTCGCCGTGGGCTTTTTCGCGGCGGCGCAGAAGCATGGTGATCATCACCTTGTGGTGCTCTCCGAGGAATTCCCGCACCTGCTCGGCTTTGAAGGCCAGATCGTGCTCCTGGCTGTTGAGCCCGATACGGATTTCCTTAAGCTTGGCCTTGTGGTGCTTCTGGCCCTGCAACTTCTTCTTGCGGCGGTATTTGAACTTCCCGTAGTCGAGCAGCTTGCACACCGGCGGTTCGGCCTCAGGCGCCACCTCGACCAGGTCCAGCTCGCGTTCCTGAGCTTCCTTCAGTGCGTCGTCGCGGGAAATGATGCCCAGTTGATCGCCATCGGGTGCAATCAGGCGGACCGTATCCGCCCGAATGCGTTCGTTAACGCGATAGTCCGAAATGACCGTCCTCCCTGGAAACTGGATGTAAACTCGGGGGTGTTCGGCTGCGGAAAACCCCTTTCAGCAGGCACACGACACCCCTTATCATCGGCTGAGACACGATGGTAAGACAAAACGCGCACGAAATCAAGCAAAGGAGCGAGCCACAGCGGGAAGAAGCTACGGACACCGACGAACACGGACGGGCGGTGCTGCCGATCAGGTCATCTCCTGAGCCTTTTTGATCGCCCCGCGCAGGTAGTTGGCGGCTTTCTGGAAACGCTCCACCGTGTCGGTGGGCGGGTGGACGTGGTCGAGGGTGAGGGGGCCGTCGTAGCCGACCTCGGTCAAGGCGCGGATGACCGCCGGGAAGTCTACGCAGCCTTCGCCGGGGGCGCGGTGTTCGCTTATGCGCGGGTCGCGCCGGCCGTGGCGGTATACGGCTTCCTCGTCCACCGTTGCGTCCTTCATGCCGGTGTGACGGATGCGGTCGCCGAAGTCGCGGACGGCCCGGACGGGGTCAATGCCCAGGCCCGGCAGGTGGCCGACGTCCAGCTCCAGCCCGAGGGCCGGGGAGGGCACGGTCTCGAACATGGCCTCCCAGTGGGCGGGGCAGTGGGCCATGTTGCGCGGCGCGGGCGGCCGACCGCCGATCATGGGGCAGTTCTCGAACACCAGCGTCACGCCCGCCCCCTCGGCGTGCTCCGCCAGCGGGCCGAAGACGCCACGGAAGACGTCCAGGTTCTCTTCCAGCGCCCGGGCCGGGTCGCCGCCGGCGAAGACCGTTACGCACGGCGCGCCCAGCTCCGCGGCGCGGTCAATGGTTCGCCGCACACTCGCTTGCTCCCGCCGGCTTGCCTCCCTGTCCGGCCCCAGCATGGCGGTGGAGAGGGCAGTGATGGACCAGAGGCGCACGTCGGTCTCCTCGATGAGCCCCGCCACCTCCTCCACGTCCTCGTCGGGCACGCCGTCCACCTGCAGATAGTCGGCGCCGATCTGCCGGGCGGCCTCGAACTGCGCCGGCCAGCCGGTGAGCGTTCGGATGTTCCTCAGTCCGATCTTCACAATCTGCTCCGTGTCAAGTTCCAGTTCGTCAATTCCCGCGCAAAGCCCGGCATTTGACCTTCTTTGTGGAAGGCGCGCCATCTGGTTCTCAGGCGGTCTTTCTGGCCAGGCTCCGCGGAAAGGAGATGTTGCCGATTGTCAAAGGCCGTGCGACGTACGGGCAGGGCGTTATTTCGGAGTGCGGCGGCTTGACGCCGCTTTGCCGTTGCGAGGCTTTGCCTCGCTGCCGTTTATCGCTGTCGTTCAGGCGGCACGGCATCAAAAATCATCCGACACCTTCACGCGATCTATTTTCATGCTTTCCACCGTCTTCACGAAGCTCCGGGGGGCATTGAGTTCGAACCACGCTGCCGAACACCATGGGTAATTCTTTGCCCGCCTGACCGCCCCGTGCTTGACTGGATTGTGATGTACGTACTTGAGGCGGGCCAGATAGGATCGTTGATAGGTAATGTGCGTGTCCCAGTACTGATACCAGACTCTCCGCCCTTGCCGGTCGTCAATGGCGTTCAACTCCTTCGCGGTGATCGAGTGCAGGTGACCGGTCAGCCGTGATAACTCCTCCGAACGCTCTCCCTTTAAAGCCACAAAGTGATAGTGGTTCGGCAAAACCGTCCACGCCTGGAGCAACCATGCGTGCTTCTCAGCAAGCTCAAGCAGCGTGTCATGCACGAGCCGCAGCTTGGCGTCGCTATTCAGGACGTGTCGCTTGAGGTATGTGCCGGCGGTCACGATGTATGTGCCGTTTTCGCTGACCCGGTGAACCGGTGCGTGGGGCCAATCTGCCATGGTCGATTCTCGCCGTCTTCTGGTAATCTGCCGAGTTCAAGCATAGCCGAAAGGACATGGTTTCCTCCAGAGGGCATTGCCACGTTGTGGGCTCTGCTGCGAACACGGCTGAGGGACTTGCGTCCCTCTTCGCCGGCACCAAGGCGCCGGCGTTGAAAGCGGCGTCAAGCCGCCGCACTCCGAAAGACGGTCTCCTCAAGAGTTGGGGGCAGTCCGGCGCTCCGTTACATTCTGCCGCTCTCGCAACTCACAAAAACAGAACCTCCGGAACCGCTCAAAGCGCGACCGGCCCCGTTTTTCAGGTAGAATGTTGGTCTCCCATGCCGGTCGGAGTTCCGAGACTATCGGGGTTGAACTGTTCGACCTGCACCGATGCGTCCGTATCGAGCGATTCCATGATCGCCTCGTGGAGGGCGCGGGTGTGGGTGGCCTGGGCGATGTTGGACTCGGGCTGCCGCCCCTCGCGGATGGCGGCGGCGAATTCCTGCAGTTCGCCCACGAAGCCCATTTCCACGGCGCTGTGGGTGTAACCGGCCACAAAGCTGGGCAGGTGGGCGCCCTCGGGCGAGTTGCCGTGGTAGCGCGTCATGCGGATGGAGTTGCTGACCTTGACCGCTTTCATGGCTTCGCCGACGGCCACGACCTCCTCCCAATTGCCGCCGGGAGAGCAGTAGGCGAGGGTCCCTACGGCGCCGTTGGCGAAGCGCAGGTTGACCGCCACCGCGCTCCAGTCGTCGTCGGTCTTGTATGCCTGGACCCGGCCCACCGGCCCGAACAGATAGGGCACCAGGTCGGTCAGGTGGCAGCCCCACTGCCACAGCCAGTCGGGTGCGTCGGAGCCCTTGCCGCCTTTGCCGCGCATGAGCTGAATCATGGTGGGCCGGCCGAACTCGTCGGACATGATCGTCTTCCGCGCCTCGACGTACGCCGGCGCGAAGCGCTTCTTGAAGGCCACCATGCAGATGCGTCCGGTCTCACGGGAGGTCTCCAGCATCCCGCGGGATGCCTCCAGAGTGGGCGCGTGGGGCTTCTCCACGTAGACGTGGTAGCCCAGCCGCATGATCTCGACGCCGAGTTCCGCGTGGGCCCTGTCGCCGATGCAGACCATCACGCCGTGCGGCTGCTCCTGATCCAGCATTTCGTGGAAATCGTCGTAATGGCGCTCGATGCCGAACCTGCGGCCGATTTCGCGTGCCTTCTCGACCTCCAGGTCGCAGTTGGCCACCACCTCGGCCCGGTCGGCCAGAAAGTGGAAGTAGGGGTAGATGTTAGTCGAGGAATGATTGCCCGCCCCGATCATGCACAGCCGCACGCGTTCGTCGCTCATGCCGCACTCCTCTTCAGAGGTCTCAGTCGCCTCGGTTAGCTTTCGGGAATACTTTCAGGATTTGCTGCCATTCCTCCGTGCTGAAGGGATTGCCCGCGCAGCGCACGGTGAAGCTGCCTCTCCTCGCCCGCTCGAAGCACTCTTCCGGCAGCGAAGTGAAGCGGTTGTCGGAAATGTCGAGGTAACGCAATCTGTCCGCATCGGACAGCCCCGGCGGCAGGGAGTCCAGCCGGTTGTCCGACAGGTTCAGATGTCCTGCTTTGGGCAGAGACCATATCTCGCGCGGCAGCGATGTCAGGCGGTTCGAAGACAGGTCCACGTGCCACGCCCGGATGTCCCCGATGCCGGGCGGCAGGGAGGTCAGCCGGTTCCCGGAAACGTCCAGCCAGGCGCCGATCCAACACTGCCCGAAATTCTCGGGGAGGCTCTCCAGTCGGTTGTTCTGCAGGAAGAGCGCGCGCCGTAGGCCGAGTTGCGCCAGCGTGTCGGGGGCCGACGTCAGCCGGTTTTCGGCCAGATTCAGGAATCCCAGCCGGGTGCAGTCGCCCAGCGTCCCAGGCACGCCTGTCAATTCATTGCCCCAGAGGCTGAGGACCGTCAGGTTGCTCAGGCGGCCGATGGTTTCCGGCAGGCTCCGCAGGCCGCGGAACGACCCATCCTCCGCGCGGCGGCCCGATGCTGCCAGCACGATCAGCCCCTCCATGTCCCCGATCTCGGGCGGCAGCTCGCTCATTCGGTGCTCGAACAGGCGCAGCTTCTTGACGCGCTTCAGATTGCCGATGCCCGGCGGCAGCTCCTCCAGCGGGTTGTAGCAGAGCGTCAGTGTATGGAGCTGCGTCAGGCTGCCGATCTCCGCGGGCAGGCGGCGCAGGCGGTTGGCGAAAACGTTCAGCACGCGCAGCTCGGTCAACTCTCCGATCTCGGGGGGCAGGGCGGTCAGACGATTTCCGGACAGCTCCAGCCGCCGCAGGTTGCTGAGCCGCCCAATTTCCGCGGGAAGCCGGCCGAGGCGGTTGCCGTTCAGCAGCAGCACCTCCAGCCCCGTGCAGTCCAGGACCTCCGGTGGGATGCTTTTGAGACCCTTGTAGCTGAGATTGAGCTTCCGGACGCGCTCCGGGTGCTGCCGCACGCTCTGCAGGTCACGCGTGCACCGGAAGCGGCCGTCGCGGAAATGTTCCGCGATGGAGACGATCTGGCCGGGCGTCATGTAGGTGCGCGGGACGGCGATCTGGCCGGGCACCTCGAAGAACCAGTCGTAGGACCAGTCGCCGCCGGGCTCGAGGATGTCGCCGAAGGTGAAGCCCAGCGTGTGATACTGATACTGGTAGCGCACGACGCCGTCCGCGCCCACGAAGTAGAACGCCTTGCCATAGACGGCCTCTCCGTTGCTGAGCATCCAGCGGTCCGGGCTCTCCTGGTCCCGATAGCGGCGCTCCGCCTCCTGCTCCAGCAGCAGGCCGAACGCCCGCCCGGCCTCCTGGTTCTGGTCGGCCAGCACCGGGAAGGGCAGGTCAAGCTCCTGAAACGGTTTGCCGCTCCGCAGGTCCCGCGGGTGTCCCTTGTAGATGCCGAACAGCCGGTAGCCCATGTCTTGAAGCTCCGGCCAGGCATGTCGGGCGGAGTTCAGGACCGCGAGGTTCAGCGTTTCCCAGGTGTGCCGGAAGAAGATGAGGATGGTCGGCTTCCCCATAATCGCCTCCCGAAGGTTGACGGGCTCACCGGTTTCGGTGAACACCGTAACGTCCGGCACGGGCGCGCCGGCCTTGAGCTGGCCCGTGTCCCGCGCGGAGGCGGGGAATTCCTCCGGCGCGATCCGCTGCAGAAGCTCATCCGGCAAAGGGCGGCGCTCTGCGGCGGCCGCGATGCACGCCATGATGACCAACGTCGCGAGGAAGAATCGCATTCTCATTGCGGTCGTCCCGTTCTGCGCGGGGCTCAGCTTCCGAGCGCCCGGTCGAGGTCACGGATGATGTCCTCGGGGTCTTCGATGCCGACCGAGAGGCGGATGAAGTCCGGCGTGACGCCGGTCTGGCGCTGCTCCTCCTCGCTGAGCTGCTGGTGCGTGGTGCTGGCGGGGTGGATGGCCAGGCTCTTCGCATCGCCGATGTTGGCCAGGTGGCTGACCAGGTCCAGCCCCTCGATGAAGGCTTTGCCCGCCTCCAGGCCGCCCTCCACGCCGAAGCCGATCATGGCGCCGAAGCCGCCCTCCAGGTACCGCGCGGCCAGGGCGTGCGCCGGGTGGTCCTCCAGGCCGGGGTAGTTGACCCAGCTCACGCCGGAGCGGCGCTGCAGGAACTCCGCCACGGCGGCCGCGTTGGAGCAGTGGCGCTGCATGCGCAGCGGCAGCGTCTCAATGCCCTGAAGGATGAGGAAAGAGTTCATGGGGCTGATGCAGCCGCCCAGGTCGCGCAGCAGGTGAACGCGCGCCTTGACGATGTATGCCTGCTCCTCGAAATCCTCGACGTACTGCACGCCGTGGTAGCTGGGATCAGGCTCCACCAGCTCGGGGAACCTGCCTGAGCCCTCCCAGTCGAAGTTGCCGCCGTCCACCAGGATGCCGCCGATGCTGTTGCCGTGACCGCCCAGGTACTTGGTCAGGGAGTGGACGATGATGTCCGCGCCGTGCTCGATGGGCCTGCAGAGCCAGGGCGAGGCCACGGTGTTGTCCACCATCAGAGGCAGGCCGTGGGAGTGTGCCACCTCGGCCAGTGCCTCGAAGTCGGGCACGGAGAGGCGCGGGTTGCCGATGGTCTCGGTGTAGAGGAGCTTCGTGCGGTCGGTGATGGCCCTCTCGAACTCCCCCGGCGCGTCGGTCTCGGTGAAGGTGACGTCCACGCCCAGCTTGTTGGGGAAGGTGTGGCTGAACAGGGTGTAGGTGCCGCCGTAGAGCCCGCTGGAGGAGACGATGTGATCGCCCTGGCCCAGGATGGTCAGGCAGCCGCCGGTGATGGCGGACATGCCGCTGGAGAAGGCCAGCCCGCCCACGCCGCCCTCCAGGACGGCCACCCGCTTCTCCAGCACCTCGGTGGTGGGGTTCATGATGCGCGTGTAGATGTAGCCCGGCTCCTCGAGGCCGAACAGGCGCGCGGCGTGGTCGGTGTCCTCAAAGAGGTAAGAGGTGGTCTGGTAGATGGGCACGGCGCGCGAATGGGTGTCGCGGTCGGGCGTGTGGCCCCCGTGAACGGCGACGGTATCGAAACGATGCTTTGCGTCTTCGGCCATGATTTTCCCCCGGTTGAGCTCCAGGCGTGCGCCGCTTTGGACGGCGGCGGCGAAATGGTAAAATGCGCCGACAACCCGTATGATGGAGCAGAAATCCGTACAAGTCAACCTACCCTGCGCGGCGCGGTGCCATGAGAGCGGTCGAAGAATACCTGAAACCCGAGGTGATCCAGAAGGTGGGGCGGCTGGACCTGAAGGCCCGCTTCATCGTCGAGGGCTTCATCTCCGGGCTCCACGACAGCCCCTACCACGGCTTCTCCAGCGAGTTCAGCGACCACCGCAAGTACACGCCCGGCGACGAGCCGAAGTTCATAGACTGGAAGGTCTACGCCCGCAGCGACCGGCTGTTCATCAAGCGTTTCGAGGCCGAGACCAACCTGGACTGCAACATCCTGCTGGACGTCAGCGAGTCCATGGCCTACAGCTACGGCGGCGTCATCACCAAGCTGGAATACGGCATCTACATGGCCGCCGCGCTGGGTTACCTGCTGATCCACCAGCAGCAGGACAATGTGGGGCTGGTGACCTTCGACGAGGACGTGACGCACATCGTGCCGGCGCGCAGCAAGCGTTCGCACCTGGCCGCCATCCTGAGCGTGCTGACCTCCTCGAAGCGCGGTCGGCCCTCCCGGCTGCCGCACTCCCTGCACCGGGCGGCCGACCAGCTTGCTAACCGGGGTCTGGTGATCCTGTTCAGCGACCTTCTGCCGGCCGAAGGGGAGGAGCAGGAGGAGATCATCAACGGCCTGCAGCACCTGCGCTTCCGCGGCCACGACCTGATCTGTTTCCAGTTGCTGGACCACGCCGAGGTGACTTTTCCGTTCCAGGGCCCGGTGCGGTTCGTGGACGTGGAGAGCGAGCAGACCGCTCGCGCCGATGCCAACGCCGTTGCCGAGGCATACCGCAAGGAGATCGGACAGTTCATCGAGCGCTACCGCAAGGCGTGCCTGGACGCGCAGATTGACTACGTGCTGGTTGACACTTCGCACTCATTCGACGAGGTTCTGCTCTCCTTCCTGAAGGCGCGGCAGGCCAGGTTCTGAGCCCGGCCGACGCCTCAGGGGTGAGCACTTTTCCCGATGAGTTTCATCCACGCCGGACTGCTGTGGCTGGGCACGGGCGCCGTGCTGCCCGTCATCATCCACCTGCTGTCGCGGCAGCGGCCGAAGGTCGTCCCGTTCCCCGCCGTGCGTTTCGTGCGCCGCAGCCGGCAGCGCAGCGTGCGGCGGACCCGGCTGAAGCACCTGCTGCTGTTGCTGCTGCGCATGGCGCTGATCGTGCTGTTCGCTCTGCTGGTGGCGCGGCCGGTAATGGGGCCCGGCGCGGCGGCTGCGGGAGGCGACCTGGCCCGGACACCGGCCGTGGTGCTGATCGCCGACGATTCGATGAGCATGCGATGCCAGGTGGGCGATGCGAGCTGGTTCGACGAGGCCCGCAACCGGATGCTCGACCTCATCCAGCGCCTGCCGGACGGCGTGGCGGCCGGGTTGCTGCCCGCCTCCCGGCCGAGCGGCAAACTCACGCACCAGATCGAGGACCTGGCCGCGCGTGTTGGCGGGCTGCGCCCCACGCTGGGCGGCGCCACCTGCTGGCGCGCGCTGGAACAGGCGGGCGACCTGCTCCGGCCGCTGGCCGGCAGCACGCGGGACGTTTTCCTGTTTACGGACATGACGCGCGCCGCCTGGTCGGGTCTCGGGCGCCGCAGCGTGGACCTTGGGCAGGCCACCAGCCTCTACCTGGTGGACTGCGCGCAGAAACCGGTGCCCAACGGGGCCATCGTCGAGGTGCGGGACGAGGGCCAGCCCGCCCTCCGGGGCAGCACGCCGGGGTTGCGTGTTCGGGTGCTGGCATCGCGCGGCGACATCCAGCGGACCGTCCAGCTCGAGTTCGGCGGGCAGCCGGTGGCGCGCCGCGACGTGAGCCTCGGGGCCGGGCAGGAGACGGAACTCCGTTTCGATCTGCTTCTGGAAGAGGAAGGCCACCACAGCGGCCGCGTCCGGTTCGTCGGGCCCGACGGATTGCCGGCGGACGACGAGCGCTTCTTCACCGTGGATGTCTCGCCCGGCGTCAACGTTCTCTGCGTCGAGGACGACCCCGAGCGGGGCGAAGAGTCGCCGACCCACTTCCTGCGGCTGGCCCTCAACCCGTGGGCGGAGGAGGGGCGCAGCCCGTTCACCGTGGGCCGCGCCGCCTCGGCCGCGCTGGACGAGCTTTCCCTCGGTCCGACGGACGTGGTTGTGCTGGCCGGGGCCGGGGCAGTGTCGCCGGACGCCTGGCGGCGCCTTGGCGCGTATGTCTCCGCCGGGGGCGGTCTGCTGGTGTTCTGCGGGCCGGAGGCCGGCCGCGCTTACCGCGAGGACTACGCGGTGGGCGTACTCGGCGCTCAGGTGGGCGACCCCCTGGAGGCACAGTCGGACGAACCGTTCGCACTCCGCAACGTCCGCCCCGGTCATCGTTTCATGCAGGTGCTTGAGGGGGCCGGCGTCGGGCTCAGCGGGGTTTACTTCACCCGAATACGAGACCTCTCGCCGACTTCCGGCGCCGAGGAGCTGATGAGCTTCGGCGAGGACCGGCCGGGGCTGCTGCTCAGCGAGCAGGGCGGGCGGGTGGCGGTCTTCGCCTCGACCGCGGACGACCGCTGGGGCCTCTTCGCGCGCACGCCCGCCTTTGTGCCGTTCTGCCAGGAGATCGTCCTCTACCTTGCGGGACGCTCGACCGGTGGCGCCGCGCGGTCCTACTCCGTCGGTGCCGGCGTGCCGATCACCTTCGAGCCCTCCGACTGGCCCACCATCGTGCGCGTCACCCCGCCGGGCGCCGAGACGCCGGAGCAGCTCATGGCCGGCACCACGCCGGGGCGTGTCACCTACTGGGAGACCGGGGAGCCCGGATACTACCGCGTCGAGTTGGAGCGCCGCGATGAGACCTGGACCCGCGGCTTTGCCGTCAACCCGCCCGCCGCCGAGAGTCGTCTGGAGCGCGTGACCCTGGAGGAACTTAAGGAGTCCATCAACGCCGGCACCATCGAGGTGCTGCAGGAGCCCGCAGACGCCGAGAAATCGGCGTCCGTCGGCGGAGGCATCAGCGAGCTGACCCCCTACCTGGCACTCGTGGCGATGGTATTCCTTCTGGCCGAGTCCCTGCTGGCCAACCGCTTCTACCGCACCCCGCCGGAAGCCGCCCCCGGCGAGCCGCCCGCCTGACCGCGGAGCATCGCAGGTTGTGTCTTCCATGGCCGGGCAAGCGCCCGAATGCGTTCCGGTCCGCGCGTTTCAGTCGCCGCCGCGCAGCAACCCCTTTGCCGCGTCCGCCGCGCGAGTGCTCCAGTTCCCGACCACCCCGATCGCGTCCGCCGGGCAGACCTCCGCGCAGCAGTAGCAGCAGATGCACTTGCCGCGGTCAACCCGGTACCGGTCTGCCTCTTCGTCGAAACTGATGGCGTGGCTGGGGCAGTTCAGGGCGCATTCGCCGCACCGGACGCACGCTTCGGGGTTTATGGCCGCGTAGCGCGTGTAAAACAGGCTCATGCCCGCCCGCACCAGCCAGCGCGGCACCAGTCGCGTCATGGCGCCGGCGGCGTAGATGGGCGGCTTCGCGAAATCCTGCGCCCCGAAGGACCCCCCCGCAACGCCGTGCACCTCCATGTGCCGCCGGTGCACAACGCCCAGTCCGCGCTCTGCGCAGCCAGCCAGCAACGGCACGCGCAAGGGGTCGAAGCCCATGGCCCGCGCGCAGAAGCTGTCCAGCGCCACGGGATCGGCCGCCGCCGCGATCATGCCCACCTCCCTGAGCGACCCGTTGCTCGGCCCGCGCCCCTCCATGCCCACGATGCCGTCCACGAACGCCGCTGTGGGCGGCAGAGCGGCGTAGAGGTCGCACAGCAGGGCGGCGAAATCCACCGCGTGCGGCGCCAGCACGTGGGCGTTCTTCTTGGCCGTGCCGGGCACCAGGCCCAGGTAATTCTTCACCGGGCCGGTCACGCAGGTCAGCATGTGGGTCTTCAGCTTGGCCACCGAGACGATCAGATCGAACTGGTCCAGATTCCGGGGCAGGGGGATGTCGCGGTAGATGCGGGCTTGCTGGAAATGTAGCGTGTGACGGGGCTGGGCGTCCACGTTGTAGATCGCGGCCCCCGTCTGCTCGGCGACGGCCACCATGCCGGACCGTTCCAGCGCCCCCGCCGTAGCATTGGGAGAGAACGAGCCGCAGGAATCCCCGATCGAGACTTCGCAGCCGAAATCCGCCTGCAGAATCTCCGTCAGCCTTGTGACCACGGCCGGGTGCGTGTTGACGTGCCGCTCCGGCCCGCGCGTGCTCGAAAGCAGGTTGGGTTTCAGCAGCACCCGGTCCGCCTCGGCCAGTGCCGCACGCAGGTCCGGCAATTCCGCGAGGCAGCTTTCCATAGCCGCACGAACCGCGCGGAGATCGTAGTCGCCGCACCGCGCCGCAGCTACGTGCGCATTCGGTTTTTTCTGTTCGGAAACTTCTCGCTCTCTCACTCCATCTCCGCTCTATTGCTCAAAGATCCCCATTTTAGCACGAAACATACCTATCCGCAGATTCAGGTCACCGGGAGGAAACGACCGCAGCCGGGGGCGGCTGCGCTACACACCAATCGTGCACGGTTCACGGACTGTGTTTAACTCAGGCACCTGCCCGAGGACCGGCGGACAGGCCTCGCCTGAGGGCCACAGAGTCCACAACCTCCACAAAGTCCATAGAACCGTGCGGTCGCCAGGGGAGGATTGCTGGCTGCCCCGGTGCTGACGGAAGCCTCTAAATAATGGACATCTGCGGCCTTATGTCCTATAATAATGATGACTCGACTTTAGCGCCAAAAAGAGCCAATGATCGGTAGAGTCCTGGAGAAGATCAGCGGTGTGTTCAAGGCGGTTCTGGGCACCTCGAACGAGCGGCTGCTGCGCGAAATGGTGCCGCTCGTGGACGAAATAAACTCCCTGGAGCCGGAGTTTCAGCAGAAGACTGACGCCGAACTGCGGGAACTGACCGATAAATTCAAGGAATACGTCCAGGGATCCAGCACGCAGGAGGCCAAGGAGGAGGCCATGGAGGAGATTCTGCCTCAGGCTTTCGCCAACGTCCGCGAGGCGGCGCGGCGTGTGCTGGTCACCCCCGCCGAGGACAGCCCCTATCCCACCATGCGGCCCTTCGACGTGCAGTTGGTCGGCGGCATCGCCCTGCACCGGGGCATGATCGCCGAGATGGTCACCGGCGAGGGCAAGACTCTGGTGGCCACCTTCGCCGCCTACCTGAACGGACTGACCGGGGACGGCGTGCACGTGGTGACCTTCAACGATTACCTGGCCCGCCGTGACGCGCAGTGGATGAGCCCGCTCTACGGCTTTCTGGGCATGTCCGCCGGCGCCATCCAGGCCGGCCAGACCCCTGCCGAGAAGCGCGAGGCATACGACTGCGACGTCACCTATGGGACCAACAGCGAGTTCGGGTTCGACTACCTGCGCGACAACATGCGCTACAGCCCGGAGGACCAGGCGCAGCTCCGCAAGGGCCTGAACTACGCCATCGTGGACGAGGTGGACAGCTTGCTGATTGACGAGGCCCGCACGCCCCTGATCATCAGCGGCCCCGTGATGCAGCAGACCGAGAAATACTACAAGGCCAACAACATCGCCCGTGCCCTTGAGGCCGGCCGGGATTACGAGGTGAAGGAGAAGGAGGAGACCTGCCACCTGACCGATGAGGGCGAGGCGCGCGTGGAACGGATGCTGGGCGTGGACAGCATCCGGACAGAGGACACCATGGAGTGGCCGCACCTGATCGAAACCGGCCTGCGGGCGCACGAGTTCTTCCTGCGCGATTCGGAATACATCGTCAAGGACGGCGAAGTGGTCATCGTGGACGAGTTCACCGGCCGGCTGATGGAGGGGCGCGTCTGGAGCGACGGCCTCCACCAGGCGGTGACGGTGAAAGAGGGGCTGAAGCTGCGGCAGGAGACCCAGACCGTTGCCACGATCACCTACCAGAACTTCTTCCGCCTCTACAACAAGCTGGCCGGCATGACGGGAACCGCCATGACCGAGGCCAGTGAGTTCCACAAGATCTACGACCTCACCGTTGTGGCCATCCCCACGAACCTGCCGCTGATCCGGAAGGAGTATCCGGACGTCGTCTATCGCTCCGAGGAGGAGAAGTGGGACGCGGTGGTGGAGGAGATACGCCGCGTGTACGAGGAGGGGCGGCCGGTGCTGGTGGGCACCACCAGCGTGGAAACCAGCGAGGAACTGAGCAGGCTGCTGCTCCGCGAGGGAATCGAGCACGAGGTGCTGAACGCCAAGCCCGAATACGCCGCGCGGGAGGCGGAGGTGGTGGCCAAGGCCGGTCAGCCGGGCAGTGTGACCATCGCAACGAACATGGCGGGCCGCGGCACGGACATCGTGCTGGGCCCCGGCGTTGCCAGGAAGGGCGGCCTTCACATCGTGGGCACCGAGCGGCACGAGGCCCGGCGGGTGGACAACCAGTTGCGCGGCCGCGCCGGCCGGCAGGGCGACCCCGGCAGCAGCCGCTTCTTCGTGTCCTTCGAGGACGACCTGATGCGTGTTTTCGCACCGGAGGGCATGCGCAAGTGGCTGCAGAAGGTGGGCATGGAGGAGGGCATGGCCATCGAGAGCAAGATGGTCAGCCGCTGGATCGAGAAGGCGCAGAAGCGGGTGGAGGAGTACAACTTCGACATCCGCAAGAACTTGCTGGAATACGACGAGGTGATGGACGAGCAGCGGAAGAGCGTCTATTCCTGGCGCCAGAAGTTCGTCGAGCGGCGCGAGGTGAAGGATGAACTCCTCACGCTGATCGAGGACGCCCTGCTCGACGGGCTGGACACGTACGTGAATGCCCGGATGAGCGCCGAGGAGTGGGACATCGAGGGGCTGCGGGACTGGTTCCAGCGGAAGTTCCGTGCGCCTGCCGGGATCGAGGAGCCCTATACCGGTACCGCCGAGCAGCTCGAGACGGAGCTGACCGAACGCGCGAAGAAGCTGTTCCGGCAGAAGTGCGACCAGATCGGCGAGGAACGCCTGCTGGACTTCGGCCGCTATGTGGGCCTGCGCACGATTGACATGAAGTGGAAGGACCACCTGCACGCGATGGACGTGATGAAAAGCGGCATCGGGCTGCGCAGCTACGCCCAGGTGGACCCCAAGCTGGAGTACAAGAGCGAGGCCGGCGTGATGTTCGAGCAGATGCTGATGAACATCGCGGACGAGATGACGGACCTGCTGTTCGGCGTCGAGGTCGAGGAGCGCACCGACCGCGAGGTGAGCGGCATCTGGCAGATAAGCGAGGCGCGGCACGACGAGTTCGAGATGGACGAGGACGTGCAGCGCCAGCAGCAGGCCGCCGACGGCGCCGGCGATGAGAAACCCCGCGAGCCCATCCGGGTGGACCAGAAAGTGGGTCGCAACGACCCCTGCCCCTGCGGCAGCGGCAAGAAATTCAAACACTGCTGCGGCGGCCACCACTGAGGAGGCCCGACGTTGCGGCGGCCTGGCGTCTTGCACCAATGCAACCCGTGACAAGGACGTGCCGCCGGCTATGTTGTCCTCGATATGGGTGTGGTGTATACCGCAGGCGCCCTCGTCTGCGGCCGTTCCCGGCTTTTCTGTGGCGTTGGTTACCTCCGATTATTGCAAAACCGGGCGGATTCTTCAATAATGACGGTCGGACAGGTTGCTCAACGGGCGAACGGGAGGACATACCATGATCGAGCGTAAGCTGGGGTTCATCGGGGCCGGGCTGATGGCCGAGGCGCTGCTCAACGGCGTGCTGGAGGCGGGGGCGGCGCAGGAGGGCAGACTGTTCGTCGCCGACCCCGACCCGGAACGGCGGGATTTGTTCGCCCGGCGGATCGGCGAGAACGTGTTCGCCCGGAACCTGGAGTTGGCGCGTCGGTGCGACGTGGTCGTGCTGTCGGTCAAGCCCCACGTGGTGCCGGCCGTGGCCGAGGAGGTGCGCGACGAGATGGGACCGGGGACGCTGATCGTCTCCATCGCGGCCGGGGTCACGCTGAGTGCGCTGGAGGGGTTGTTCGGCACGGACCGCGTCATCCGCGTCATGCCCAACACGCCGGCCCTGGTCGGTGCCGGGGCGGCGGCCTACTGCGCGGGCGAGGGCGCTACGCCGGCGGATGCGGACCTGGCGGCGGAGGTGCTGGGCGCCGTAGGGCTTTGCGTGCGCGTGGAGGAGAAACACATGGACGCGGTGACCGGCCTGAGCGGCAGCGGCCCGGCTTACATCTACATGGCTATCGAGGCCCTGAGCGACGGCGGCGTGCGCATGGGCCTGCCCCGACGGGAGGCGACACGCCTGGCGGCGCAGACGGTGCTGGGCGCGGCGAAGATGGTCCTGGAGACCGAACGCCATCCCGGCGAGCTGAAAGACCAGGTGACCACGCCGGGCGGCACCACCATCGAGGCGGTGCGCGTGCTGGAGAAGGCCGGATTGCGCCGGGCCTTCATAGACGCCGTGGCCGCCGCGACCGAGAAGTCGCGGGCTCTCGGCGAGGATTAGCTGACCTGTTCGAGCAGCACTATGGCCTGGACTTCCAGGGCCTCGCCGCGTCCGATCGGGCCCACGCCCTCGTGGGTGCGCGCCTTTATGCTCACGCGGTCTTCGGCGATGTCCAGCACTTCGGCCAGGCGCCGTCGGAGTGCCTGCTTGCGTGCGCCCAGACGTGGCCGCTGGGTGATAATGTTGATGTCCACGTTGACCGGGACCAGGCGCCGCCCCTCGCGGGCCAGGCGGAGTGCTTCGGCCAGGATGACGGCGCTGTCGGCGTCCTCCCACCGGTCGTCGGTGTCGGGAAAGTGCTCGCCGATGTCGCCCAGGGCTGCCGCGCCCAGCACGGCGTCGGCCACGGCGTGGAAGAGCGCGTCCCCGTCGCTGTGGCCGATCAGCCGCGGCTCGGAAGGGAAGGTGGTCCCACCGAGGACAAGCGGCGGTTCCGATCCGAACTTGTGGATATCGTAACCGACCCCGACGCGCATCTGGATCTCCGAAGTTCGAGGATGTCGCCGATAGTCTACCAGAAAGCGCGCCGGTTTGTCAGCGTTTACGCCACCTTTGACACAATGCCGGTGCGGAGCGATAGAATAGGACGTGAGCATTGCCTATGCCGAGAGGAGCGGGAGTGACCGAGTCGAGTCCCACAGAGGAGAAACCCAGCGACGAAGAGCTCTGGGACGCCTTCGTCGGCGGAGACGATGCGGCTTTGCGGGTTCTGATGGGCCACTACCGCGACGAGTTGTTCTGGTACCTGCTGCTGAGCACGGGCAACCAGCAAAAGGCGGCGCAGCACCTGGTGGAGGTCTGGGAGGTCGTAGCGCGGCACAGGGGCGCGTGGGAGGGGTTCGATTCGTTCCGATCGTGGCTTTACGCCGTGGCAACGCAGAATTCGGTTCCCGCCACCCACCCCGAGCCGATGGGTCTGAGCGACCTGATCGGCGACCTGAAGCGCCACGCACCGTCATCCGGGACCGGTGAGGTGTTCTTCCGGGTGGCCGATATGCGCCGCCCGTTCCGGCAGCCGTTCTTGCTGACCACGGTGGGTGGGTTGTCGCTTGCCGAGACCGCGAAGGCGTGCAATTTCAGCCGGAAGCGCACCATTGCGTGCCTGGAGAAGGCATACCGTGTGATGGCAGGCTCTCCTACCTTCCCGGCCACGGAGGGGTGCGATGAACTGTAGGGCCGCCCGGCGTGCGATGGTGGCGCGCTTGTCCGATCCCGCCATCCACGACGACGAGCTGGACGTGCACCTGAGGACCTGCGCGCGTTGCCGCGAGCGGCTGGCGCAGTTCCGCGCGGTGCGCCGGGGAATGCGCGGACTACAGGGGGTCTCCGTCCCGGAATCCGTAATCGAGAAGCTGGACAGGCGGGTGGAGGAAGCGCTGGAAGCGGGACCGGATCGCGATCTGGTGCCCGCCAGCCCCGATCCGGAGAGTTCTCTGCTGTTCCGAGCCCTGGTGTTTGTGGGTGTGATGCTTCTGGTGGGCGGCGTAATGGCGGGTGCGCTTGCCCTGCTGCCACGGGTGGGCGAGCCGGTTGAGCCGGTGGCCGACCTGATGGGGGTGGTGGGTGACGTGCGGTTCCAGATCGGCGAGGACAGGAACTGGCAGCGCCTGGAAGGCGGGCGGCCGCTCTGGCCCGGCACAACCGTGCGAACCGCGCCCGACGCGCTGGCGCGCGTGCGCACGGGCGGCGCGCAATGGCGCCTCGACTCGGGTTCGGCGCTCGGCTTCGGCGAACCCGGCCTGGTCGAGCCCGTGTTCGGGCGTGTTTACGTGGACTGCGACCGGCCGCCGGGGGAGCCCTTGCGGCTGCTGAGCCGGCAGGGGACCGTCGAGTGCATCCGGGGGCGGCTCGTCCTAAACCCCACACCCAACCGGCTGCGCGTGGCCTGCGTGGCCGGCGAGGCGCGGTTGGTCACGGGGGAGGAGTCGCGGGTCCTGGAGGCCGGCCGATGCGCCATGCTCAGGGAGGGCTCCGTCTGGGGGCCGGTCCGTCCGGCATACGTTCCCGAGGCGATTCAGTGGCTGCGTAAGTTCCCGGATGCCGAGGGGCGGCGGCTGACGGCGCGTCAACTCGCGTCGGTTCGCCTGAGCCCACCGTCGGGCGCGCTGCCGCCCTCCGTCGAGGTCGCGGACCTCGATCTCGAACTCACCGTGCGCGGTTCGCTGGCGGTGGTCTTTCTGCGGGGCACTCTCCGAAACTCGGGCGAGACGGATTGGGAAGGAGAACTCGCTGCGGGGGACCTGATCCTGCCGGCGCCGCTGGCGGAAGTGGCGGCCCCGGTCAGTGTGCCCGCGGGCGGGACGGCCGAGTTCCACGCAGGCGCGGTCTGTGCGCTTCACTATCGGGAGGGCCGGGGCGCGCTCGGGATCAACCCCAGGTGCTGGACCGACGTGGTGCGGCGCGCAACCGTGCGGGTGGACGCCTCCGTTCCGGGCGGGTTCAGGACGGCGGTCTGTCCCCTGCAGGGGCTGTCTGCGCGCGGGGAGGAGCAGGTGTCATGGGAGTACTTGGAGACGGGCCCGGCGGCGGCCGAACCGATGGTGTTCGAGTTCCAGCCGGCGAGGGCGCACGGGGTGGACGTTCTCGCTGCGGACGATGCCTTGCTGATCGGCTGGAGGCCGCCGCGCAGGAAGCACGATTGGCTCAGCGGTGACACACGGCTGCTGGTGGCGTTGGATGCGACGGCGGACTTCGGCCCCGGCGGGCGGTGTCACGCGCAGGAGGTGATGGAGAAGGTCCTGGGCGCGCTGCCGATGGGCTGCCGGACGGCGCTGGCGGCCTACGACGGCTCCCTGAAGGTGGAGCGCAGCCCGATGTCGCGCCACACCCCGCCCCGCGTGGAGGCGATGCTGGCCGGAATATGGCGGCTGGAGGCCGACCCGCAGGCAAACCAGGGCGGGTTCGCGGAGACCGCTCTGAAACTGGCCGGACTTGCGGAAAGCGGACGGATGTTGCTCTACGTGACCGGGCGCGGCGCACCCTCGGAACTGGAGCGGGACGCGGTGCGTGGCGCCATCGAGGGCGGCGTGCGCGTTCTGGTGCTGCAGGTAGGGGCGCCGGCGGCCGACCCCGCGTGGCGGCAGGTTTGCGCCGCGACGGGTGGGGCGGCCATGGCCGTCCCTGCGGGCATGGTCCCGGGGCTGGCGGCGGGCGACTTCCTGGCGGCGCTTTCACGGCCGCCTATGGGGGAACTGGTCCTCGACCTGCCCGCCGAGGAGTATCGGGTGGCGCCCGCCTCGGGCCGGTTTGCCCTGCAGCCCGTGGTGGCTCTGGCGTGGCCGCTGCCGAAGGGCGCATTTGCAGGCAGCTTCCGCGCCACGACCGGCGGACGAGTGCTGGAGCAGGATTTCGCTTTTGAGGCCCCTCCACCGGCGCTGACCGGACCGATGGCGCGTCGTCTTGTGGAGCGCCTGCGCGCCGGCCTGGCGCGTATGTGACAGGGCGGCTCCCGTGTGATAGAATCACAGCGTCAGATTCTCCTGCCTGGAGTTACACCGATGCTGTGCAGTGGTACTTTGCGGCGCCGTGCGCCTCTCGTGTTGGCGGTGCTGTGCCTGGCGTGGGCGACGGCCGGGGCGGTTGAAGTGTGGACCCCGCAGACGGGAGAGGTGAACCTGGACGAGCCCGTGGAGGATAACGTGGAGTCCAGGTTGCAACATGCCTACGCGCTGATCGGCGCGCGCCAGTGGGCGGGCGCCATACCGCAGCTCCGGAAGCTGCTGAAGGAGTCGCCGGAGGCGGAGTGGGCCGGCGAGGCGCGTCTGATGCTGGCCCGCGCCTTGATGCAGGCCGAGGATTACGAGGCGGCTTTCGAGGAGCTGGGCAGGCTGACCGGCGGCTACCCGGACGGCGAGCGGGCCCTCCGGGCGCGCGAGATGCAGTACGAGGCCGCCAGGCGCCAGGCGGCCAGGGACTTGAGTTCGGCCTTTCGGATGTACAACCAAGTGGCCGAGCAGGCCGACGACCCAACCGAGGCGGCCGACGTGCAGCGGCGCAAGGCGGATGCCGCCTTCGAGCACGGCAATCCCGTGAAAGCGAAAAATGAGTATCTGGCACTCATTGACTTCTATCCCGACAGCAAGTGGGTGCCCTACGGCTGGTATCAAGTGGCGCGCTGCGAGTATCGGGTGGCCACGTGGCTGCAGTTGGGCATGGAGCGACTGCGACGGGCCGAGCGGGCGCTTCGAGATTTCGTCGAACTGTATCCGGAGCACAACCTTACCCCGGAGGCCGAGGAAAAGCTAACGGAGGTGCGCGGGACGCTGGCTCAGACGAGCGCCCGTGTGGCGCGTTTCTACATTCGGGGCGAGAACAGGCCGTGGGCGGCGCTGAACTACCTGGAACACGTTATGCGCGAGTTTCCGGAGGGCAGCTACCGCGAATGGGCGGAAGAGAAGATACGTCAGATCAAAGAGGACATGGACGGGCCCCCGCGCGGTGAGACGCGGGAGGTGCCCCTGCCGGGAGTGGCGGAGACTTCCGGGCGACAATAGGCCCCTGACTGGACGAGGTGGATATGTTGGCCGACAGGGCAGTCTTCGCGGTGTTGGTGGGCTTGCTTGTGGGAGCGGCGGGGTGCGGCTACCGGGCGGAGAACCTGTTCCGGGAGGATATCCGCAC
>CAYVBE010000027.1:27242-31205 GCA_964448935.1 uncultured candidatus Brocadiaceae bacterium
TGCAGCAGGCCACCGTCATGGGCGACACGCCGGTCGCTCTGGGCAGCGACCCCGTGCCGGCGGATCTGATACCCGAGGATGTGGATTTTCGGGCGACTATGCGGGAGGCGGCGCAGCGCATAGTGGAAAGAATGCAGCGGAACTGGTAGAATATAAGTAGAGATGTAGAGTCGCAATTCCCCTAAGACACTGCCTGTAAATGAATAGCAAAAGAGACCGGAATCAACGCAGACCGGGTGAAAGGCCCGACGATCAAGGCCAATCGGACGGCCCGCAGGGCCCCAAGATCGGGCGCCAGCTTCTGATGTGGGCCATATTGATCGGCGGCATCCTGGTGGCTATCACCATGTACCGCCGCGTCAGCGGCAGCGGCACCGAAAAGCCGGGCGAAGAGCAGTTCTTCCGGCTGATGCGAAACGGGCAGATCGTCCGGCTTGAGATCAATGGCACCAACGTCAAGGCGTGGCTCAAGGCCGGATCCGGCGAGGGCGAAGCGGAGAGTTTCACGCTGCCCAAGGAAACCATCGCTGCCAACCTGGAGAAGTGGTCCGAGAAGCTGGAAGAAATGGGGGGGAGGGTGGATTACTCCGAATCGGACGGCTTCCTGTCGTTCGCCCTGCTCAACATCGCTCCATTCCTGCTGCTTCTGGTGCTGATGCTGTACTTTTTCAACCGCCAGATGAGGGCGGTCAACTCCCGGGACGGCATTATGCCGTTCCTGGGCAGCAGCACCGAGAAGGCCAAGAAGACCAAGAAGCCGGAGGCGACTTTCGACGATGTCGCCGGCGTGGAGGAGGCCAAGGAAGAGGTCCAGGAGATCGTAGAGTTTCTGAAGAGCCCGGAGAAGTTCCAGCGCATCGGCGGGCGCATCCCGCGCGGCGTGCTGCTGGTGGGCGCGCCCGGCACCGGCAAGACCCTGCTGGCCAAGGCCATCGCCGGGGAGGCCGACGTGCCTTTCTTCAGCCTCTGCGGCTCCGATTTTGTGGAACTCTTCGTCGGCGTCGGCGCTTCGCGTGTGCGCGACCTGTTTCGCAAGGCGCGTGAGAACGAGCCGTCCATCATCTTCCTGGACGAGATAGACGCCGTGGGCCGCAAGCGAGGCACTGGACTGGGCGGCGGACACGACGAGCGCGAGCAGACGCTGAACGCCATCCTCAGCGAGATGGACGGTTTTAGCCGGGACGAGGGCGTCATCGTCATGGCTGCCACCAACCGGCCGGACGTGCTGGACCCGGCGCTGCTGCGCCCGGGGCGGTTCGACCGGGAGATCGTGGTGGACATGCCGGATGTGCAGGGCAGGGAAGAAATCCTGGAAGTCCACGCCCGCAAGGTGCGCATGGCCAAAGGGGTGGACCTGCGGCAGATCGCCCGCGGCACGCCCGGATTCACCGGCGCCGACCTGGAGGCGCTGATCAACGAGGCCGCTATCCGCGCCGCCGTCGAGGGGCAGACGGAGGTGCGCATGAGCCACCTGGAAGGGGCGCGCGACAAGGTGCGCTTCGGACGGGAGAAGAAGCGAAGCCGCGTGATGAGCGAGGAAGACCGCAAGATGACCGCTTACCACGAGGCCGGCCATGCACTCGTGGCGAAGCTGCACGAGTATATCGAGCCGCTTCACAAGGTGACCATCATTCCCCGCGGCGTTGCCATGGGGATGACCATGATCCTGCCGGAGAATGACAAATACGGCCTGCGCCGCAACGAGTGCCTGGGGAAGCTGGCCATGGCCATGGCGGGGCGCGTTGCCGAGGAGATGTTCTGCGGTGACATATCCAGCGGCGCCGAGAACGACATCGAGAACGCCACCGCGCTGGCGCGCAAGATGATCACCCGCTGGGGCATGAGCGAGAGCCTGGGGCCGATCAGCTATTCCGAGGAGGAGCAGCACGTGTTCCTGGGCAACGAGATCACCAGGGGCAAACGCCACAGCGACCACATGGCGGAGAGGATAGACGAAGAGGTCCAGACGCTGCTGATGGACTGCTACCAGACGGCTCGCCACATGTGCGGAGAAAACTCCGAGGCATTGCAGAGCATCGCGCAGGCGCTGCTGGAGCTGGAAACGCTCAAGGGCGACGAAGTGGACGCCCTGCTGCAGGGGACCAGCGTGGAGGATCTGGCCGAACGCCGGGCCGAGGAGGAGCGGCAGGAGAAGGAGCAGGCCGCCGAACAGCCCGCTCCCGAGAAGCCCGACGGGGACACGGCCACGGGCGACTATCCTCACCCCGTGGGAAGCCCCGCCTGACAGGTCCATTGTTTCGCGGCGCGATATGAATCCTTCCGGCGATTCCAATCCATCGGATGTCTGGTACGCGCATGGCCTACGCTTCTCCTGCACGCAGTGCGGCCGCTGCTGCGGCGGAGCGCCGGGTTACGTGTGGGTGGACCGCACCAACATCGAGCGGATGGCCGCCCACCTGGGCATACCGGTTGACCGGTTCTCCTCGGAGTACTGCCGGCGCGTCTGGCTGCGGATCAGCCTTAAGGAGCGGCCCAACGGTGACTGCGTCCTGCTGGGTCCCGAGGGCTGCACGGTCTATCCGGTGCGTCCGCCCCAGTGCCGCACTTTCCCTTTCTGGACCCACATCCTGAAGAACCGCCGGAGCTGGGAAGCGCTGAAGAAAAAGTGCCCCGGCGTTGGGCAGGGCCGGCTCTACACCCGCCCCGAGATCGAGCAGATATCCCGCGGCAAACGCTGCACGTGAGGCCGGTCAGAACCGGTCGGCGTGGTAGACGTAGGCGGCTTGATGGGGCTGCAGAACCGTCAGCACCTTTATGTCCGTTTCATCTATTTCTACATCGTCATCGCGCGCCAGGTCGGCCGGTGTCCGGTAGCCTGTCAGCAGCTGCATCAGCTTGTTCTGCGGCGCCTTCAGGCGGCACTTTCTTGCCTGTCCCGGTGCGCTGGCGTTGAGCTGCAGGATGTTCTGCCCAAGGTCCGTCTCCACCTGCAGCCGAACCGGGGACGATGCTGCTCCGGCGTCGCGCAGCTTCTGCGCCAGGGCAGGTTCCAGAGACGCCAGGAAGGGGGACTGGTTGAGTATTCGCATCATCCCGCCGGCCATGCGGTAGTAGTGAATGCGGCTCCGGCAGCCGCAGCGGCGCACGTATCGGACGAACGGGTGGTCACAGGGCAGGTGGAGTTCGATCTCGCCGCAGCGGCGTTCCACGGCCATGGACGCGAACTCATGGAGGAGACTGCCGAACAAGGAACCGTCCACAGCCTGCACCTCTGTCACCTTCACCGCGGTCTCGCTCTTGTCGGACGCTGCATAGGCCAGCCTTTCGCCGGCCTCATCCTCGATCATGAAGGCACTGACGTCTCTCTCCCAGTCCGTTCCCTGGCGGAACTCGCTGAACTCCCCTTCCTTTCGCACCATACACGCCGGGCGATTGTGTTCGTTTCGGTTGTGCAGGCGCGCCACGAACGGGTAGTCGTCCTCCTGCACCGGCCTGGACCTGAACGATCCGGCCGCCTCGCCTGCGCGTTCGGCTTCTCGTGTGGAAATGGTCGTCGTATGCTCCGGTATAACGGGCAGATAGCCAAATTTGTGATAAAAGTCCGGTATGCCGAAAAGCATGGAGATGGCATATCCCTCATGGGTCATGTAAGACACGGTTTCGCTGATCAGCCTGCGGGCGTAGCCTTTCTTGCGCTGTTCTTCCCGGGTGTGGACGCCGCCGATTCCGCCCATGCGCACCTGGACGCCGCAGATGCGCACGGACCGGGGTACGACGCTGAGCGCGCTGACGGGTTCGCCGTCTACCATCAGTTCGCGCCTATGCGTTGCGCCATTGCCCCTGGTTCTGATTTCGCTCGCCACGGTTGAACTTCCGGAGTTGAGGGCGGTCTGGACAGACTGCATTGTGGGCATTTGGTGGCCGTTGTCAAGGGCTGGGAGGTGGGGCCGGGGTTTTGCCCGCCGACAGGTTGCCTGGTAGACTGGACTGAAGGTGGCCACG
>CAYVBE010000028.1:0-30700 GCA_964448935.1 uncultured candidatus Brocadiaceae bacterium
CGTCCTGCAGTCCGCCCTCCACGCCGTAGAAATACCCGTGGATGTTGCCCCCGGTCCCGATGCCGCCCAGGATGGGTGTGCCCTCGATCAGCAGCGTGTCCGCTCCCTCGCGCGCGGCCGCCAGCGCCGCAACTGCACCCGCCGTGCCTCCCCCGCAGACGACCACGCCCGCGTCCAGTTCCCGCGCCGGCGCATCCAGGCGCTCGACCTCTCCACCGGGTGCAGGCGGCTCGGCCGCTGCCTGCCGACCCGCTTCTTCGCCTATGGCCAGCAGGCCCGCGAAGGCATTCTCCGCCGGGTCCACGTCCCCCGCCCAAGGCCCGGCACCGAACAGACCGGGCAATTCGCTGTGCGCGTGGCCGTCCAGATCGCCGACCGTCGGCATCTCCAGCGGCACGGCATCATACGCCATCTGCGTCACCAGCGCCGCCGCGCAGGCCGGCACCTCGTCCCGCACCGCTCGCAGCACATCCGGGACCATCTCCTGGGTGTCCACCACCCGCGAGGCCCCCGCGTCGAACAAGATGCGCGCCTCCCCCGGCCAGACCGACGGCACCACACGCAGCCGCCGGCATCCCTCCGGCCCGGAAAGTTCGACCGGCTCCGTCAGCCCCGACGCATGGTTCATGATGAACCCGTAGCGCAAGGCACCGCCGGCTTCCCCCACCCCGGACCCCGCACACCGCCAGAGTGCGGCCCCGTAAGTGGCATCCACCAGAACCCTTGCGCCGACCTCGATCTCCCCGGATTTCCCCGCCAGCACGGCACCGCAGGCCGCCCCGCCCGCCGTTAGCAGCGCCACGGGCCGCACGTGATACAGGAGGTCCAGCCCGGCCTCGGTGGCCATGGCATCCAGCGTCAGCTCCAGCACCGCGTTGTCCAGCACCCCGTTCCCCCGCGCCCCCTTCGCTGCCACCGCATCAGCCACCTCTTTGGCCAACCCGATCGGCTCGGCGGGCAGCTCGTTCTGGAAGGTCCAGACACCCTCCCAGCCGGGCACCGGATGCGCCCCCGCCACCAGCGTGTCCAGCCCTGCCCGCGCGCAGGTCAGCCCCACCGCGAACCCGCTCAGCCCCCCGCCCACCACCAGCACATCGTAATCCCTCCGCCGCGCATCGGCCATCCCGCACTCTCCGCGTGTCAGTTTCCTGGAGCCAGACGCATTGAGGAGCATCCTACGCTGCACAGACGATGCTTTCAAAGGTAGACGGGCGCCGGGGCGTTTGACAGGTCGCCAGACGCTGTGTATTCTGGCGCCATAGACCACAAGCCTTGTTCGGAAGACACGGGCATGAATGCGAAGCAGCCACCGGTCGCAGAGCCTGTTCAGCGCGCAGTCAGTGAGGAGCCAGTTTTGGAGGTGGGTTGTCGGCCGTACGGGTCAAAGCTGCGCGTATACAGGGACCGGGTCGTCGTTGCCAAACGTCCAGTTCTGGGTAAGAACGCGACGCAGGCTATTCCGATGGCCAATGTTCGATCCGTCAAGTATTCGATCGGTATTCCTCTGCTGGCAGTCCCCTGGCTCATGACCGAGCACGACGCCCCGGACAGCGTCCAGAAGGCACGTATCTGGCTTCAGGAACCATCCCGCGCATCTTCACGGGCTTCACAAGACCACGCCACGCCCGTGACGTGATCGAGGGATTTGCGGGAGGCCGCCGGGAGGGCGACAACTCGAGCGAGCGTTAACTGGCACGCATTGATCGGGTTGGTTTCGAGCCGATTCCAAGCACAGGCCGGAAGGCGTTGGGGTGGGAGCATGGCGAAGATTCCTGCGAATCCCAAGATACACCATATCACCCACGCGAGCAATCTGCCACGCATCGTGCGGGCCGGCCGGCTTTGGTCAGATGCCAAGAGAGTTGAGTTTTCGCTGGATTGCGAGATCGTCGGCATGTCAAGCATCAAGCAGCGGCGGCAACGACTGCCGGTGACTTGCCACCCCGGAACTACGGTGGGCGAGTACGTCCCATTCTATTTCTGTCCACGTTCCATCATGCTTTACATTTTGTACATGGGCAATTACCCAGAGCTTTCCTACCACGGCGGCCAGCGCCCGATCGTGCATCTCCAGGCCGATCTGCACACTGTGGTCAAATGGGCTGACACGAACGACGTGCGCTGGGCATTGTCTGACCGGAACGCCGGGGCCTACTTTGCCAGTTTCTACACAGGGCTGGAGCACCTGGATAGAGTTGACTGGGACGCGGTCCACGCAGATGATTTCCGAGCGATGGAAGTGAAAGAAGGCAAGCAAGCCGAGCTCTTGGTCTACGAATCCTTCCCCTGGAACCTTGTTGAGAAAGTCGGTGTAATGGACCAGCGCATTGCCGAGGAGGTTCGCGCCTCACTGACCGAGGCCACGCATGAGCCACTGGTCTCAGTCGAGCAGAGCTGGTATTATCCGTGACGGGAGGTGTGTGGTGATCGAAGTTACGCAGGGCGACATACTCAAGGCCGAGGCGGAGGCACTCGTCAATAGCGTGAACTGCGTGGGCGTGATGGGGCGAGGCATTGCTCTGCAATTTCGCAAGGCGTTCCCAGAGAATTTCAAGGCTTACAAGGCCGTCTGCGACGGTGAAGGACTCCGTCCCGGAACGATGTTCGTTTACGAACTGGGCCTGTTGATCGAACCGCGGTATGTGATTAACTTCCCGACTAAACGCCATTGGAGGAATAGGAGCCGCATCGAAGACATCGAGGCCGGACTGGAGGCTCTCGTAGCCGTTGTTCGAGAGCGCGGTATCCGGAGTATCGCCGTGCCTCCGCTGGGTTGTGGCCTGGGGGGATTGGAATGGGAGGTCGTCCGGCCGGAAATTGAGCAAGCGTTCGAGGCACTCCCGGACGTTCGCGTCCTGCTTTACGAGCCAGCGGGGGCGCCCGCCGCCGAGAAGATGGTCACGCGGCAGAAGCCACCGAAGATGACCGTCGGCAGAGCTGCGTTGCTGGGCCTGATGAGCCGATACTTGCTGGCTGTTATGGATCCGTTTGTCTCACTTTTAGAGATCCACAAATTGATGTATTTCATGCAGGAAGCGGGGGAGGAACTTCGTTTGCGCTACCAGAAGGCGCCATATGGACCCTATGCAGAGAACCTGCGACACGTCTTGAGTCGTATTGAAGGCCACTTTATCACTGGCTACGGCGACGCCGAGGACCGGCCTGACAAGCATATTGAACTGGATCCTGAAGCATCCCGTCGGGCGAAGACCTTCTTGCAGAAGCATCCCGAGACGCGGAAGCGGTTCGAGCGCGTAGCCGATTTGGTGGAAGGCTTTGAAACGCCTTTTGGCATGGAGCTGCTCTCAACCGTCCACTGGGTAGCGACACACGGAGACGCAAAAAACGTTGACCAAGCCATCGTTAAGACATACGAGTGGGGAGAACGTAAGAGGTCGTTCGCAGAGCACCATATCCGTACAGCATGGGATGCGCTTGCCCGGAAGGGCTGGCTTTGCGGTCCGGAGACGGTCCAACACACTGACAACTGACGCCGCACGGGGAGTTGTCTACGGAGATAGGGTTGGTTGAGGCGCCCTACGGGATTATATGCTGCATGAAACGCGCCCGGATTGATGTTCTGACCGTCATCCACGGGGCCAGGAACATCCGGAGTCCGAAGGTCAAGACGAGTAGATGATCGGGTGTCCGATGCCTCCCGAAGCGAACGCCGTGCCGCCCGGCAGTCTTGACACTACCCGCCCGGCCGTTTAGAATGGCGAATCGAGGAGCGGGCGTAATTCAGTGGTAGAATGTCAGCTTCCCAAGCTGGACGTCGAGGGTTCGAATCCCTTCGCCCGCTCCACGTCTATGTACGACAGGAGTTGACAGGAGCGTCTATCGCCGCCACGGGCGCCACCTTGTGACTCCCCGAGAACCCGCCGTTTTCCCGGTTCTGTGCCATGAGATGACAGCAGATGTCAGCAGTGGACAGCAGTTGGGGAAGATCTGGGTGAAACAGCGGATGAAACTCTGGATGAAGTGCCGAAGCACGTGGTGCTTCCGAGCGCAGCTTGGCTGTTGGCAAGCTGAGGACGGCCGGCGGTGGCTGTTTGAACCTGCATCGAAGTTGGGGTATCCTACTGTCAAGGTAGACTGCAACTGGCGCGGGGGATGTGAATGGCACAGGAGGGGACGCATGGGGAGCCTCTGTGGTCTAATGAAGCCGCGGACGACTACTGGCAGCACAGGGGTCGCGCGTGGCCATCCCTTCTCCGATGGGCACGGGGGTATTACCACCACTTCCGCCGAATGCGCATGCGCCGTCTGCTACATGGCGTCGGAATGCTCTTCCTCGTGACTTTTGCAGGTGCGCAGGCGGTGCTTGACGCGACGGCAGCCAGATCGCTCGAGGACGTTCACGTAGCGAAGTGGGGACTGGCGATCTTGGTCGCGTGCGTGTCGGTGCCCAATGTCCTCGAAGCCGCGCAAACGCTCATGGGCAAAGAGACGGATGAAGGGTTCGAACTCGAACGTCGCCGCAAGCTCTCCAGGCTCCTCCGTGAGCTGGGCATCAAGGACCCCAGCGTTCTTGACGGTCAGGGTGCCCAGGGACAGCGGTACCCGATGTTGCAGAGAATCCTGGAAAGCGTTAAGCTGGATGTCGTGGAGGTGGCTGGTGTGGCGCGGCAAGACGTTTCGGTTGCGTATCTTCCCCTGGCACGTTCTGATGGTGGTTGGGAAATGGCAGTGCTGGAACGCGCCGAAGAGGTTGATGAGCTCGGTCGGCGGGAAGGTACACGTGAGGTGGGAAGATGGTTTTGTGCCGAGGCGGTCCGTGCCAGGCCCCGGCTCGTAGTGCTGCATGACCTCAAGCGAGACCACCGAGCCAGGGAAGCGTGGGAGTTCGAAGACGGGAAGCCTTACCGGAGCATTGCTTCGTTCCCTGTTGTTGGCAACGGGGGCCAGCCCATCGGCGTGATAAGCATCGACTGTACCAAGCCGTACGCGTTCTGGCCGGGAGCCGTCCGGTCCGTTGAAAAGCGCACTTCCTTCTACGCGAAGTTCTTGCGGTTGTTTGTGCCCCCTCAGAATGGAGAAGAGGCAAAGGATGCCGATAACGTATGAGCGGGTCAAAGATGATGAAGAGCTTCGCAGCGAGTTGGCCGATCTCTACCGACGAGACGGGCTCGCAGCTTTGTGCAGCAGGCTCGGCACGGGTTCCCCAGAACCGGAGCTCCTAGAACTGCTGGAGGAGGAGATCAGGAAAAGACTTACGGTTCGGTTGTCGAAGTTTGCCTGGAACCTCGGTAGGCTGCTGACCGGCACCGGTGCTACCCGTCACTGATTGCACGTTCGCAGGGGTACTGCACGATTAGCTCCAGTGGTGCTGACGAGAGAGAGGGGCTTGACAGGGGGTGGCGCAGCCATTAGTATCACGGCAACCAGCAGTTCTCCTATATGTAGTTGTCGCGTTGTGTCAATGTCAAGAGGACCGGGTCCAGAATGGACTGATGCTCAAGGGTGAGCGTTGCCCGCGGGAGGCACGATGAGTAAGAAGCAACGACAGAAGGTGCCTGCTAAGCAGAAAGACGGACGCTGGGTAGTCGCAGGCTGCAAGCCAGCGAAGAAGCATGCACGGAAGTGCAAGCGATGGGTCCAATGGGCAGAGCGCTCGCGTTCTGCCGAGCATGTGGTCGCTCGCGTTACGTGAGGCATTGCGGTCATTGCTGGGAAAAAGCCCGCTTTTTTCGGCGGGTTTTTTCTTTGTGGTTCTGCTTTCTCGTGGCAGGGAGGTGGGATGCTTACAGCCGAACCTTCCTCTGAGGCCGAATTCTCGCAGGCGAAGCGGTTGTCGTTCTTCACCTTGGCGAGGGAAGTGTGCGACACCCCAGCCATGCATCGTATCCTCAGCTTGGTCCGGATGTGGGGTTGCCGGACCCTGGTAAAGGAAAGCCTTGATCTGTCGTCCACCCAAATGAGCCTGGAGCAGGATGCCATCGAGAAGATGGAAAGCCTGAGTGCCAAGGTGGCAGGGCGTAAGGCGCGCACGTTGGCTGGGCTCGACGGCACTCGGCTGTCGTTCTTCCGCGTTCCGTTCAGCAGTTTTCCGTGCGGTCGCACCGAGGCAGAAGAATCCTTCCTGGCAAGCATCGTGATCCTTGGGCTGCAGTGGGAGTGTGGAGAGCGGCAGCGTTTCATCTATGATGCCGCCATTCACATCCCAGATGTCGTGCTCGGGACTTCGTGCCCTTACGGCAGACGGGCTCCGGCGGCGTGCGAACACGCACGGGGGCCGCTGGGACAACATTTCGTTCACAGTGAAGTCTCCGTGGAGCTGCGGGTCAGCGACCTGCAGTTCCAGCGACCAAGCACGTATTTCTGTGAGTCAATACCGGCCAACGGGTTCACGTGCGTCCACGCAGCCTTGCGCATGGTCCTTCGCCACGAACTCCGGGCCTGCACCTTCGCGGAAGCAGAGCGGGTCGTCGGTCAGTTCCGCAGTGACCCGCACTACACGACTGACCGCGAAGTAGAACAGGCCCTGTGTTGGTGGGACCTAGCTACAACGCGCATTGACTGCACCAAGGTGGCTAAGGGCAATGAGAGTTATGCGGAAGCCCTGCACTCGATGGTTGAGCCGGGGCACTGCGCTCTGCTCGCTTTTTCGTGCCACAACCCAAAGCGCTCTGGCAAGTCGCAGCCGGTCGAACACGTCGGGGTAGTTGTCGGCCATACGATGAACTACCACGCGTGGCATCCACTGGGATTGGTGGCTTATGGAGACAGCCGTGAGCTACCTCTTGGCTTGCCGACTTACTGGTGGGCGGATTGTTTTGTGGCGCACGACAACAATCTCGGCCCCCTTCTCCAGATGCGCCAGGATGTATTGGAGAAGAGCGGTCCCACTTTCCTGACTTCGCACATCCAGGCACTGTCCATAACTGGCATTCGGCCCAAGGCTGCGGCAACTCCCGCCCCTGTAGCTCAGACGGCTGCATTTGGCATTGTCGAAGCGGTAGTACTGGCCGCGGGTGATAAATTCGCGTACCGATGGTTCCAGGAACTTCACGCTGTGCTGACCCAGACGCGCCTTCAGAAACGTGGCGAGAGCTTCAGCGGTCGGGTGTCTCTCGCAACTAAGCGAACGACGCTCATTACGCGCGACGACTACCTCATTCATCTGCAGGTGGCCAAGGACGCCCGGGGAAGGCGGATGGGGGCCGAAACCGTCGAGCATGTGCGTCAGGCGCTACCGCCAGGGCAATACTGGATGACCGAGATATCTGATCCCGACCTTTTGACAGGAAATGGGGCGAAGTACGGAGAGTGTCTGATAGAGGCCACAGCTCACCCCGAAGCTATCTCGCTAGACGACGCCCATGCGGAAGATTTGTGGGAGGTACCGCACATAGTACGGCTACCAGGTCTTCTCTTCCTGCCCGCCCCCTCAGAGCCTTACAAATACCTGGTAGAAGAACACGGGGCGCATTCGTACACCCCGCTGTACAGCCGTCCCTATGCGGGAGAATGACTGCCGTCGGGATGATCAAGACGCACTTGTGCTTGCACCGTGTGCCGATGATGCCCCAGGCATGCCCTTAGCATCTTTCGGTTCCGATTCTCCCCGTCTGGATGCGTCATCGGCTGCCAATTCTGGCAAAGCCTGCAGCGCTCCGGCCACGTCGAGCAGGGTGGGGTCGGTGTAGACGTTCATGGTGAGGTCGAGGCTGGAGTGGCGCAGGGCGGCCTGGGCCGTGCGGGGCGCCACGCCGTTCTTGCTGAGATGAGTGCCGAATGTGTGGCGCAGGGCGTGGAGGTCCACCGTCCGGCCGCGCTCGTCCTCTTTCGGGATGCCGGCAGCCGCCAGGTCCAGGTTGAAGCTCTTGATCAGGTTGCGCGGCACCGAGAACAGCGGCTCGTCGACCGGCAGCTTCAGCGGTAGCGGCGCCCCATCCTCCTCTGCCTGTTCCCGCAGGGTCTCGAGCTTCTCGTCCAGCCAGTCTCGCAGGTCGTCGGCCAGGTCCTCGCGAACCGGAATCAGCGCATTTTGCCCCGCCTTGGCGTCTTTAGCCAGCAGCTCAACGCACGGCTGTCGCTTGTGAAGGTGCAGTTGTCCTACGGCGATGCTCGCCAGCTCCCCGAGCCGCAGGCCGGTCAGCACCATGGTCTTGTAGATCAGCATCCGCTCCAGGCCGAGGCGCTCGCGCTTCGCCAGGAACTCCGGGCTGCCCTGCAGGGCCTCCTGCCCCCGCTCGTAGGCGGCGTCCAGCGTCTCGAACGTCAGTTCCCTGTAGCGCCAGGTGCTGCGGCCCTCCTTCTCCTCCGGCGGTAAGCTCTTCGTCTCGCGCCCGTACTCAGCGACCGGACGGAGCCTTGCCGCCTTGAGCAGCCTGCGCAGCTCGTCCTCGGTGAACGCTCGGCGCACGCGCCTGCGGTCGCTGCGGACATCGGCCTTGCACAGGCCGTCCAGGGGATTCGCCGTCAGCCGGTCGGTGTCGACGCACCAGTTGCAGAAGGCCATGATGGCCGACCGATAGGTGTTCCGTGTCCGGGCGCCCAAACCGTCCGCCTCGGCGCGGTTCATCCACCTTTCCATCGACTCGCGCGTGATATGGGCGAGTCGGGAGTACCCGCACTCCTCCACCAGCCGCTCGAGCTGCAGGCGCACGTTGTAGCGGTGCTTCTCCGAGACACGCTTGCCCCGCACCGTCTTGGCCTTCAGGTGGTCGAGGTAGGCGGCCACGTGCTCGGAGATGGGCACGTTCGAATGGTCGGCCGTGCGCGCCTGCTGTGGCGTGATGATGCCGGCTCTGACCTGTTCAGCACGCTTCACCAAGTCGGCCAGCACCTGCCGGGCCGACGCCTTGTCGCGACACCCGGTGCTAACCTCCCGCCGGCGGCCCTGGCCATCGCGATACCGGGCGACCCACGTCTTCGTCTTCAGTTCGATGCGCTGGCCGTCGTCGGTGACCGGAGCGGTGCGCTCCTCTTCGTTGCCGTCCGTCCAGCGGGCCCATTTCTCACCGTCCCGTTCGAGAACCTCGGCGTTGTCCGGTATCTTCCGCGTGTACTTCTTGTGGTAGATGCTGGCCATCAGGCGCCTCCTGATTGAGTCCGTTCTTCCATGGCTTCTCCGACCTCAACCAGGAGTGTTGCTCGGGTGCGCGAGCGAATCAAGTCATTTCTTCAAAAGAACTTACGACAGGTTGCAGGCGACATGGCAGCCCTCTCACCTCCTGCGTTTGCACGACGGGCAGCCCTCCTCGAGCCACTCTTCGAGCTCCCGCCGATTCCAGCGCACAAGGTTCCCCAGACGTACCGGTGCCGGTATGCGGCGGGTGTCCGCCAGGCGATAGACCGTCCGCCGGGAACACTTCAGCAATCGCCCGACATCATCGGCATCCAGCAGTCCGGCAGGGGGTGCCTGGGGTGCGTCGGTGTCTTCCTGCACGGCTACTCCTCCACAGTTTCGCCTGCGAATCATATCGGCCCTCTACTTGTTACATACGGATTCCGCTCACGAAGTGTTACCCTCTTTGCTGGCACGGCGGGCAGGGGGCCGGTTAGCCCGGCGAGCATAACACGCTTCTGTACGGGTGTGGTACGGCTGATCGGCCGCACGGAACAAGGCGCCGGAGGCGCGTATACGAGGCCGCGAGAGTCCGTCTGAGTATCGGTTCGTTCCGAAGAAAATAGTGCCCGGAAACCTCACGGATGGCCACTCTGGTCGGAAGCCTTTTGAGCGAAGCAACTTGCGCGAAGCGCGAGCTTAACGCCCGAGGACCGTGCGCGTTGCGGGCCTTGTTTTTTGATAAGCTCGGATTTTCTAACGCCCCTCTCACACACGCCTTGCCGAACCGCCAAACTTTTCCGGCTTTGACCCGCCTCTCAGGATTATTCAGAATGCCGGTGCAGCGGCGGGAAAGGTTCCCGTCCGCCGAAGTGCAATCGTTTCAGCCGCCGGACCGGACGCCCGCACGGCGCCGCGTCTGGCGAACCAGCAATGCTCCCGCAGGGAGCCTACGTCTCCAGTCGTGGAGGCCGCATGCCGGGCGTATCGACGTGCCGCAGTCGCCGCGGCCTTGACATCTATGCACATAACGTGTATAGTCCTGAGAGTCGGCGTTCGGCAGGATGTCGAGGCGTTCCGTTTTCACTCCAACGGGAAGGGAGGTGGTCGTCCGGGGAAGCACATTTCAGATCGACGGCAGCGAGAGACATCCTAAAGGGTAGAGATACCTTTACCGCTCGACGAGGCGAATTAGGGTCCACTTCCGATCCCGCGCACGCGGGATGCAGGAAGGAGGGCCTTTTCTTTTTGTCACAGAAAGGAGTAGCGCCCGGCCTCAGCCCGCGGCGGCAAGGGCCGGACGGCAGAATGGAGAAAGCTAAGGTGACCATGAGGAAGACGGACCTGACGGGCCCCCGCAGGCGCCTGGTCGCCCTCATGCAGGCCATCGACTTCGGCCAGATCAAGAAACTGGTCGTTCGTGATGGAGAGCCCGACTTCCACCCGTCCCCCCGGGTGGTGCGGAAGATCAAGATCGGGTCTCCGGATGCCCCCAGGGCGGAGACGGAACTGGTGGACTTCGCGCTGAAGAGCGAGGTCGAGGAGCTGTTCCGCTACATGGACCAGCTGGGGACGGGCATCATCAGGGCTATCGAGATCAGGCACGGACTACCGTTCAGCATGGAGGTCGAGACCGACCCCGACGAGTAGAAACATAACCACCTAACAGACCACCAGACAACAGGCCGGCCGCAAAGCGGAGGTCGTTGTGGGTGTCACCGATACCGGTGTACTCACGGCGCCTCCGCTCTTTTTTTTCGCGCGGCCACTGACCCCGGCAAGGTCGACGCCCACGTGCGCGCCTCCTCGCGGCCGAGGAGGACGCGATGGGCATCGACCGATACGCCGGAGAAGTCATCAGGATCAAAGCACATCAGCTTATCGGGCGGTACGGATTCACCGAATCCGACCGGCCCGACATCGAACAGCAACTGGCCCTCTGCCTTCTGGAGGCGCTGCCCCACTACGACCCCGACAAGGCCACCCGCCGCACCTTCATCTGCCGCATCGTGGACCGGGCCGTGGCCGACCTCGCCCGCCGGCGCACAGCGGAGAAAAGAGCCTTCACGCACCGGCACGTGTCTCTGGACGGGCGCGCGTCGGACGGCGGCGAAGGGCAGTCCGAAGCCCCCCTGGTCCTTACGGAGGATGCAACCGGGGACCTGCGCGATTTGGCCCTCGACCTCGCCGACGCCCTCGAAACGCTCCCCGAGAAGCTGCGTCGCCTGTGCGAGCAGCTGCCCGACACGCCGATCGCGGAGATAGCCCGCCGGGAGCAGGTGTCGCGGAAGACGGTCTACACGTGGCTGAAGAAGCTGCGCCGGCGTTTCGAGCAGGAGAGCCTGGACGATTACGTCTGAAAGGGGGGGTAACACTTCGCGGACGGAATCCGTATGTAACAAGTAGAGGCCCGAAAGACCCGAAAGGAGGAGCATGTGAGAAAGACCGTTTACCGTTACCGGCTTGAGGACGGCGTTCCGCTGCAGGAAGTCGAGGAGACCATCCTTCTGGCCGTCCTGGCCGCCGAGAGCCTCCACGGCGAGGCGCGGGTGCGGCTGGACGCGTCCTACCGCTTCAACCGCGACAAGCGCGTCTGCGTCATCGATGCCGGCACCGAAGTGGGCCGGGACGTCTGTCGGCTCTTTACCGGCCTGGCCATCAAGGAATTCGGCCGGGACTCGTTCCAGGTGGAGCGCATAACGCCGTCGCAGGATTGCCCGGCCGTCTGTCAACACACATAGGAGGTAACCCGTGCAGCCGCTGATCGATGCGAAACACCTGAAATGCGAGCCGGCCGACGTCTACCACGCAAAGGCGTCCGAATACCTGAGTAGCCATCAGCTGGCCGACTTCCGGAAATGCCCCCTGCTCTACCGCAGGAAGCAGCTCGGCCTGATCGAGGACGAGGACCGGCCCGCCTACCGGCTGGGCCGCGCTGCCCACACCCTCATCCTGGAGGGACGCGAGCGATTCGAAGGGAAGTACGTCGTGGGCGGGCCCATCAATCCCCGCACCGGTCGGCCCTACGGCCGCCGCACGAAGGCCTACAAGGAGTGGGCCGACCAGCTCGACAAGGAAGTACTGACCGACGACGAGGCGGCGCTCTGCGAGCATATGCACGCCGGCGTCGGCGGCAACGAGTACGCGTCGGACCTGCTGGCCGACGGCATGCCAGAGGGCGTGGTTCGCGCCGAATACTGCGGCGTCCCCTGCCAGGCCCGGATCGATTGGGTCAACCCGCAGAGGGGCATCGTTGACCTGAAGACCTGCGACGACCTGACGTGGCTCGAATCCGACGCGCGTCGCTACGGCTACCCCCACCAGCTGGCGTTCTATCGGGCCGTTCTGTGCGCCGCCCTTGAGGCGGGCGGCGACGCAGAATGCCCTGCATTCTGCCAAGGCACGCGCAGCGTGCCCGTCTACCTGGTCGCCGTGGAGAAAAAGGAGCCTCATCGGTGCGGCGTATGGCGGGTGGGGGAAGACGTGCTGGGGCTGGCCCAGCAGGAGAACAAGGAGGCCATCGAGCGGCTGGCCCGCTGTCGGGAGACCGACACGTGGCCCACGGGGTACGAGGACGTCCGCACTTTCGACTACGTGTGAGGAGGCGGCCGTGTACCAAACACATGAGCTCTACGACCACGAGGATTTCGGGGATGCCGGAGGAGAGGACGACCGTCACCGGCTCCGGGGACGGCACACCGAGGCCGAGTGCCGGCGCTACCGGGACGAGATGGCGCGGCGGGAGGCGCTCTACGCCTCCTTTGGCTGCTCCACCGAATACCGGCGGCTGACGCAGGCCACCCGGCGCAGGCTGCCCGAATCCGAACGGACCGCGCTGGCGGTCCGGAAACGGCTGCCGGTCCCGAAAGACGACGGACAAACCGACCGTGACTCAAGCGAAAAGGGAAAAACGTGACCGGATTCCCTGAACAGTTAGAAACCCGGTGGCCCCGCCCTGCCAGGAACGAAAAGCACGCCTCCAATAGCCAGGGCAATCAGGAGCAGAGGCAGGAGGCCGATGATCAGCATGGCCCAGAGGCATCCAAGGCCTGCTGGCGACCTACCGGCGATCTTCGCCGTCTTGCGCGCTTCCGTGAGGTAAAGGAGGTTCACGATCAACCCCGGCAGGTAGAAGAACCAGTAGACCACAAAGGTGATCACTGCCGCTGTGATATAGCTCTTCTGCCGGGCAATGGCTCGTTCTGTGTCGTCCGTCAAGATATGGATCCTCCCCACTTTAAGGTCGGCATAGCCCGATCGCTCCGTACCTGCAATTCCTGCAGCACTGCTGTACCTGAACTTTCAACCGCACCGCAGTGTATGCCTCAGGCAACTGGGTGTCAACCATTTCTTAAGCGAAGGGAGTGAGCGCAATGGCTGCACTACTTGAACGGGTAGAAAGCGGACGGCGCCGCGCGCCGCGCCGCGTCATGCTTTTCGGGGTCCACGGCATAGGGAAAGCCCAGCCCCTGGACGCGAAGGTTCTGACGCCCACCGGCTTCGTGGAGATAGGTGATCTGCGGGTCGGCGACGAGGTCATCGGCTCCGACGGCAAGAGCCACCGTGTCATCGGCGTCTATCCGCAGGGCGAGAAGGAGGTGTTCCGGGTCACCTTCCGGGATGGCTCCAGCACCCGGTGCTGCGACGACCACCTGTGGTTTACGCAGACCTGCAACGAGCGGCGGCAGGGTCTGGACGGTGCGGTGAGACCGCTGCGGGATGTCCGCCGCACCCTCCGCTACGGCACGCGCTTCAACCACGGCGTGCCGCGGGTCGAGCCCGTGCAATTTGCGCCGCAGGAAGACCGGCTGCCGCTCGATCCCTGGCTGCTGGGGATGTACCTGGGTGACGGGCATATGGGCTGCAGCGTGGCCATCAGTAATCCCGAGCCCGATGTGCGCCGGAGGATAGCCGACTCGGTGGCTGAGGGGGGCGCCTGCGTCGCCGCCTCCGCCACTGCCGTGCGCATAAAGACCGAGCGTCCCACGCCCGGGCCGTCGGCCACCAAGCAGATACTGAGGGAACTCGGCCTGGAAGGCCTGACGGCCGAGAAGAAATTCGTGCCGCCCCCCTACCTTCACGCCTCGGTCGAGGAGCGCACACAGGTGCTCCGGGGCCTGATGGACAGCGACGGCCACGTCACCAACCCCGGTGCGGTGGAGTACTCGACGGCCAGCCCTCAACTGGCCGACGACGTATGCTTCCTGATCCGCTCCCTGGGTGGCTCCGCCAAACAGGTGACCAAGAAGCCCTCCTACACATACCGGGGCGAGAAACGCCGGGGGAAGCTTGCCTATCGCATCTTCGCCTCTTTCCCTCCCGACACGGTACCGGTGTCGTCGGAGAAGCACACCGAGAAATGGGAACGGCCCCGCTGGGCAATACGCCACACGATCAGAAATGTGGAATCGGTGGGCCGAATGCCATGCCGGTGCATCCGGGTGGACGCCCCGGACGCGCTGTACGTAACCGACGACTTTCTGCTGACCCACAACAGCAGCTGGGCGGCCATGAGTCCGAAGCCCATCTTCATCCAGACCGAGGACGGGCTGGGTGAGATCGACTGTGCCAGGTTTCCGCTGGCCGAGGACTACGACCAGGTCATCCGGGCTCTCTCGGAGCTCTACTCGGAGGAGCACGACTACGGCACCGTGGTGATCGACACCCTCGACTGGCTGGAGCGGCTCATCTGGGCCGAGGTCTGCCGGAAGAGGGGCGTCGAGAACATCGAGGACATCGGCTACGCCAAGGGCTACGTCTTCGCCCTCACCCAGTGGCGCGAGGTACTGGACGGCCTCCAGGCGCTCCGAAACGACCGGGACATGATGGTCGTCCTGGTGGCGCACTGCCAGATCGAGAAGTTCCAGTCCCCCATGGCCGACACCTACGACCGCTACGTGCCGCGTCTCCACAAGCACGCCTCGGCGGTGGTTCAGGAATGGTGCGACGAGGTGCTGTTCGCCAGCTACCGGGTCAGCACCAAGCAGGTGGACGAGGGCTTCGACCGCACCCGGACCCGCGCCGTGGGCGAGGCCGAACGGGTGGTCTACACCACAGAGGGCCCCGCCCACGTGGCCAAACACCGCATACCGCAGCTGCCCGACGAGCTTCCGCTCGATTACCGGGCCTACGCAGAGTACCTGCCCGACGGGGCGGGACGCACTCAAGAAGAGGAAGGAGACTGACATTATGGCCGCAGATCTTCGCGGATTCGACGCGCGCAAAGTGGAACCGATGGACACGTTCAAGCCGATCCCGGCCGGGAAGTACGTCGCCGCCATCGTGGCGAGCGAGATGAAGCCCACAAAGTCCGGGAACGGGAGCTACCTGGAGCTGCAGTTCCAGGTGCTCGAAGGCGAGTACGAGGGCCGTCTGCTCTGGGCCCGCCTGAACCTCGAAAACCCCAACAAGCTGGCGGTGAAGATCGCCCGGTCCGAGCTGGCCTCCATCTGTAAGGCGGTCGGTATCCTTACCCCGAACGACTCCACCGAGCTGCACGACCTGCCGCTGCAGGTCACGGTGAAGCTCAAGAAGCGGAGCGACACGGGCGAACTCACCAACGAGATCGCCGGCTACGCCCCGAAGCCCAAGCCCGGGGAGGCGCCGCAGGCCCAGGACGACACCCCGCCCTGGAGGCGCTGATGCCTGACTGTCGACCGTCCGCGAGGCTGGTGCTCGAGCTGCCCTACCCGCCCTCGGTGAATCATTATTACAGGAGCGTCGGCCCACGGACCCTGATCAGCCGCGAGGGGCGCGCATACCGGGAGCAGGTGTGCGCCATCCTCGTGGCGGCGGGCACCGAGACGCTGACCGGCCCGCTTGCGCTCCAGGTGGAGGTCTACCCACCGGACCGCCGAAGTCGTGATCTAGACAACACGCTAAAGGCGCTGCTGGATGCCCTCGAGAAAGGCGGCGCCTACCGAAACGACAGCCAGATCGTGCGGCTGGTGGCCGAGAAGCGCGAGCCGGTCGAGGGCGGACGGACCATCGTGCGCATCGCGGAGGTAGAGGAATGGAAAAGCTCTTCCCCACGATACTGATCGTCATGGACGTCTGCGCGGCGCTGGGCTACCTGCCCACGGGCGACTGGAGGCGAGTCATCTACTGGCTGGCCGCGGCAACGCTGACCGCAACCATCACGTGGTAGGAGCCGGCATGCCGGAGGAGACCCAGCAGTGCACCAAGTGCGGGGAGACGAAACCGCTCTCCGACTACCGGCGGCAGAGCCACCGCCCCAACGGCCGGGACACCATCTGCCGGGCCTGCCGGAAGAAGGCCTACGAGGAGAGCAAGAAGAGCCCCTTCGGCCCGCTGCCCGAGCCGGCGGGATCGGAGGAGTGGGTGGATGAGCTATGGAGACGGGCAAAGATCATCAGAGAGAAGGGGCGCCAAGATGGCTAGCAGCAGTCATTACTTCACTCTGGACGCATCCGAGCGAGGACGACGGATCAAAGTAGTCGGAGCGTGCGTATCAGTCCTCGCGGCCTTGTTGCTGTTTGGTAGCCTCTTTAACGTGCTGCGCCAACTCGCATGCCTGTTGATGCGTAACGGGCCCAAACGCGTCCGGAAATTCAGAGGCAAACGGTCTGAGGAGAGCGTGAAACTCTCTCCGCGAGACACCTCTCAGGTTCGCAGCATACTGCTGAGCGGCATCCGCAACGGGTTCCGGCCAGGTGAACAGATCTGGGGTTGTAGCCGCGAGCCACCAGACAAACATGTTCATACCATCTGGCATCGCCCCCGTCATCTCATGGTACTTGATCCCAGCGTCAAACAACATCGCGATTGTTTGCAGCGGAATGAATGCCACCTTCCCATCTGGGTCCCTATCCGCGTGTTTGAAGAAGTTCTCCGCCTCGTTGAGCTTCCGATGAACTGCTTCCCGCTCTTCCGGGGGCACCAGCGCCTTTATGAGGTCTTTTACAAGCATAGGGGTGCCCCCTTCCCCCCTGTTAAGGTCCTGCAAAACAGTGTACGCCGCAGCAGTCAACGTATGAATCGAAACTGGGTCTCTCTCCTTGAAGAAAAGCCACACTGCGCTTTCGAGCTGGGAACGCGCGACTTCCAACTTCGTGAATTCCAGTTTCTGGCGTCTGAAGCAGTCGCTTTCGCTCGAATCAGGCATCACGTCGCCCTCGTGTTGCAGGTTTGTGGTCTTGTCAGGTTAAGTCTCACGCAGAACAAGGTCCAGTGCTTCCTGTCCATCCTATGGCAGAAGGTTTATGGCCTCAAGGAGTGACGCGCATGATTGAACTCCGCGACTACCAGCTTGAAGCCGTCCAGGCGGTCTACGACCACCTGCGCACCCGCGACGACAACCCGGCCGTCGTGCTGCCGACCGGCGCGGGGAAGACCTGTGTCATGGCCCAGATCTGCAAGGACGCCGTCGCCCGATGGGACGGCCGGGTGCTCATCCTGGCCCACGTCAAAGAGCTGCTGGAACAGACCGCCGGCACCCTCTCGGTCATGGCACCCGAGCTGGACATCGGCGTCTACTGCGCGGGTCTCAACAGCCGCGACACCGACCTCAGCGTGATCGTGGCCAGCATCCAGTCGGTCTATCGGCGCGCCGACGAGATGGGCCGCTTCGATCTGGTCATGATCGACGAGGCCCACCTCATCCCGCCGGACGGCGAAGGCATGTATCGGACCTTCCTTTCGGACGCAGACGTGATAAACCCCCACGTCCGACTCGTCGGCCTGACCGCCACGCCGTACCGCATGAAGACCGGCATGATCTGCGCGCCCGACCACCTGCTGAACGAGGTCTGCTACGAGGTCGGCGTCAAGGAACTGATCGTCGCCGGCTACCTCTGTCCGCTCAAGACCAAGTCCACCCGACAGAGGGTGGACACCGACGGCCTGCACGTGCGGGCGGGGGAGTTTGTCGCGTCCGAGACCCAGGACCTGATGGACACCGACGAGCTGGTGCGGTCCGCCTGCGAGGAGATCATCGAGCACACGCGCGACCGGCACCACTGCCTCATCTTCGCCTCGGGCGTTGAGCACGGCCGCCACGTCCGTGACGTGCTGCGCGAGGAACACGGTGTGGAGTGCGAGTGCGTCTTCGGCGAGACGCCGAGCCGGGAGAGGGACGAGATCCTGGCCCGCTTCCGGGGCGATGACGACGGCCTCTTCTCCGAACCACTCCCCTACCTGGTCAACATGAACGTCCTCACCACGGGCTTCGACGCGCCGAACATCGACTGCATCGCCATGCTGCGGCCGACCCTCTCGCCGGGACTCATGTACCAAATGGTCGGAAGGGGCCTCCGTACGGACCCCAGCAAGGACGACTGCCTGGTGCTCGACTTTGGAGGAAACATTCTGCGCCACGGCCCGATCGATAATATCCGCATCAAGGGGGACGCCCCCGGGAACGGCGAGTCGCCGGCCAAGGAGTGTCCGGAGTGCCACTGCCTGATCGCCGCCGGATACCGGGTCTGCCCGGAGTGCGGACACGAGTTCCCGCCGCCGGAGCGGAAGAAACACGATGCACAGGCCAGCACGGCGGGAATCCTGTCCGGCGAGACCTGGGTGCGGGAGAGCGAGGTGGAGGACGTCGCCTACAGCGTGCATCGCAAGCGCGGCGCTCCGCCCGACCATCCCAGGACCATGCGGGTGGAATACACGGTCGGCTGGCAGCGCTGGCAGTCGGAGTTCATCTGCTTCGAGCACACCGGATGGGCGCGGCTGAAGGCGGAATCCTGGTGGCGGCAGCGCTCCGACTGGCCGGTGCCCGACACCGCCGAGGAGGCGGTGGAGATTGCTCGAAACGACGGTCTGTGCGCGACATACGCCATTACGGTGAAGTCCACGGCGGGCGAGGAATACGACGAGATCACCGGCTACAGGCTGGGCCCGAAGCCGGTCCGGGGTTGCGACAGGGAAGGTTTCGTTTTGACTGAAGGTGTGCCCTTTTGATCACGGAGCGAGATGATAGACGCCGCCCTCAACTACGCCCGTCGCGGCTGGCCTGTCCTCCCGCTGCACACGGTCAGCGACGGACGCTGCTCCTGCGGACGCGACGACTGCGGATCGCCGGGGAAGCACCCGCGCACCGCCCACGGCGTGAAGGACGCCACCACCGACGAAGGGCGTATTCGGGCGTGGTGGTCCCGCTGGCCGGAAGCCAACGTGGCCGTGCCCACCGGGGCCGAGACCTTCGTGGCCCTGGACCTCGACCGCAGGGACGACGGCACGGACGGGGTCGAGGTAGCGAAGGCGCTGCACGGATGGGAGCCCGAGGGCCCCCTGCAGCGCACGGGCGGAGGTGGACTCCAGGCCCTCTACGCACATCCCGGCACCCCTGTCAGCAGCAAGACCGGACTGCTTGACGGCGTGGACGTCAAGGGCGACGGCGGTTACGTGGTGGTACCGCCCTCCCGGCACGCCAGCGGGGCCCGCTACGAGTGGGTCGAGGAGCCGGACTGCACGTTGCCACCTCTGCCGGACTGGGTGGCCGAAGCCGTCCTGAAGGAACCCTCCAAGGTAGAATCTCCACCGGCCGACCGCACCTACTCGTCCGACCCGGAGGTCGAGAAGCGCGCCGTGGCCTACCTCGCCGAGATGCCGCCGGCCATCAGTGGGGAGGGAGGCCACAACGCCGCATACGCGGCGGCCACGGCCCTGGTGCACGGTTTCGGCATACCGCCGGACCACGCACTCCAGCTCCTGCTCGAGCACTACAACCCCCGCTGCAAACCGCCCTGGTCGGAGAGGGAACTCCGGCACAAGGTGGACGATGCGGCCTCCAAGCCCCACGAGCGGCCGTTCGGGTGGCTCCGGGAACCGGATACTCATCATGAGGTGGACCTGTCGAACATGGTCGGGAACCTTGTCCCTTCGCCCCAAAGCGACCCCATCGACCCAGGCCCGATTCCCAGAGAACTGCTCCACGTGCCCGGCTTCATCGACCAGCTCACGCAGCACACGCTGTCCACGAGCCCCTACCCAAACCGCCCCCTGGCCTTCGCCGGTGTGCTCACATTCCAGGGCCATCTGGCCGGCCGTCGGGTCCGCGACTCGGCGAACACCCGCACCAACGTCTACGTGCTGGCCCTCGGTTCGGCCGGCATCGGTAAGGACCGCGTCCGGAAAGTCGTGCAGGAGACGGCGCTGCGCGCCGGGTGCGGTCAGGAGCTTGCCGACTCCTTCGCCAGCGGTGAGGGCATAGAGGATGCCCTGGAAATCCATCCCAGGCTGCTGCTGCAGACGGACGAGTTCGACAAGTGGCTGGTCGCCCTTCGGGACGACAGCCAGGGGCGATACCTGAAGATCATGGAGACGATCCTGAAGACGTTCAGCAGTGCCAATGGCCTCTGGCCCGTCCGCCTGAAGGCCAACCAGAAAGAGCGCCGCTTCATCAACCAGCCCAGCCTGTCCATCTCCGGCACCGCGGTGCCGGTGTTCTTCTACGAAGCCCTCTCGCCCGATCTGCTCAAGAACGGCTTCTTCGCCCGAATGCTGGTCGTGGAGGCCGACGACCGGGGCAGAGGCCGCCAGCCGGTATTCCGGGAGGTGCCCGAGGACCTGGTGGAGATCGCCAGGGCGTGGCAGGAGATGGCCACGGGCGGCGACCTTTCCCGCGTTAACCCCGAGCTCCACGTCGTGCCGGAGACATCCCACGCCCGCACAATGCTCGAGTCCATCCAGGACGATTGCGACGACATGTGCGAACGCGCCGAAGAGGACGGTGACGAGGCGGCAAAGGCTCTGTGGGCGAGGACGTTCGAGAAGACCAGACGCCTGGCCCTCATCTATGCCTGCTCCGAGGATCGTGAGGACCCGGAGATCACTGTGCCCGGTGTGGACTGGGCATGGGCGTTCGTCCGGCACCAAACGCTGCGGATGCTGTTCATGGTCTCCCAGCACGTCGCGGAGAGCGACTTCGATGCGCTCTGTCTCAAGGCGCTCCGCAAGGTGCGCAATGAACCGGGCGGGGAGATCGCACACAGCGTGCTACTCAAACGTATGAAGGTCTCGGCCGACCGATTTCGGAAGCTGATAGAGACCCTGGAGGAACGAGGCGACCTCCTAGCACGGCAACGTCCGACCGGAGGACGGCCGGCAGTCCACTACAGGTTGCCGGGGGTGAAATAAGTGAAATCGCGGCTTAATAGTTGAGTATTGCTCAAACTCATCGGAGAAGGATGGTGAAAGCAGGTGAAGGAAGGGGTGAAGGATCAACGGCTCGAGAGAGGCTTAGAATAGTAAATACTCTATATCTCTCTCTTCTTTCCCTATTTCACGCACACTCGCGTGCGTACCCGTTTCACACCCGCGTGCGCGTACTAGACCCGAGAGAAAGAAATAAGTACCCGCTGGCCGCATTCCGGGACCCCTGGAGGCACGTAAAACGAGCGCTTTTCCGTCGATTGGCGACCGCCTCGCCGACAGCAAAAACCGTGGGCCAAAGCCCCCGCCGTGAACCCTTCTATTCTCTTTGTGGTGTCCCGAACAGAAACCAACCGCATGGAGGAACCAAGTGACTCACCCCACCAGGCAGGATGCGCTGGACGCTGCGGATGTCTTCTTCACCGCCTTGAACTCCGTCCTCTACCGCCAGGAGCGGAAGTGCGTGGACAGCCACGCCGTGGCCCAGGTTGCTGCCAGCCTTCGGGCCTCAGTGATCGCCGCGACAATCGCCGATGCGATGGGCGTGGACGCGGACCGGCTGGAACGCGTGGCCGCGCATCTTGTGAAGAGGCGTGTGGCAGAACAGGAGAAGGAGATCTCGGCCGGGCTGCTGGAACGGCTAACGGCCCACGTAGACAAGTCAGATGCCCTCAAAAACTAGGAATAGGCCCAATGGCCAGCACGACCTCAAAGCCGTTGCCGTCAGAAGCCCTCAGCGCCCGTCTAAGGGCAAATTGGAAAATGAGACCAAATGCCCCTTCGGGAGGGAGAAATGGTTCCCCCAGGGCGCCTGAGGGCGCCTACGCGCGGTGGAATCCGTCACAAAAGAGGGCAGACAGTAGTTGTGACACGGCGTGTGAAAAAAAGTCTACGGGCCGTATCACGCCGTGCCGTTCTGTTCCGTCCTGTGCCATCGGGAGGACCCCGTGAGACGTGAAATGAAGGCCGATTACACCGCCCGGGAACTGGCCCGCCTGCTGCACGTGCATCCGCGCACCGTGCGCCGTCTGGCCCGTGATGGCGACCTGCCCGGCGCCTACAAGGTCGGCAGGTTGTGGCGGTTTCGGCGGGAGGCCGTGCAGAAAATGCGCGGCGTCGTGCAGCGGCGGACCTACGGTTCACCGGACGCGCAGATCGGTCCGATCCGCCCCGCTTCCGACGAACATGGGAAGGCAGACCGATGAACGAGCGTGACGAAGTGCTGGTGCACATCCTGGCCCTCACCGACACGGCGTTCCTGCCCGTGCGCCGGTGGGCTGCCCCCCGGAGCGTGAGCGCCGTCTACGAGGCCCGTCAGGCCTACATTTCGGAAGGTGTGCCATGGCGTGTGGGCGGCGCCCCGGCGGAGCGCCAGCGCGCGGGACGCGTCCTGGGAGAGCTTCAGGACGCGTGCTTGGTGACGGTGTTCCGGAACGCCGTCCGTGCCACCAGCGTGCGGCTGGGCGACTACGCCGAGGCACTCGCCCGCGCACTGGCCGACCTCCCTTCACTTGCCGACAGCCGGGAGTTGCTCCGGCGGGTGGCGGCCTTCCAGGACGCATGTGAGGAAGCCGGCGGCACGTGGGAGAACTGGCTCGCCGGCGTGAAGTGGTCCGATACGGAGGCACGGGAAGAGCGCCGGAAACTGGTGGCGGTCGAGGAGAAGGCCCTGCCCGCCCTGGCGCGTGGCTGGCTGGCGACCGGCTCGACGATCCGGGGGCACGTGCGCTACGCGGCGACGGAGGCCGGCCGCGATGCCCTGGACCAGGAGTCTGCACCCGAGCCAGAGGACCTGCCGGCGGCCGACGTGGAGGCGCGGGCCACCTACTACCGGGAGCTGGAGGACGCGCGGGCGGCGCTTCGAGCGAAGACCCCGGACCGGGCGGGCCAGGTCGGCATGATTCCGATCCCGCTCTGCTACGCCGGCCGGGACGCGCCGGAATGTGAGTTAGACCTGCCGGTGTCAGCGGAGGAGGGGAAGTGAAAAGCAGGCCGGACCGCAGAACGGAGACGACCTACGTCTATCGCTGGGGCAACAACCCCGTGCGTCGCCGCCTGAAGGGCCGGAGGTGCCGCGTGCTGGCACGCGGCGCGCTCAACAGCGCCTTGGTGGAGTTCGAGGACGGTGAGCAGCACGTGGTGAGCCGCAACGCACTGCGGAAGGAGAAGAAGTGATGGGCGCACTGGTCACCTGGCGCAAAGACATTGCCGCGTGGCGCATGGGAGCGGCGCTCTACCTGTCGGTGCCTTTCACGTGGCTGTTGCCCACGGCGCGACGGATGGCCGAGGAACACGGCGGCCCGGTCTATGCCGGCGGGCCGGCGGTGGACCTCATGCCGGGCGAGCTGGCCGACATCGCCGTCCTGGACGAGCCGTGTCCCGTGCCGCCGCTGGCCATGCAGAACCCGCTGGCCACCTTTACGACGCGGGGATGCCCCAATCGCTGCCCCTTCTGCGCAGTGCCCCGGGTCGAGGGGGAGTTCCGGGAGCTTCCGGACTGGCCCGTGCGGCCGGTGGTCTGCGACAACAACCTCCTCGCCTCCAGCCGAAAGCATTTCGACACGGTTATCGACCGGCTCAAGGCGCTCCCCTGGGTCGACTTCAACCAGGGTCTCGACGCGCGGCTGTTCACGGTGTATCACGCGCGTCGGATAGCGGAGCTGCGGGAAGTGAAGGTCCGGTTCGCTCTGGACGATCTGGCCGCGGAAGGCCCGGTGGCTGACGCCGTAGCGATGGCCCGGAGGCACGGTCTCCGCGATATCGGCGTCTACGTCCTGATCGGCTTCCACGACACCCCGGAATGCGCCCGCTACCGCCTGGAGATGGTCCGGTCTTGGGGCATTCGTCCCAACCCCATGCGATATCAGCCCCTCGATGCTCTCAGGAAGGACGAGCACGTAGCCCCCGCGTGGACGGCGCGGGAACTCAGGCGCATGACGCGCTACTACAGCCGGCTCCGTTGGCTGGAGCACATTCCTTACCGGGATTACGACCCCGCAATGCCCGAGGGCCAACTGCCCTTGTGGTCCCCGGAGTCTCCTACACATCGCCGCGAAGGAGAAACAGCAGATGAAGCTCTTTCTGGGTACGAAGTGCCCGCAGTGTGCCGCATTGAAAAAGCGCGTTGACCTGGAAAAAGTCCCCGACCTCGAGGTCCATCGCGTGCCGGATTCCGGCATTCCCGGAAGCGACCGCGACGCCGAGGCGCTGGCGGAAGCGGACTTTCACAGCATCTACTCCGTTCCCGCTCTTGTCTCGAACGGTCGGACCGTCCATGACGTGTTCGACATCCTGGAAGAGTTGCAGAATACCATAGCAGGAGGAACAGATGGACGTTGAACTCAGGAGCATCGACGAACTGACGCCCTACGAGACCAACCCCCGCCAGAACAACGAGGCCGTGGAAGCGGTGGCCAATTCCATCCGGGAGTTCGGGTTTCGGCAGCCCATCGTGGTGGATGAGGACAGCGTGATCGTCTGCGGCCATACCCGCTACAAGGCGGCCCAAAAGCTGGGCATGGAGAAGGTGCCCGTCCACACGGCCGATGAACTGACGCCGGAGCAGATCCGCGCCTATCGGCTGGCCGACAACGCCACCCGCGACCTTTCGGAGTGGGATTACGAGCTTCTGCCCATCGAGCTGGGTGAACTGGGCGAGGCGGGTTACGACCTGGGCCTCATAGGCTTCCCGGAGGACGAGCTGCTCGGGCTGATGGATACCGGCGAGGTGAAGGAGGGCCTGACCGATCCGGATGCCGTGCCGGAGCCGCCCGACGAGGCCACCACGCAGCCGGGCGATCTGTGGATACTGGGCGACCACCGCCTGCTCTGCGGCGATTCGAGCAGCGAGGAGGATGTGGACCGCCTGCTGGACGGCGAGGCCATTCAACTGGTCAACACCGATCCGCCCTACAATGTGAAGGTGGAACCGCGCAGCAACACGGCCATCGCCGCCGGCAACAGCTCCTTCCCGGAGCAGGCCGGCAAGATGCACCATCAGGGATTTGACGTGGGACGCGGCGTGGGCGACCCCAAGAAGGCCCGCGCCAAGATGCGGGCCAAGGACCGGCCGCTGGTGGGCGATTACGTCAGCGACGAGGAATTCGACGGCATGCTGCGGGCATGGTTCGGAAACATGGCCCGCGTGCTGGAACCCGGTCGGAGCTTCTACATCTGGGGTGGGTATGCGAACCTGGGCAACTACCCGCCGGCTCTGAAGGAATGCGGGCTGTACTTCAGCCAGGGCATCGTGTGGGACAAGCAGCACCCGGTGCTGACGCGGAAGGACTTCATGGGTGCGTTTGAAATTGCGTTCTACGGTTGGAAAGAAGGGGCCGGGCACAACTTCTACGGCCCCAACAACGCCACCGATTTGTGGCACGTGAAGAAGATCCCGCCGCAGAAGATGGTCCACCTGACGGAGAAACCTGCCGAGCTGGCCGTGCGGGCGATCCAGTACTCGAGCCGCCCGGGCGAGAACGTCCTGGACCTGTTCGGCGGATCGGGCTCGACCCTCATCGCCTGCGAGCAGACCGACCGGGGGGCATACCTGATGGAGGTGGACGAGCTTTACTGCGACGTGATCGTCCAGCGGTGGGAGGAGTTCACGGGGCAGAAGGCGGATCTTGCCAGCAAGGAGCAATAGGTAGCGAACCTGTGCACAATGCTACCGCTACAGAAAGAGCTGGTCTGTCAGCTCTTTGTGCGTCTCGTTGGGGCGTCATCGCTTGTGATCCAGGCAATGAAGTCGTCGAGGCCTACCGAATAGTACTTCTGCTCGTTCACGGGCTTCCAGAGGACCCGGTTCGGCTTCAGCCGCAACGTGCCTATTTTGGCCCCCTCAGAGTCGAGAATCACATGGGTGTAGTTCTTCGGCTTCTGGAAGCGGTTCTGGTAAACGGGCATTGTAGCCTCTCCGTGCGTAAAGTACAGATGAAGATGAAACTCCCAAAACGAGTGTCGCCATTGGGTTCGGTGACGCAACAGTTCAGATTGTATCCGGGATTCGGGCCCCATGCAACCGAAGAAGAAGCCCCGACCGAGTCGGCCGGGGCTCGGGAGGTGGAGTGATGTCATTCAGCCAGCGCGAACAGGCCGCGGCCGACCTTCTGGAACCGCGACTCCTCGCCTTTGTTCTGTATCTCGCGCAGAATCGCGCTGTAGATGGTGGCGTGGGGCGTCTTGCCGTCCGACGCCCAGTAGCCCGCCTCGAAGACGCGCTCGGTGATCTCCTTGCACCGCAGCGGCTCGTCGGCTTCTTCGAGCACCTTGGCTGCCGCGTCGATACCGCTCATCGTGGCCTCGTCGTCGCCCGTGTCGCCGTCTGTGGCCTCATCTTGGGCCTCTTCGGCCTGGGCCTCGCCCTCGGGCTCTTCGTCGCCCTGGTCGCCACCGGGGGCCTCGTCCGCCCCGCTCAGGTAGTCGGCCCACGGCATGCGCAGCCGCCGGGCGGTCTTGATGCGCACCTGCCGGTTGGTGTCCTGGTTGGTGCCCACCCAGCCTCCATTGGAGTGCTCCTCGTCGATGACGACCGGAGCCATCTTGCCCGAAACCTTCACCGCGTACACCTCTCCGATTTCCACGTCTGCTTGTTTCATGACCTCTACCCTCTCGGTAAAAGAGTCAACCAGTCGTCGCACCGCACCGCTCCATATGCCGCGGGCCAACAGGGCCCGGGCAACCGCGATGCGGCAGCGGTCCTGCCACTTCTTGAACGCCTCGCCGTGGAGACGGTTCTTCAGGTGCGCCAGCTCATGGGCCAGAACGCACCATACGCCCTCGCGGTCCTGGTGGGACCTCCACCATCTGCCTCCTTCCCGGTGTCTGAGTGTCAGCGAAACGCGTCCTTCCCAGTAGTAGCAAAGACCCCTGGAACCGCCCGGGACGGGCCGCCGCTTGTGCTCGACACAGCAGAGGTCCAAGCCGAGCCGGTCGGCGACCTCGAAAGCCACGTCGGTAAGCTCCTCCAGGAAGGCGGCGTCGTCGGGATGCGGTTCCAGGGGCGGCATGGCTTCTCCTTATCTGCTGAACACCTCGTCAACCAGTGCCATCAGTTCGTCGTAGTCCCGGTCGTAGCCGAGGACCAGGATGCCACGCGCGATACCGCTGGCGAACTCGCGCGACTGGTCGAAAAAGTCCTCGTCGCCCTCGTCCCGGAGGGCGGCGCGCGCGGTTTCGGCGATGTCGCGGACAAGCGCTTCTGCCTTCTTCCGTTTCTCTTCGGGCAGTCCCAGACTCATCTCATGCCTCCTTCAGTCAGTGTTCGTGTGTTCGGCCTGCTCGCGGCCGGCGGCCGCGTCCTCCAGCACGTCCTCGATATCCTTCTCGTCTCCCTGGGCCAGGAAGGCCAGCGTCTTGATGAGTTTCCGGCGCACGTGGCCCAGGTCGCCGGCGTGGGCATGGTTCACGCCCTCCCTTGCGGCGTAGCGGGCGTGCTCCTGAAGCTCGAGTTCGAGCCAGTCGAGCAGCGCCGCCACGTCGCGTTTCATGCTGACGTAGGTCCTGTGCGCCGACGCCCGCCTCGGGTCGATGGGCGTGGTCGGCCCGCCGCAGTCCGGGCAGGTCCCATCCTCGGGCACCTCGTCGGCCAGCCACCCGGTTTCGCAGTCCAGACAGATTCGCCATTGTCTGCTCACTTTGGCCTCCTTTCAGTCGTGGTCGCGCCCTTCGAGGGCGTCGATGGTGTCTTGCATGGTGACCATGCCGGTTCCGCCGACCGCGTCGGCGATGTGGCTCAGCCAGTAGGCCTCGGCCTGCTCGTAGAGGAACTCGTCCTCGCACGCCCGCAGCGCGGTACGCGCCTGTTCGAGCGCCTCCTCGATGGCCTCCCTGGCGTCCAGAAGAATCTCAGCGGCTTCTATCCGGTCCATCGTGCCCTCCCCTCAGTCGGCCAGGCGCTGGATGGCCGTCCAATAGTCCTCGATGTCACCGTTGGTGCCGACGTATCCGTCGAGCGCGTGTTGGACGCGCCGGGCCATCTCGTAGAGGTCGTCCCGGCGACTGGCGCCCACAACGTGCGTGTGGAGTTCGCCTTCCACCCAGACGCAGGCGATCACGTTCGCTCCGTCGCGCGTGAGTTCCGCGCGGCGGTCCGGCGCCGCTCCTCTTACGTCTATGCGCGTTACCTTCATCGTCCCAACTCCCTTCGAGAAAAGAGGTTACGTTTATAGCACACCCATGAGGGCATGTTCTGGCGAGGAAAGCAAGTCTGTTTACGCCAATTTCGCCAAAATTCCACCTGTCGCAACTGCGCACCCGTGAAAGGCATGTGACATGAGCGCCAAAAAGACCCTGAATCCGATGGCAATGTCGGTCGACGAGGCGGCCAAAACGCTCAGGATCGAGCGCGAATGGGTGGAAGAAGACCTGGAAGACGGCGCCCCCACCAACGCCGACGGCACCATCAATCTTGTGCACTACGCCGCTTGGCTGAACCTGAAACTGAGGGGGGACGATGACGCCGCGTGACCCACGCGCACTGGACCCCAGGGCGCTCCGACCCGCCGAACTGGCCCGCCTCCTGAACTCCACCCCGCTGGGCGAGGTGGTGCGTTCTCACACCATCTACCGGCAGCGCAACCGCGCCGGTTACCGTATCGGCGACGGCAGCACGGTGGACCTGGTCAAATACACCGCCTGGCTGGCCCGGGAGTGGCACGAGAAGGAACCGGAGGAGCAGACGTCCGCGTATGAGGAGGCCAAAGAGCGGGCGCAGGCCCGGAACGTCCGGATATCCGCCTCGGGTCGCGATATCAGGTCGCTGCCGGAGGCCGGGGACCCGGACAGGAAACAGAGAGCATCGGCAGACTTCCGGGTCTTCTGTGAAACCTACTTCCCCAGCACCTTCTACCTGCCCTGGTCGCAGGACCACAGAAAGGTGATGGACCGGATCGAGCGGGCCGTCCTCCACGGCGGGCTCTTCGCGCTGGCCATGCCCCGCGGCAGCGGCAAGACGAGCCTCTGCGAGCGCGCCTGCATCTGGGCGATCCTGACCGGCGCGCGGCGTTTCGTCTGCCTGATCGGCTCCGACGAGGGCCATGCCCGCACCATGCTGGACACCATCAAGACGGAGCTGGAGTCCAACGACCGGCTGCTGGCCGATTTCCCGGAGGCCGTCTATCCCGTGCGCTGCCTCGAGGGCATCGCCAACCGCTGCGCCGGTCAGCTCTACGAGGGCCGACGCACCCATATCGAATGGACGGCCAAGGAGATCGTGCTGCCCACGGTCCCGCGCTCGCGCGCAGGGGGAGCCATCCTGAAGGTGGCCGGTATCACCGGCCGCATCCGGGGCATGAAACACCAGACGGCCGGCGGTGACTCCATTCGACCGGACCTGGTTATCCTGGACGACCCCCAGACCGACGAATCGGCCAGGAGCCTGTCGCAGTGTCAGGCCAGGGAGAGCATCCTGGCCGGCGCCGTGCTCGGACTGGCGGGGCCGGGAAAAAAGATCAGCGGCATCATGCCTTGCACGGTGATCAGACCCTCGGACATGGCCGACCGCATCCTGGACCGGAAGCAGCACCCGCAGTGGCAGGGAGAGCGGATGAAGATGGTCTACGCCTTCCCCGAGAACCAGAAGCTCTGGGACCGATACGCCGAGGTCCGGGCCGAGAGCCTGCGGTCTGGCGAGGACGGGGGCGCCGCGACGGAGTTCTATCGGGAGCACCGGAAGGAGATGGATGAAGGGGCAGAGCTGGCCTGGCCGGAGCGCCATAACCCCGACGAGCTGACCGGCCTCCAGCACGCCATGAACCTCAAGCTCCGCGACGAGGCCACGTTTTGGGCCGAGTACCAGAACGAGCCCCTGGCGGAGCAGGACGAGGACACCGAGATACTGGACGCCGACGAGATCGCCTCCAAGGCCAACGGACGGAAGCGGGGCCGGGTGCCGGTGAAATGCGACCACCTGACCGCCTTCGTGGACGTGGGGCAAAAGCTGCTCTACTACTGCGTCTGCGCCTGGGAGGCCGACTTCACCGGATATGTGGTGGACTACGCCAGCTATCCCGACCAGAACCTGAGCTACTTCACTTCACGCGATGCGCAACGCACGCTGAAGCGTATCCACCAGGGGATGGGCGTGGACGGCGCCATCTACGCCGGGCTGGAGGCCCTGACGGACCGACTGTTGGGCAAGGAATGGCCGCGCGACGACGGCGCCGTGATGCGGATCGGACTGTGCCTGGTGGACCAGGGCTGGAAGACCGACGTGGTGCACCAGTTCTGCAGGCAGTCAGAGCATGCGGCAGTGCTTATGCCGGCGCGGGGACACGGCATTACCGCAAGCCAGAAGCCGATCAGCGAGTACAGCCGCAGGCGCGGGGACCGGATCGGCCACCACTGGTGGGTGCCGGGGCTCTCGAGGCGCCGGTCGTTGCGGCACGTGGAGATCGACACCAACTACTGGAAGACCTTCGTGCACGAGCGGCTGGCGACGGCCATGGGCGATGCCGGGTGCCTCAGCATCTTCGGGCGAAAGGCCATCCACCACCGGCTTTTCGCCGAGCACCTGGCGGCCGAGTACCGCGTCCGCACCGAGGGTCGCGGCCGCACGGTGGACGAGTGGAA
>CAYVBE010000029.1:0-28567 GCA_964448935.1 uncultured candidatus Brocadiaceae bacterium
CGGGCCTGGAGAAATACCGCAAAGGCCGGCTCTACGAGCCGAAGAACGCCCTAGACTTGATGGAGAAAGCCAGTTACTTCGACCCCGATCTCATGGGCGTCGTGCGCCACCTGCACGAGGGAGACGCCGGCCGCTTCCCCACCTGGCAGACGTTGATGAACGCGCTGAAACGGCCGCAGGTGAAGAGGCCCGATGCCGGGTGAGCCGACCATCGGCCGCGCGTCGGCCGACGACCTGCCTATAGACTCGTAGACATCTCTGAAACCGCTGTCAAGTCCGGGGCCTGACCGTCTCCCTACTCGTCCTTGCTGCGGGCAAGGCCGTGCCTTATTCTGTTCCCTCAGGCCGGCAGGTCATTCAATCGGTCGAGCAAGGGAGTAAGCCATGGCAAAGGACGAATTCGACGCGCTGTTGGAACGGGACTGGCGGCTTGCTTTTCACGATCCCGGCACGGGGGACTGGCATGAGCGCTGGTTCCTGGACGGGGAACGGGCCGATGTCCGCAACACGCCGAAGGGGATGGTCTTCTCGGCCGGGCCGGTGGCCTATGACAACGGGTCGCACTCGGTTCTCTGGACGAAAGACGACTTCGCGGGAGATGTGCGCATCGAGTTCGACTACACCCGGCTGGACACCATCACCCGCTTCGTCAACATCCTCTACATCCAGGCCACGGGCATCGGGGAAGACCCCTACAGCGAGGACATCGCCGAGTGGTCACACCTGCGCCAGGTGCCCTATATGTCCTGCTACTTCAACAACATGCACCTGCTGCACATCAGCTTCGCGGCGTTCGGCAACGAGAACGACGAGGACGAGGACTACGTGCGCGCGCGACGCTACCCCGCCCGCCCGGACCGGCCCTTCGGCCAGACGGACCTGCCGCCGGACAACTTCATGACGGGACTCTTCCGACCCGGTGAGACCTACCACTGCTGCGCCGTCAAGACCGACGACGACCTGTTCTTCCAGGTCCGGGGCGAGGAGGCGGGCGACCTGTTCCACTGGCCCCTGGGGGAAGTTGAGCCGCTGAGCCACGGCCACATCGGCATCCGCCACATGTGGACGCGCTGCTCGCGCTACGCCGACTTCAAAGTCTGGACCCTGTAGAGGGGAGCCGCCGTGAAAGAAGAGCGATTCGAACTGAACCCGGTGCACGACGGCCCCGGCACCACGCTGCTGAGCTGGAACGGCACCTGCCCGGAAAGCCCCGACGGGCGGCGCGTGGCTTACTTTCGCATGCCCGTCCCCGCCTCCGAGACCACCCGGCCCTTCACCGGCGAGATATGGGTGTGCGGTGGCGACCTTACCGGTCACCGCAAGGTCTTTGAGATGGGGATGGAGTGCGCGGGCTTCCAGCATAACGGCGGGATGGCGACATGGTTGGACGACCGGCGGCTGGCCTTCCGGAGCACCGCAGGCCCGACGGAGACGATCTATGTGGTGGATGCCGAAACCGGCGAACTGCTGCACGAACCAATCGCCGGCGGCATCGGGCACTACGCCGTGCGGGGAAAAGTGCCCTTCTCGGTCACGGCAACCGAACGCGATGAAAACGCGGCATACCCGGGGATTGACGAGGCGGGCATCTACGCCCTGGATTGCAATGCCGGTTCAGCAGAGAAGGTCGTCGCCACCGAGCACGTGCTGAGTTTCGTTCGTTCCCGGGGCTTCACGCCAACGGAACGAACGCCGAGCATCTCACACGTCATGCTGAACTCCACCGCCGAACGGGTCATGGCCCGCTGGGACCTGAAGGAATGCAAGGCGATCATCTCGTGCGATGTCGGCGGTGGCGAATGGAAGATAATCCCCGACAAACCGCTGCACCAGATATGGTTCGATACGGAGACCTACGCGGCGGTCTATCGGCAGACCGGGCACGTCCACCAATACGCGCAGGATGGGACGAGGCTGGAGATGCTGGCGGGGCCGGGGAACCATTTCGATATCTCGCCGGACAGGCAGTGGATCGTCACGGACCCCGGATATCACCAGGTGCCGGTGACAATACACCTCTACCGTCGCGGCGAGACAGAGCCGGCAGCCACGCTCGCCAGTCACAACCTGGGCCACCCGACGTGGCATTTGCGCGCGCACGCCAATCCAGTATTCTCACGGGACGGGCGGAGGGTCTATTTCCTTCATCCGCTGGATGATGGGACGGTGCAGGCTGTGCGCGTGAACGTCGCATCGGTCGTCGAGAAACGGGAGTGAAGACTCCCGATCAGGCCAATTCCCGGCGAATGGAGCGCGCAATGCCCGAGAGGCCAAGATTGATTGTTCTGACGGACATCGGTGGTGACCCGGACGACGAGCAGTCGCTGATACGTCTGCTGGTGCATGCCAACGAGTTCCGGATCGAAGGCATCCTCTGCGAGCACTGGCGCGACGGGCACCGCTACGCCCCCGACGGGCAGATGGAGCTCGTCGAGCGAATTCTGGCTGCGTACGGCCAGGTACGGCCGAACCTGAGGAAGCATGACGACGCCTTTCCGGAGCCTGCGGCGCTGCTGGCGGGTCTGAAGCGCGGCGCTGCCGAAGTGCCCTTCACACTGGATGAGGATGCCAGCCGGGGGACGGCGGACCTGATTGGTGCCGGAAAGGACACCGCGGCCTCCGACTGGATAATCTCCCGTGTTGACCGGCCCGACCCGCGGCCGGTCAACATCTGCGTCTGGGGCGGCACGGCCGACCTGGCACAGGCGCTGTGGAGGGTCCGGGACACCCGGGGGGCGGAAGAAGTCGCCCGGTTCGTCGCTAAACTCCGCGTCCACGCCATCAGCGACCAGGACGCCACCGGCCCCTGGATAAGGTCGAGTTTCCCCGAGCTGTTCTACGTGCTGAACCACTCCCGCGAGGGGAACAAAATGCTCTCCTGCTACCGTGGCATGTTCCTTGGCGGCGACGAATCACTGACGTCGCGGACGTGGGTAAACACCCAGATCAGCCGGGGCCACGGGCCTCTGGGTGCCCTCTATCCCCGCAGCACGTGGACCGGACCCAACCCTCACGGCTGCCTCAAGGAGGGCGACACGCCTTCGTGGTTTTACTTCTTCGACAACGGGCTACATGTGCCCGAATGTCCCGCCTACGGTGGTTGGGGTGGCCGTTTCGAACCGAACGGGCATTTCTATCAGGACGCAATGGACACGGTGGAAGGCAATACCAGCGGCCCCGCGACCGTATGGCGCTGGCGACCTGCCTTCCAGCGGGAGTTCCAGGCCCGCATGGATTGGTGCGTGCTGCCGCCGAAGCGCGCCGCGCATCCCCCCGTGGCCATACTCAACGGTGACCTGACAACCCGACCCCTGGAACTGACAGCCCGGCGCGGTGATACCGTCAGCCTCAGCGCAGAGGGATCGCAGCCGGCGGACGGCGGGAAGCTCTCCTACCACTGGTGGCAATACCGAGAGGCGGGGACCTACCCCAGAACAGTTCGCCTGACCGATGCCGACCGCGAAAGAACCGAGGTCCACGTGCCCCGCGACGCCGCGGGAAAGGATATCCATATCATACTTGAAGTAACCGGCTCCGGCGATCCACCGATCGTCCGCTATCGGCGTGCCATCCTCCGGGTGGGCTGAGTCTGACCGCTCTGAGGCGGAGCGCCCCCAGGCACCTACAGGTCAGTAATCTCCCCGATGGACACTCGGACCACCTCGACTTTGAACAGACCCGTGTAGTCCCTGGGTGTTCGGTCCATGGACTTCTCCGCCGGGCGCGTGTAATACACGCTCCTTCCGTCGCGGGAGAAGACGGGGTTGGCGTGGCACTTCAGGCTCCAGCTCGGAAAGGTCAGGAAGCCCGAGTCGTAGCGGTCCAGCACGGCGGTCGGCTCCGTCTGGCCGCGCCGGTAGAGCCATATCTCCAGGGGGATCAGGCGGTCGCGGGAGTCGGTCACAAACCAGCTTCCGTCACTGGTGCAGTCGAAATGGTTCCCCTCCCCGGCCAGCACTTCGAGCCGTTCACCGTCCCGGGTGTAGCGGCCGATGCGGCGTTCGTCCGATCCGCGGCTGACGGCCATGTAGGTCTCGTCGTCGAACCACAACTGGTGGAACGGCCGCGGATGGTTCTCCGTCATCACGATGTCGTTGCCCTGGAGGTCGGTCGAGACGATGGTCGTCCGGTCTTCCGCGCCCTTCTTCATGTTCAGCCGGCACATCACGCGGGTTCCGGAGGGATTGGGGCAGACGTGGGTAATGCCCTCCGACACGTCGTTGTAGCCCCTCGATTCGAGCAACCGGTGGAGTTCGGCGGCGGCCACCACTTTCCTCACCGCCCCGCTGTTGCAGTCCAGTTCGTATATTCCGGGCTCATCTATTGCCGGATACCCGGGGTTCTCGCCCATGTTGGGGATCGTAATGGCGAAGTAGAGCATGCCGCCCACGCTCAGATGGCCGATGCCGGCGCAAATCGGCCCGTGCAATACTTCCCCCGTCTCCACGTCAATTACCCGGATGTCTCGGATCAGGCGCTTGTATTCTTCGGGGATGCTCGGCTGCCCGGCTTCGAGCATGATGTGGGAGTAGTCCGCCTCGCAGGGCCGCCAGGTTTGAAACGCAAACCTGCGGTTGTCCACCCATGAGCCCTGGGCACCGTTGTGATTATTGCTGACGAATTCAAACAGCCGGCGGTGGTTGGTGAAGTCGGCATCACAGACCCAGAGCTCGGCGGGGGCCGTTTTGCCGGCGTACTGGACTGACGGGGACAGCTTTGCCATTCGAGTGTAACCGATGCGGCTTCCGTCCGGGCTCTCCGGACAGGTGCCGTTCCAGCTCAGAAGCGTGGACTCCGGGCCCTCGACGATGGGTTCTGCTTTGCTGCTTCTCTCAATCTTTAACATCGGAATCCCTTTCTGTCTGTTGGGCCCCGGATCCCGTCGTGGCAGGCCGGAGACCACCTCCTCGCTCAGACACCTCTCATGCTGGCCGTGTCTCCCGTCAGCCCCTCGGATTCGGCGGTCAGAATGATCTCACCAGATCCCCCGTCAGAGCGCAGGTAGACGACGCATTTGCCGTTGAAGGCACTGCGGAAATCGGCGCCGTAGGGGGCCGTCGAGGTGGCGTCGCCGTTGCCCACGGCGGCGATCTCGGCCGGGCCCTCGACGCTGAAATGCACCCGGTTGTCGGCACGGGGGCAGAGCGTCCCGTCCTCGTCCACGATCTCGACCTTGACGAAGGCCATGTCTTCGCCATTGGCCGCCATCTCCCGCCGGTCCGCCGCAAGCCGGAGGCCGGCCGGCGCGCCGGCGGTGCGCACGACCGTCTCTTTGACCGCTTTCCCCTCCGAGTCATAGGCGACGGCCTTCATCTCGCCGGGCTCGTACCGGACGCCGTTCCAGACCAGGCGGCACCGGGTCAGTAGATTCTTCACGTGTTTGGTGCGCCTGCCCTGGGAGACGCCGTTGACGAACAGCTCGACGGCGCCCCAACTGCTGTAGCAGTGCACCGGGGTGATCCGGCCCTCGCGCTCCGGCCAGGTCCAGTGCGGCACCAGGTGCAGCGTGCCGGCGTCCGCCCAGCGGCTCTGGTAGAGGTAGAAGCGGTCCTTGGGCAACCCGCACAGGTCAATGATGCCGAAGTAGGAGCTTCGGCTCGGCCACTCCGTGCTGTAAGGGGTCGGCTCGCCCAGGTAATCGAACCCGGTCCAGACGAACTCGCCCATGATGCCGGGGGTCTCGTCCAGCCCGCGGAACTCGGCGTCCGGGCAGTTCCCCCAGAACGGGCTGGACAGGTCGTAGCTGTTCACCTGCAAGGTCTCGCGGGAGGGATACTTCTCCTCCTCCACGGGGAAGTAGTACTCGCCGCGGGAACTGACGCAGGAGGCGGTCTCGCTGCCGTACATTGGCCAGTCGGGGTGCTCGCAGCGGTAGCGCGGATAGACGTGGGGCTTATAGTTCCAACCCGGCACGTCCACCACGTCGGCCAGACCGTTGGCGATGGCCGCTTCAGCGGCGTCGAAGCCGCTGGTGGTCGGCCGCGTGGGGTCCTCCTGCTTTGCGATGTCGTGCAGGAACTGGCATGTGGCGCGCCCGTTCTCCGCGTCGTTCTGGTCGGGCACCTCGTTGCCCAGGCTCCACATGATGACGCTCGGGTGATTCCGGTCGCGCCGGATGAAAGCGCGCAAGTCCTTCTCGCCCCATTCCTCGAAGAGCGTGTGGTAGCCATTCTCGACCTTCCCCAGCCGCCATTCATCGAACACCTCAGCGACGATCAGGATGCCCATCTCGTCGGCCAGTTCCGGCAGTTCCGGTGCCGGCGGGTTGTGGCTGGTACGGATGGCGTTGACGCCCATCTCTTTGAGCAGCCGGAGCTGTCGCCTGAGCGCCGCCCGATTGACCGCGGCCCCCAGCGGGCCGAGGTCGTGGTGCATGCACACGCCGTTCAGGGGAACCTGCCGACCGTTCAGCAAAAAACCCTCGGCGGGATCGAACGCCAGCGTGCGGATGCCGAAACGCGTGTCGCAGCCATCCACGGCCTCGCCGCCCACCCGGACAATCGAGCGGGCGGTGTAGAGCTGAGGCGTCTCCACGGACCACCGCCGCGGCTCCGGCAGCGTCGCCCGCTGCTCGAACACACCGTCCCCGTCCATCGTGCGCCGCTCTTTGACCGTCGCGACCGCCTCGCCGTCCGGATCGAGCAGCAGTGTCTCCAATTCCACCTCCACCTTCTTCTCCGGGCCGCAGGCGATCTCGGTGCGCACGGTGACCGTGGCCTCCGATTTCGCCACCTGCGGCGTGGTGATGAAGGTGCCCCCATATGCCACGTGGACCGGCGCCAGGGTGACCAGCCGGACGTGCCGATAGATGCCGGCCCCGGGATACCACCGCGAGGCGTGCGGCTTGTTGTCCACGGACACCGCCAGCAGGTTCTCGCCGGGCTGCACGAACTCGGTCAGCTCGAACGCAAACGAGGCGTAGCCGTACGGCCGGCCGCCCACCGCACGGCCGTTGCAGTAAACCTTGCTGTGGCTCATCACCCCGTCGAATTCGACGCGGACGCACCTGGATATGACGTCGTCGGGCAGATCGAGCTTCAGTCTGTACCATGCCTGCCCCACATGCGGCAGCCCCGCCGTCCGCCCGGTATGTGCGCGCTGCTCCCGTTCGCCATCCTCGCCGATCGCCGTGATCTGGATGTCGTTCTCGCGGTCAAACGGGCCGCAGATGGCCCAGTCGTGCGGCACCCGCACCGTCTCCCATGACGAGTCATCGAAGCCAACGCCCGCGCTTTCGGGAGCATCGCCCCGCCTGAACTTCCAGCCGTCGCGCAACACCGTCACCTGCCGCAAAGCGTTCTGGCTCATCCTCTTCGCTCTCCAGTCTTCTGTGAACCCGATCAGCGGCCGCCGCGGCGGCAAGCAGCCACGGCGGGGTGAAACGGGACTACCCGCTGATGCGCCACAGGGCCTGTTCTACGCCGTCACCCGTGGCCTCGAACGTTCGGCCGTCGAGTATGCGCACGTGGGGGTTGGTCTCGTGCACGGGCAGGCGGCCGCGGGAGACCTTCTCCAACCGCGCCGTGATGGGCGGCTCAATCACGTATGGCTCCATCTCCGGCGCCTTCTGCACGGCCTCCTTCGCGGTTTCGCGCACCAGCCGGTGCGCCCGGTCGGGCGGCAGGAGTTTGCCGCCGTAAACACTGAGGCCCTCCTTGACGCAGGCAGTAAGGACGCCGGGGATGAACTCCTCGGCCTCGCGGCACGCCTTGTCGTCGCCGCTGACCATAACGGTGGGCACGCCGTTTTCGCCTCCGATGGCGGCGTCCACGCCGATCTCGCCGGTCAGCCGGTCATTCAGCCAGAAATTCTGCCACGACGCGCTGCTCATAGTGTGCTCGAGGATGGCCTCCGGCGTGCCCGCCATGGCATGGAATCCGAGCAGTATCAGCGCATCGTGCTCGCGGATGCCGGGCATACGGCGCGCCCCGGCGTCCCCCATGATGTACTCCCCGCGCGGGTCGAGTTCCTCCCACAGGAAGTTGTCGCCCCGCCCGCTGTGCGCATCCACCACGGTGACGGCATCCGCGCCGCCCGCGAAGCAGCCGTCAACACAGGCGTTCACGTCCAGCGTCAGGTAGCGCCGTCCCTCGCCGTAGAGCGCCCCGTCGTGCATCACGTGCTCGCGGCGGCAGACGCCGCTGATCCCTTCCATGTCCGTCATCACGTAGACTTTCATCGCGCTCCTCGCCTATGCTGGTTTGGCGACCACGCGACCGCGCACGATAGTTGCGTGCGGCTCCAGCGCGGCCTGTTCCTCGTCCCATCGAAAGATTGACACTGTGGCGTCCTTCCCGGCCTCAATCGTTCCGCAACGGTCCTCGATACCCACGAGGCGTGCGGGGTTCAGCGTGGCCATACGGATCGTGTCCTCCAGCGGCAGCCCGGCAAACTCAGCCGCCCGCAGCAGACCGCCGGGCAGCTCCAGCGCGGAGCCGGCCAGATAGGGGGTTCCCTTGAGCTGGACCCGTCCCTCCGGCGTAAGTTCGACGGCCCGCCCCGAGAACTCGTACTCGCCCGGCGGCATTCCGGCGCTGCTGACGGCGTCGCTGACCAGGATCGTGCGCTCGATGCCCTTGCACCGGATGAAGCACTTGACCACCGACGGCGACAGGTGGTGGCCGTCGGGGATGATGGATGCGAAGAGTTCGTCCGCCGCCAGTTGCTCCCAGATATAGTTGGGGTGCCGGCGTATGTAGTCGTGCGCGCCGTTCCCCAGGTGGGTGGACAGCCGCGCGCCGGCCTGGACTGCCTGCCGTATCTGCTCCGGCGAGGCGCCCGTGTGGCCTATGGCCGGTATGATGCCCCGCGCACTCAGCTTTTCGATGAAATCCATGGCGCCGGGGAGCTCGGGCGCGAGGGTCACGATGCGGATGTGCCCGCCGGCGGCGTCCTGGAAGCGCAGGAACTCATCCCAATCGGGCGCCCGTGCATGCTCAACCGGGTGGGCCCCGCGAGGGCCGTCTTCTCCGGAGATGAACGGCCCCTCCATATGGATGCCGGCAACCGAGTCCGCAATGTCGGGATCTGCACACACCTCAGCGATCGCCCGGAGGGAATTCGACATCCTCTTGAAAGAACCCGTGGTAACGGTCGGGCACCAGAGCGCAACGCCGCGCTCGCGGAGGTCTTGCGTGATATGGACCCCATCTTCCGGCGTAGTCTTCTCCAGGTTGAGGCTCCGCCCGCCGAAACCGTTGACCTGAATGTCTATCAGGCCGGGCATCACCAGCATGTCCGGGCCACCCAGGATATCTGCGTCGGGCGGCAGATCCAGTTGCTCCTCGGACCCGAGCCCGACGTACACGATTGTCTGGTCCTCAACCTCTATGACGCCCGGTTTGCCCGCGCGTCCGACATTTCCGACGATCAGCATGGGAATTCTCCGGAATCTTTCGGGGAAACAAGCCGTATCGTGCCCGCAACGCCGTGCTTTGTCAAACCCCACGGGTTTTCAAAACTATTTCTCACGAACAAATCGTGACCTCGGGCCTCGGATTCACTCCCTTCGGCAAATCGTGTATCATAACGGCTCCAGGACAAGCGGAGAGCAAGGATGCCCGAGAGGCTGACCTACGGCGAACCGGTGGCTCGCGTCTATGACCTGCTCGTCTACGGTCAGCCGGACGCGGAGGCGCACGGAGTGGAGCTGGGGTTCCTGCTGTGGGCGTTGGAGGAGGCGTGCCCGCGCGAGGCCGAAGACGTCCTGGACGTGGGGTGCGGCACGGGATACCACCTGCTGCCGCTGCGGCGGAAGGGCTACGCGGTGACCGGCCTGGACCGCAGCGCCGCCATGCTGGGCGAGTGCCGCCGGAAGCTCCATGAGGCCGGGCTGCAGGCGCCGCTGGAGTGCCGCTCGATGACCGAGATCGAGGCCGAGGAGCGCTACGACGCCGTGCTCTGCATGAACTCCATCCTCTGCTATCTGCTGGAAGGTTGCTGCATCCGGGACGTGCTGCGCAGGCTGGCGCGGGCACTGCGCCCGGACGGGCTGCTGGTGCTGGACAACTTCAATTTCTTCAGTCTCTGGCCCGTGCTGGGAGAGGAAATCAGCCAGGTGCGCGACGCGGAGGGCGTCCGCGTGGACCTGCGCGAGCGCCACTGGCTGGAGGACTTCACATCCGTCCACCACGTAGAGATGAAGGCCGCCGTACGGTGCGGCGACGAGACTTACGATTTCCACACCGAGGAGCGGCTCCGCATGATGACCGTGGGCGAGATGAGGCTCCGCTTGCGCGCGGCCGGCTTCCGGTGCCTCGGCACCTACCCCACCTTTGACCGCTCGCAGGCCGACGAAACCAGCGGTGACCGGCAGATCGTCCTGGCCACCCACCCCGCCGACCTTGGCGCATAGCGACTGCCCGACTATAATCCATGAAGCGCGCACGCTGCTTCAGTCAGCAAGGAGAACACCAATGCCGTTCAGCAACATCGCCGGAGAGAACATGGAAGCCCTGAGCCAGAACACCTACCCGGGCCGCGGGATCGTCATCGGAGCAGCGCCGGACGGAGACCGGTTCATCCAGATCTACTGGATCATGGGGCGCAGCGAGAACAGCCAGAACCGCATCTTCGTGCAGGAACGCGACAAGGTCCGCACGCAGGCATACGACGAATCGAAGGTCGAGGACCCCTCGCTCATCATCTACCCCTGCATCAAGGCGCTGCCCCGCTGCCACATCGTCTCCAACGGCGACCAGACGGACACCATCTTCGACGCCGTCCGCGCCGGGCGCACCTTCGAGGAAGCCATGTTCACCCGCACCTTCGAGCCCGACGAGCCCAACTACACGCCCCGCATCGCGGGCATCGTGAACCTCAACAACGCCTTCCACGCCTACCGGCTGGCCATCATCAAGGCCGTCGCGGGCAGCGGCGAATACTGCCAGCGGCATTTCTTCAACTACGAGAAGCTGATCCCGGGCTTCGGCCATTGCATCACCACCTACGAGGGCGACGGCGAGCCCCTCCCCGCCTTTCCCGGCGAGCCCTACATGCTGCCGCTGGGCGGCGACATCGAGGAGACGGCCGAGCGCTACTGGGAGGCCCTGAACGAAGACAACCGCATCTCCCTGCTGGTCAAAGCCATAGACCCCGAGACCGATCGCGCGCAGATCACCATCATCAACAAGCACGGGTGAGCGGGGACCGGCGGCTCTGGAAGAGCTGGACAGAGCCGTTAGAGGTCCGAAAGGGCCGACTCAAGATTAGCCCAGGGCGACCGCAGGAAGCCCTGGGTTGAGGGATCGGTCAAAGAGATAGAGCCCCTGAAGGGGGCGATTCAGGGCGAGGATGGGAGGGGCACGCACGGTTTGAATCGCCCGCGCAAGGCGGGCTCTGATGGGTATATTGCACGCTTCCCCAGGGCTCTCCCGCTTCGCGGGGTCGCCCTGGGCTAACCTTGACTCACCCGCCTTGCGGCGGGCTCTGCAGGATAGACCCGATGACCACCGATCCCGACAGCGCATTCCTGGAGGCCGCCGGGGACGCCCTGCCCCATGAGTCGCAGGTCCTGCTGCGGGACCTGCACCGTTTCACTGCGCGGCGCCTCGCCGCGGTGCGCAACTCCCGAAAAGACCTGTGCAACGCCCTGGACAGAGACGACACGACGGCCGCCGAGATGGCACTGCACGGCTTCCTGCGCGACTGCTGGGAGGCGCTGGACGGCCTCTCGCGCGAGGTCAACCTGGCCCTGCACCACATCCACCCCGATGCCACCCTCTACCCGCCCTTCGAGATGACCCGCCAGTGTTCCCTCTACATGGTGCGCAAGAAACTCCACGAACACCCGGCCACCGCCGACCGTCCGGTCAGCCGTCTGCTGTGGCAGAGAACCCGCGAAACCCCCGACGAAGCCTACGAGCGCCTCAGCTTCCTCTACAACCTGAGCCTCTTCTTCCCACTCGAACTCACAGAGGGCCGGCTCCCCGGCACCGAAGACCTGCCGCCCGCGGCACGATCCATCATAAAGTCGGCGGACGTCGCCCGCCGCGATGCCCGGGAAGCCGTGCGGGAAATGCTAAACTGGGTGGAAGACCTGCTGGAAGGCTGCTACGCCCTGCTGGCGAAGGCGGTGAGCGGCAAGCACCCTACTCGATGATCCGCGGGACGCGGAAGTGGCCTTTGGTGGATTCGGGGGCGTTGCGGAGGGCTTCGTCTCGGGGGAGGGACTCGCCTACCTCGTCCGGGCGCATTCGCTGGGCGCCCTCTATGCCGTGCACCATGGGTTCGACTTCGGCGGTGTCCAGCTCGTTCAGCTTGTCCATGTAGGCCAGGATGTCGCCCATCTGGTCGGCGAACTTCTCCTTCTCCTCGTCCGACAGGTCGAGCCGGGCGAGGTGGGCGACGTATTCGACTTCGTCCGGGGTAATAGCCATCTGGAAGCCCCGTAGGTCAGGTTACTGCCTTGATGACTTTGCCGTTCTTGATGCACCTGGTGCAGACGGTTATCCGCTTGGGGCTGCCGTCCACGAGCGCCCGGACACGCTGCAGGTTAGGCTTGAACTTGCGCTTGCTGACGCCGGTGGTCTTGCGGCCGACGCCGCCGAGGTATTTGGCGCGTCCGCGCTGCTTCTTGCTGCGACCGCTGGTCGTGCCCCTGCCGCATATTTCACATTCTCTGGCCATCTGTGAATCTCCTGTGGATTGGTGCCGATTGACAGGGTTACATTTTACCCCGGGACCGCGTTTCTTGCAAACTCCGGGCCGGTCCGGTACGCTGTAGCCCTTTCCACAACTCCGGGGATAGTCCCGTGCCCGCATTGGACGAACACAGCATCGAACGCCGCCCCCTCCTGAGCGCCAGCCCCTTCTTCGTGGGCCTGCGCTACCTGCTGAGGAAAAAGCTGTCCTACCTGGCCATCGTGGGCGTGGCGCTGAGCGTGGGTGTTTTGATCGTGGTGATGAGCGTCTTCAGCGGGTTCTACCTGGAGATGACGGCCACCATCCGGGGGTATCTGAGCGACCTGACCGTGAAGCCGCGGGAGGGCGGCATGTACGCCTTGGACGACTGGGAATCCTGGCGCGAGTCGCTGCTGGAGATCGAGGGCGTCGAGGGCGTCTCGCCGTTCCTGGAAGGGGCAGCCCTGGCACGCAACCCCTCGACGGGGCGCATGTTCCACGTGCTGTTCCGGGGCATCCATCCGAGACTGGAGCAGACGGTCTCCGAACTGCCGGACTACATGGTGCGTGGCACCGTGGCCGAGCTGGGGCGCACGCATCCGAACCCGGAAGGCGGCCGGCTGCGGTCCTGCTTCGTCGGCAACGAGTTCTTCGGGCGGGGGACGGGCGACATCCCTCAGTTGCCCGACCTGGTGCTCGTCACCGTCACACCGGCCCTTGAACGCGCGCTGACCAAGTACCGCGTCAACGGGCTATTCAAGACCGGCCACTACAAGTATGACAACCAAGTGGTGCTCCTCAGCCTTGACACCGCCTCTCAGCTCGTGAATGCGCGCGGGGTCAGCGGGTTGAGCGTCAGTCTGAAGGACTACGACAGTGCCCAGGCGGTCAAACAGCGAATCCTGGAAAGCATGGCCCCCGGCGCGAGCCTGTTCGACCCGCCGCCCCCCTCCACAGCCCCACGTATGATAGCTTTCAGTGGTGACGGCACCCGGCTGGCCGCCGCGACGGAGGCGGGCGAAGTCGTCACGTGGAACGTGGCCGAGCGAACCGGACCGAAGACCTGCCAGACGGCCGGCGGCCGCCCCACCGCCCTGGCCCTGAGCGCCGGCGGGGACCGGCTTCTGATCGGCTACGCGGACGGCACCGGGCAGATCCTCGACCCCGCGACCGGCGAAGAGGCGCTCGGCATACCCGCCGGCGACGGAGCCGTGACCGAAGCGTGTTTCGACCCCTACGGCTACTATCTGGCGCTGGCCCGTGAAGGGGGCGTCGCAGAACTGCTGGACGCCGAGACGGGCGAATCGTTGGCCACGTTGGGCAAGCCGACGTCCGAGGTAACGGAGATCAGCTTTGGACCGGACGGGGAACGTCTGCTCGTCGTGCGCGCCGACGGGGTGGCCCGCGTCTGGGACGTGGAGGAGACGGAGATCATCCATACCGTGAGCGAACCGGCTCCTCTTCACATCACAACTGCCGCCTTCAGCCCGGACGGAAAGTCGCTCGCCACCGGGGCGCGCGACGGAACCCTGACGCTCTGGAACCGGGAGACGTGGCGGCCCTTTGCACGCTGGAAACCCCGGATGGACGCCATTCAAAAGGTGCGCTTCGGCTGGACCTCGCAGGTCCTGCTGGCCTCCTACCAGGGGACGATCATGGGCTGGCGCACCCACGGATCCGCGCCCAATCTTTACCTCCTGGGACTGGTGGGGATCGAGGCGGAGGGGAGCGGGTTCCGGCAGGTCGTTTTCCAGAGCAACGGCGAACGCGCCGCGACGCTCACCGAAGACGGCAAACTGCGGGTCCAACACACCGGCGGGCGGTTCGGGGTGGAGACCTGGGAGGAAAACCGCCAGGTGCTGCTGAAGGCGGTGAAGATGGAACGCTTCCTGCAGGCGCTCATCATGAGCCTGATCCTCGTTCTGGCCGAGTTCTTCATCTTCGTCATCATCACCACCATGGTGTATGAGAAACGCCGCGACATCGGCATCATGAACGCGGTGGGCTTCACGCGAGGGCAGATATGCCAGGTGTTCCTCACCTGCGGGCTGGCCATCGGCGTGCTCGGGGCGGTGCTGGGCGTGACGGGCGGCGTGCTCTTCGCCGACAACATCAACGCCATCCGCGACTTCATCTATCACATGACCGGCTGGGACCCGTTTCCGGCCGACGTGTATTACTTCACGGAGATTCCGTCGCACATGGGGGTGCTCACGCCGGTGGTGACCGCGGGGGGCGCCATCATCTGCGCGCTGCTGTTCAGCATAATACCGGCCCTGCGCGCCGCCCGGATGGACCCCATCCGAACGCTGCACCACGAATAACCTTGCGCACTGAGAGAGGAGGACGAGACATGATCTGCGTGATCGCCACGATAGAATTGGAACCCGGCGTGCGGGATAACTACCTGGAGGAATTTCAGAAGCTGATTCCCAAAGTGCGCGCCGAGGAGGGCTGCCTGGATTACGGCCCATACGTGGACCTCGACAGCGGCCTGGATCCTCAGATCCCTCTGCGGCAGAACACGGTGACCATCGTGGAGAAATGGCGGGACCTGGAGGCGCTCCGGCAGCACCTGAAGATGCCCCACATGGACGAGTATCACGAGGCCGTCGAGGACTACGTGAAGCGCGTCGAGCTGCAGGTTCTGGATCCCGCGTGATGGTCGCTCACACGCCGCCCGTGATCTGCTTGAGGCAGTCGAAGAAGGCGCGCTTGATGGGGGTGTTGATGCCCCAGTTGACGGGCGGCGTCTGGTAGCCGCTCAGGTCTTCGAAGCGCTCCTCGCGTTCGTGCTCCTTCCAGTTCGTCCGGTCCTGGTAGACGCTGCCATAACCCTGGCAGTAGAAGCCCCAGGAGGCGTATTCGTCCACTGCGGCCTCCAGGTTGCCACAGTAGATGCTGTCCTCGTTGACCACGATGGGCCGGGGCCGCTTCTGGAAAGCGTCCGTGGCCTTGAGGCGCCGCAGCTTGTCCCGCAGCCCATCCGGCGACAGTCCGTTGCCGTGCGGCAGGTGGAAATCCTCGATCTCCCGCCACCGGCCCGTAGCCATCGAGCCCCCTCCCCCGCTGCTGCACGCGGTCGGAAGCCTCCGCCCGTCCAGCGTGGTGCCCTGCACGATCTCGATGAACTCGTGGACGTTCTCCGGCTCCATCGCGGGCAGCTTCCAGAAGCCGGCCGACTCGTTGGCCACGTCCACCAGGATGTTGCGGTAGCCCGTGCGCAGGAGCCGGTCGGTGACGCGGGCGGTGATGTCCCGAAGCACGTCTTCGCTCTCGATGCGCCGGGCGTGCTTCCAGTAGAAGTAGTTGACGATGACGACCATCCCGGTCTTGTCCGCAGCCTCGAGGATGCGCTCGAGCCGGTCGAAGTAGGCCTCCCGGAACGAGCCGTCCGGCTCGAAGGCGGAGTTGTCGTAGTGGTCGTAAACGTCCGAAGTGTAGATAGCGCCGCCGCCCTGCAGCCCGACGGTGACGGCCAGCAGGCCGTGGGCCCGGTACTCGGGCAGTGCCGCGCAGAACTCGTCCGTGTTGCGGTCCGGGTCCCACTCGCCCGTGTCGGGGTAGCGCCAACGGTCGCGGGTCTCCGGGCAGAGGTCGTCGAAGAGCGCCTGCACCATGCGGGAGTTGAACAGCAGCCCTTCGATCTGCCGGCTCCGGTGCTCCCGCCCCTCGTAGGTCGGCCGCCCGTTGATGAGGAACTTCTTGCCGTCAATGGATACTTCCGCAGGCATAGTCAAACCTCCGGGCTTTGGGTAAGGGGTCAGTCCACCTCGGCCCGCTCGATCTGGAGGGTGAGTTCCGATCCGCCGATCTCGACCGTCTTGCTCTCGCCCTCGGCGAGTTCGGGTTCCATCGAAAGCGCCAGCGTCTCGGCCATGACGTACTCGCGCCACTGCTCGATGGCCGATGCCAACTCCTCCAAGTCGGTAGAGAAGCGCAGGTGGATGCGGTCCTCGATGTTTAGGTCCAGCTCTTTGCGGTATTGCTGGACGTGTCGGACTGTGTCGCGCGCCCAGCCCTCCTCGCGTAGTTCGGGCGTGATCTGGGTGTCGAGCAGCAGCGATATCTCGCCCGCTTCGGCCACGGCCATGTGCTCGGGCATCTGGCGGTGGACCTCCACCTCGTCGGGCTCCAACGTGTGCTCCATGCCGTCCACGTTGATGGCGATCGGGCGGCCCTCCTGCACCGCTTCCGCCACGTGCAGAGGCTCCAGGGACCGAACGGCGTCCGCCACGCGCCCGGCGGCGGACTTGTACTTCGGCCCCAGCCGGTCCATGCGCGGCCGTATCTCGTAGCTCTCCAGCTCGCCGGCGCTCTTCTTGATGCTCAGCTTCTTGACGTTCAGCTCGTTCAGGAGCTGCTCCTCGAAGCGGCGGAGCGCCTGCGCGGTCCGCTCGTTGCCGGTGACCGCCAGCAGCTCGGGCAAAGGCTGGCGCACGCGTATCTGCTCCGACATGCGGGCGCTGAGCACCGCCGAGACCACCGAGGTGATCACGTCCATGTCGTAGCTCAGGCGCTCGTCTATGAGCTGCGGATCCGGCTCCGGATACTCGCACAGGTGCACGCTGGACGGCGCGGACGGGCCCTGCTCCGCCACCAGGTTGCGGTACATGGCATCGGTCACGAACGGGATGACGGGCGCCAGGGTCCTGCACAGGGTCACCAACGTCTCGTGCAGGGTCTGGTAGGCGGCCAGCTTGTCGCGGTCGTCCACGCCCTTGGCGCGCCAGAAGCGCCGCCGGTTCCGCCGGACGTACCAGTTGGAGAGATCGTCAATGAACTTCTCCGCGCGGCGGATGACGGTGGCCACGTCGAAGCTCTCCAGCCGGTCGTCGGCAGCCCTGACCAGGAGCTGCAGGTCGCTGAGCAACCAGCGGTCAATGTCGCGCCGCTCCTCGTAGGGCACCGGCGCGGCGTCCACCCGGAAGCCGTCCAGCCGCGCGTAGTTGCAGAAGAACGCGTAGACGTTCCACAGCGTGTCGAACACAGTGCGGCGGATGTGGTCGCCCGGCGTGTAGCCGAAGTTGAGGTTACTGGTAGGATTCTGTCGGCAGAACATCCAGCGCATGACGTCGCAGCCCATCTTCTCGGCCGCCTCCTCGAACTGGATGACGTTGCCGCTAGACTTGTGCATCTCCTCGCCGTTCTCGTCGTGCACCAGCGCGTGGCCAAGGAGCGTCCTGAACGGAGGAATGTCCTCCATCATGGTGCTCATGGCCAGCAGCGCGTAGAACCAGTTTCGGAACTGGCCGGGGAAGCACTCGACCACGAAGTCCGCCGGAATCCACCGGGACCAGTATTCCGGGTCCTCGTTGTACTTCACGGTGGAGTAAGGCACGATGCCGGCGTCCAGCCAGGGATTCCCCACCTCCGGGATACGGGAGACCGGCGCGCCGCACTCCTCGCAGCGGATCTTCACGGCGTCCACCCAGGGCCGGTGCGGCGAGTGACCGGCAAACTCGTCCCAGCCCTCGACGGCACGTTCCTGGAGTTCCTCCTTGCTGCCGATCACGTCGAACCAGCCGCACTCCTCGCACCGGTAGATGGGCAGCGCCAGGCCCCAGTAGCGCTTCTTGCTGATCATCCAGTCGCGCATGTTGTCCAGCCAGTCCAGCTCCCGGTCGAGCCCCCACTCCGGAATCCACTCCACCTGCCGCGCCACCTCCTTGATCTCGTCCCGCCACGACATGTCTATGTACCATTCCTCGACGTTGCGGAACAGCAGCGCGGTTTTGCAGCGCCAGCAGTGGGGGTAGCTGTGGGTGTAGGGCTCCTTGCGGTAGTAGTAGCCCTTCTCCCGCAGGCTGCGATAGACAATCTCGTTGACCTCCTGAGCGTCCTCGCCGGTCAGCGGCCCGAAACCCTCGGTGAACTCACCCGATTCGTCAATCGGCGCGATGACGGGCAGGCCCAGCTCCCGGCCCAGGTCGAAGTCTTCCTTGCCGCAGCCGGGCGCCATATGCACGATGCCCGTGCCCTCCTCGCCGCTGACTATGTCCCAGAGCACCACGCGGTGCGCTTCCACGGCCTGAGCCGCGGCTGGCAGCTCGTCGAAGGCCCCGTCGTAGGTCCACCCCTCCATCTGCGCGCCGGGGAGGGTCTCCAGCACCTCGTAAGGCCCGCGCGACTGCATCTGAACCACGCAGGACTCCGCCAGGTAATAGATGTCGCCGTCCTGACGGACCTTTGCGTATTGAAGCTCCGGATGGACGGCACAGGCGACGTTGGAGGAGAGCGTCCAGGGCGTCGTCGTCCAGACCAGCAGATACTCTCCGTCGCGTCCCCGGATGGGCAGACGGACGATGACCGAGTCCTCGGTCACCTCCTTGTAGCCCTCGTGCATCTCGTGCTGGCTGATGCCGGTGCCGCAGCGGGGGCACCAGGGCATGCTGTCCCGCCCCAGGTAGATCAGCCCCCGGTCGTGGCACTTCTTGAGGAACTGCCAGATGGTGTAATTGTTCTCGTCGGACATCGTGTAGTAGGAGTTGTCCCAGTCCATCCAGTAGCCCAGGCGGATGGACTGCTCGGTCTGAACGCCGGAGAACCGGCGCACGCGTTCCTTGCACTGCTCGACGAACCGGGCCAGGCCGTACTCCTCGATGTCGCGCTTGGTCTGGAAGCCCAGATCACGCTCCACCTCCACCTCCACCCAAAGGCCCTGGCAGTCGAAGCCGTTCTGGTAGCGCAGTTCCCGCCCCTTCATGGCGTGGAAGCGCTGGTAGCAGTCCTTGTAGGTGCGGCCCCAGGCGTGGTGGACACCCATGGGGTTGTTGGCGGTGATGGGACCGTCCAGGAAGGACCAGGCGGGATTGCCGCGGTTCTTCTCGCGGACGGCCTCAAAGGTCTTCTCTTCCTCCCAGAGGTCCAGCATACGGTGTTCGAGTTCAACGTAGGAGATGCGTGTGTTGATTTTGCGGAACAAGGTCTTTGCTCCCATCGGGTTGCAGATGGCGGAATCGGGATGCCGAGCGGGGTTCGCACCCGGGGCACGGTCCGGCGTCGGACCGGCGGTCAGGAGGTAATGATGGCCTCGAGCGCGTCTGGCGCCACGCGCTCGATGAATACCTCCTTCAACCTGGATTTTTGGCCGGAGATGATGCGCACGCGGGACTTGCCGATGCCAAGCCGGTCGGCCAGCAGTCGGCAGACGGCCCGGTTGGCTTTGCCCCTCTCGGGCGGCGCGGCAACGGCCACTTTCAGGCGGCCGTCGTGCTCACCGTACACGCAGTCGCCCGCCGCTCCCGGCTGCACCAGCAACGGCACCGCCACGCCCTCGGAACTGGTCTTCACCATCATCGCGTGCTCGTTCCACCCGGTTCGTGATTGCAGATCGGGAAAAGGCCGGAAATACGGCCAGACAGGAATTTTAGCCGTCCCACCCCCGGTAGTCAAACTCACCCGAGGGGCCTGGCCCTTACACGAGGTCCGACCATTGCTCGCTCTCGCGCATGCGCTGCACCAGGCGCTTCACCTTGCCACACTGGTCTTTGGGCACCACCAGCAGCGCGTCGCCGGTGTCCACGATGGCCAGCCCCTGCACGCCGATGGTGGCCACCACGCGGCGGTCGGGATTGTCCACGAAGACTGTGGTGTCCTCCGTCTCCTCTGCCAGGACCGGGCCCATGAACAGGTTCCCCTGCTCATCGGCCTTCAGGGCATCCGTCAGGGTGGCCCAGCTGCCGATGTCGCTCCATTCCATGGCCACGGGCACGACGGCCATTTTGCCCTCGCGCGCGGCGGGCTCCAGGACGGCGTAGTCAACGGCAATCTTCTTCATCCCGGGATAGATGGCGCGGACGGCCTCCCGCGAATCCCGCTCCCGCAACGCCTCCTGAAGCTCGATCAGTGAGTCGTACATCTCGGGTTCACAGTCGTGGAAACACCGCATCAGCGTCTGCGAGTCCCATACGAAGAAGTTGGCGTTCCACAGGTAGCGGCCACTGTCGGTGTATTGTTTGGCGGTGCGGTACTCGGGTTTCTCGGTGAACTCCGCCACCCGGAACACCTCGACCCCGTCCGAGTCCCGGAGCTGCTCGCCCATCTTCACGTGGCCGTAATTCGGCTCCACCCGCGTCGGCTGGCAAGCGATGGTCACCAGGTATTCCGGATTCTCCCGGATGAACTCCTCGGCGGCGGCCAGGGCGTCAATGAACACCTGCGGCTTTCCCACGTAGTGGTCGCTGCCCAGGCTCGCGATGATCGAACGGCCGCACCGCCGGGTCACCCAGACCGTCTCCAGGCCGATGGCGGCTGCCGTGTCCCGACGCGCCGGTTCGACGATGATCTGCTGCCGGGGCAGGTCCGGCAATTGCTCCAGCACCAGGTCCAGGCTCTCTTTGCCCACGGAGACAAAAATATCGTCCGCCTCTCCAAGCTCCGAGTCGCTGAACCTGTCCCAGGCAATCTGGACCGAACTCTGGCCCCGAAACAGCGGCAGGAACTGTTTGGGACGGTCCCTGCGACTCCACGGCCACAGCCTGGTCCCCACACCGCCGGCTCGAATCACAATCTTCATGAAGCCTCCCCTTGTCGGTTACCGTTGCGGTTTCCCCCGGAGGGCACAGCACCCTCCCCGTTCCGGAATCCCATGATAACGTATCTGACCCCCGTTGCAAAACCGGCCTGCGACGCTTCTGCTCTTGATTTTCACCGCCCGCTGCACGTATCCTGAAGGCGCAAGCAAACGTTCCCAAGCACCTATGGGGAAGAGACATGGGAGAGAAAGACGCCCGTAAGGCCATTCTGGATTGCGCCGCCGATATCCGAGGCTGTATCGAGCAGAAAAAGAAGCCCTCGCTCAAACTGCCCAGGCGCACCCTGAGCAACGTCACCTACGACGAAGAAGGCGGCTATTTCAAGCTGAAAAAGGGCAAGATCACCCGCACCCTGACCTGCAACACGGTCAAGACCTTCGCCCAGAGCCTCCGCATGATGGCGCTGTCCAAAGAGGCCATTGACACCGAGGAAGAGGTCACCAAAAGAGAGGCATATTACGTCTCCAAAAACTGGGGAGACGCGCGCTTCGACGAGCAGTCCGAATCGGACACCGTCATGGAGGACATCGAGGCGCTCTTCGCGGTGAACCGGGAGCAGCTCGGGTTCATCCCCGAGGAGAAAGGCGGCGAGGTGGCCGGCGCGCTAAAGGTCCTTGACCGCAACCGCGTCACCGGGGAGCGCGTGGAAATAGACTGCACCAGGTTCGGCAGCGGCGCCTACTCGGTGCCCATCTCGGTGGAGGAACTGAAGTTTGAGACCAGCGCCGAGTTCGTGCTCGTCATCGAGACGGCCGGCATGTTCCAGCGCCTGAACAATCACGCCTTCTGGCAGGAGGCCAACTGCATCCTGGTCAGCATGGGCGGCGTACCCACGCGTGCCTGCCGGCGTTTCGTCCGCCGCCTCAGCGAGACCCACAACATGCCCGTCTACGCCTTCGTGGACGGCGACCCGTACGGCTACGGCAACATCTACCGCACCCTGAAGGTCGGCAGCGGCAACGCGGCGCATATCAACGAGTACTTCTGCGTGCCGGACGCGCGTTTCATGGGCGTCACGCCGGACGACATCAAGGAGTACGACCTGCCCACCCATCCGCTGACGGACACCGATATCAAGCGGGGCAAAGACCTGATCAAGAACGACCCCTTCTTCAAGCATCATAAGTCCTGGGCCAAAGCCATCAAAAAGATGCTCAAGCTGGGGGTCAGGGTGGAGCAGCAGGCATTCGCCAAACACAGCCTCAATTACGTGATGGACCGCTACCTGCCAGAGAAGCTGGCGAACGTGGACAGCTTCCTGCCGTGAGGGTCCTTCGCGCTACGGCCGGGACTTTGAAAGGAAAACCATGGAACGCACGATTGCCGATCCTGCCTCCGAGCTGGAAGTGCTGGGCGAGTACGACGTGCTGGTCGCCGGCGGAGGGCCGGCGGGCGTCTGCGCCGGCCTGGCCGCCGCGCGCCGCGGCATGAAGACCCTTCTGGTGGAGCAGTTCAACTGCCTGGGCGGTATGGCCACGGCGGGGCTGCACCAGAAGATCGCCGTCTTCCAGGGCGCCGGCGGACGGCCGGATATCGCCGGCGGGATTCCCCGCGAGATCGCCGAACGGGCCTCCGAGGACCACCTGGCGCACCTGCCGGGCCGCGACCTGTTTGTCGAGGTCGAGGAGTTCAAGTACCTCCTGGACCGCATGGCGGAGGAGGCGGGTCTGGAGGTGCTGTTCTACACGCGCTGCATGGACGTCCTCAGGGACGACGACGGTCCCAACGGCGTGGTGCTCAGCAACAAGTCCGGGCGTTTCGCCGCGCTTGCGCAGCAGATAGTGGATTGCACCGGCGACGGTGACGTTGCCTTCCGCGCCGGGTGCCGCATGATGCACGGCCGCCCCGAGGACCGCCGCATGCAGCCCTGCACGCTGATGTACCGCGTGGCCGGGGTGGACTGGCAGCGCACCCGCGAGTACATGCAGGACGACCCGAAACTGGAGGACTTCTGCCGACGCGCCAACGAGCAGGGGCTCATGGGCGGCTGGCAGAGCCGCCTGATGGGTTTCTGGTGGATACCCGCGCGGCCCGACCAGGTGGGGGTCAATTTCACGCACATGCACCTGGATGGGTCGTCCGCGTTCGACATGTCGCGGGCATCTATCGAGGGGCGGAAGCAGGTGCGGGAGGCGGTGAACGCCATGCGCGAGCTGCTGCCCGGGTTCGAGGAGAGCTACCTGCTGGACACCGCTTCCTACGTGGGTGTGCGTGAGACGCGGCGCATCTGGGGCGAGTACGTCCTGACCGAGGAAGATATCAGAAGCCAGCGCATCTTCGAGGACAGCATCGGTCTGGGCTCCGCGTTCGTGGATATCCACAACGTGGAGGGACCGGGCCTGGACAGGCGGTCGGGCTTCCACCTGCCGGAAGGCGGCTACTACTCCATCCCCTACCGCACCCTGGTTCCGGAGGAAGTGGACAACCTGCTGGTGGCGGGCCGCTGCCACAGCGCAACGCACGAGGCAGCGGGCTCGACGCGCTGGATGACCCAGTGCATGATCATGGGCCAGGCCGCGGGAACGGCTGCCGTCCTCAGCATTGAAGCGGAGCAGACCCCGCGCGATTTGTCCGCCGCCGGCCTGCAGGAAGAGCTGCGGAGCGACGGCGCCATCCTGGACTGACCGCACCGGCTCTTATTCGTGCAGGAGCAGGTCCAGCCGGCGGCGGGTCATGTCAATGTCCGAGATGACCACCTCGACGGGTTGGCCGAGCTGGAAGGTCCGACCGGTGCGCGTGCCGATCAGGGACTTCTTACCCTCGTCGTAGCGGTAGAAATCGTCCTTGATGTCCTGCACCTTGATCAGTCCCTCGACGGAATAGTCCTCCAGCCGCACAAAGATGCCCAGTTCCAACACGCCGGTCACGACGCCCTCGAAGACCTCCTCGCGGTGCTCCTCCAGGTAGCGCAGGAGCTTTATCTTGACGATCTCCCGCTCCGCCTCGTCCGCACGCTGCTGCATCTCGTTACACCGCGTGGCGATCGGTCCCAGCTTGTCGCGGAACCGCGCGCGCAGTTTGCCGGCGGACTGCCCGTCGCGCAGAAAAGCGTCCAGCACCTGGTGCACCAGCAGGTCCGGGTAGCGGCGCACGGGGCTGGTGAAGTGGCAGTAGCGCTCGAAGTGCAGCGCGAAGTGGGAGTTGGTGGAAAGCGAATACATGGCCCGCTGCATGGCGCGCAGGAGTTGCATGTTTATGGCATCAGCCAGGTTCGTGCCGGCGACCTCGGCCAGCAGGCGCTGGAGCTGCTTGCGGTCCATGGGGTTCACCTTGCGGCCCAGGACGGTGCGCACAAAATTGGCGAATTCCTCCAGGTCCTCATCCGGCGGCGGCTCGTGAACCCGGTAGAGCGCCGGCAGCTTGTTGTCGTCCATAAAGCGGGCGACGGCCCGGTTGGCGCTCAGCATGAACTCCTCCACCAGGCCGTGCGAGCGATCGCGCACGATCTGGGAGACGCTGACCACGCGGCCATCCTCGCTGACGCTGACCTCGTAGTCGGGCACGTCCAGGTCTATCGAGCCCACCTCCTGCCGGCGGCTGCGCAGCTCCACGGCCAGCTCGTCCAGACTGGCCACGAGCTCCCAGATACTGTCGGGCAGCTTCTCCATCGCGGCGGCCGCGGCGGGCTCTTCGGCGTCCATAGCGTCCAGGACCTCCTGGACCTCGGTGTAGGTCATCCGCCGGTCCACGCGCACGACGGAGTGGCATATGTCGAACTCCACCAGATCGCCGTCATCGTCGAACTCCAGCGTCACGGTCTTGGCCAGCCGGTCTTTGCCTTCGTTGAGGCTCAGCACGTTCTTGCTCTGCTCCGGCGGCAGCATGGGCACCACCTCGTTGGCCAGGTACACGCTGCAGCCGCGCTTGCGCGCCTCCAGGTCCAGCGGGGTTTCGGGGGCAGCGTAGCCGGAGATGCCGGCGATGTGCACCAGAACCACGCGGCGGCCCGTACGGGGATCGCGGTAGAACGAGAGCGCATCGTCGAAGTCCTTGGCGTCCTCGGGGTCAATGGTGACCGTCACGTGGTCGCGCAGGTCGCGGCGGCCCTTCAGGTCGGCGTCGCTCGGCTCGTCGGGTATCCGTTCGGCGGCAGCCAGCACCTCATCCGTAAACTCCCGGGGCAGACCGAACTCCAGGATCACGGACATCACGTCCAGCGCCGGGTCGCCCGTGCGGCCCAGCACCTTCAGAATCTCGCCCTCGGGATTGCGGTGCAGGGTCGGCCAGGCGGTGATCTCCACCAGCACCTGATCGTCGGCCTCCGCGCCCTGCCAGTCCCCGCGGGCCACGTAGACGTCTCGAAACAGGGCCGGATTGTCGGCCACCACGTGTCCGAACTTCTTGCCCGGCACGAAACAGCCGACGACTTCGCGGTTGTGATGCTCGATGACCTTGATGACCCGACCGGAGGGGCCCAGCTTTCGACGCCGGCGTCCCCGCCCCCGTTTGCTGTGGACCTCGACCACGACCAGATCGTTGTGCATGGCCGGCCCCATGTCTTCCTCGGCCACGTAAACGTCCTCCTGGTCTTCCTCGATGGGGATCAGGAAGCCGAAACCCCGCGGGTTGCACTGCAGCCTGCCGACCAGCAGACCGGCGGCCGTCGGGTTCACCCAATGTTTCTTCTTGACCTTTACCAGCTCGCCGCGCCGCTCGAGCCCACGCAGCAGTTCCACGAGGTCGTCCATCTCGTCGTCACCGACGGAGAAATGGCGCGCCAGTTCGTCGGTTGTCATCTGTCGGTAAGAGTCCGACCGGATGAAATTCAGCACGTTCTGTTGGGTTACCACTTGATGCCCTCCAATGTGATAGTAGGATTCCCCGGACACAACATTCTACAATGTGCCGCTCCACTATGTAAGGCGCAGATCGGCCGGATTTGAAAATGACCGGACCGTTCGAGCAGAATAGGTAGAGGGACAATCCCAGGAACCGGTCGAGACAGGGGAGGACATCGTGCGCGCGCGGGAGATGCAAAAGACCGTCATACTGGCCCTGACGGCGGCGGCGCTCGCAGTGCCGACGGCGCATGGCTCGGACCTGGCGGACGAGATCGAGCGGTTCCTCGGCAAGGACCTCTACACCGGTGCGCGGATAGGCATCCACGTGGTAGCCCGCGGCAGCGGGCGCGTGATTTACGCGCGAGAGGCGACACAGCGCCTCACCCCCGCCTCCAACCAGAAACTGGTGACCGCGCTGGCGGGCCTGAGGCTCCTGGGCGAGGACTATGAATTCGTCACCCGGCTTTGCGCGGACGGCCCCGTCCGCGGCGGCACTCTGCAGGGCGACCTGATCCTGCGGGGCGGCGGGGACCCGACCATCGGGGGCCGCTATGACGAGCAGACCGCACGGGAGGTGTTCCAGGACTGGGGACGACAGCTCCGGGAGCGCGGAATCCATCGCGTTGCGGGCGACCTGGTAGCCGACGATTCCTTCTTCGACCGGCAATGGTACCACCCCAACTGGTCCGTGCCCCAGGCGTGGAAATGGTACTTTGCTCCCGCCTCGGCCATCTCGATCAACGACAACTGCGTGACCCTCACCGTCCGACCGGGGGCACAACCGGGCGAGCCCGCCCGGCTGAGCGCAGCGCCCGTCGAGGCCGCGTTCGGGCTCATAAACACCTGCGAAACGGCATCCAGCCGGCACGCCATCTGGTTCGACCGGAGCGCCGACGAGACGGACATCACAGTGGGCGGCTACGTGCGTCGGGGCACGGCGGGCTACTCCCACCGGGTGACGGTGCCCGTCCCCACCCTGTATGCAGCCGAGGCATTGAAGGCCACGCTGGAGGACTGCGGCATCCGGATGGACGGAAGCGCGCGAATGGTCCGACCGGGGGAAACGCAACGATACCTCTGGGCCGACACGCTGTGCGAGCGCCGCACCCCCCTGCTGCCCGTCCTGCGGCAAATGGTCAAGCGCAGCCACAACCACTACGCCGAACAGGTGGTGAAGACCGTGGGCGCCGAGCGGGCCGGCGAGGGCTCCTGGAAGGCGGGGCTCGCCTGTGCCGCCGCCCTGCTGCGCAGCATGGGCTTCCGCCGGAACGAGTTCCAACTGGACGACGGCAGCGGGCTCTCGCGGGGGAATCGCCTGTCCCCCGCCCTGCTGACCACACTGCTGCTCCACGCTGAGCGACAGCCCGAGGCCCGGCAGTTCGCCTCCCTGCTGGCCGTACCGGGAGAGTCCGGCACGTTGCGCTCCCGCCTGCGCGAGGCGCCCTACGGGGACGGCGTGCGGGCCAAAACGGGCTACCTCAACGGCGTCGGCGCACTGAGCGGACACGCCACCACCCGCTCCGGCACACGTGTGGCCTTCTCCATACTGATCAACGACGACCACAACCCGATCGGAACGTATTCCATGAGCCGCACCGCGGACGCCCTGTGCCGCCTCATCGTTGACCACGCCGAGTAGCCGTTTGAATTGACTGTCCGCCTCGGGCAGCCTATAATGAGATTCTGGTTGCGGGGGCAACTCCTACTCAAAGGAGGGCGGTTATGCAGCTCAAAAGTTCTGCGTTCGCGGACGGCGGAAGCATCCCCTCGAAGTACACCTGTGACGGCCAGGACATCTCGCCGCCGCTGCAGATAAGCGGCGTGCCCGACGGGGCCGAATCGCTGGCGCTGGTGATGGACGATCCGGACGCACCCACGGGGACCTTCGACCACTGGCTGGTCTGGAACATCCCACCGGACACTACGGACATCCCCGAGGACACCGAGCCCGAGGGCGTGCAGGGACGCACCGACTTCGGCAACCTGGGATACGGCGGGCCGTGCCCGCCCAGCGGAACGCACACCTACCGCTTCAAGCTCTACGCGCTGGACGCACGGCTGGACCTGGCTGAGGGGGCGCGCAAGGCCGACCTGGAATCGGCCATGGAGGGGCACATTCTGGGGCAGGCGGGCCTGAACGGGAAGTACAGCCGGTCCCGCTGACCGGCGTGGCCGCGACGGAGCTATCCGGTCCCCTCCATCTCGGCCAGCCAATCACGGATCCTGTGGGCGATCTTCTCGCGCACTTCCCGGAATTTGTCGAGGCGCTCTTCCTCGGTTCCCTCGTATGCCACCGGATCTTCGAACGGCCATTCCAGGCGCCGGCCCAGCCCCGGCCAGACGTGGGGGCACCGCTGCGCCGCTGCGGCGCACACGATGATGGCATACCCCACCGCCACCTCCCCCATATAGTCGCTGAGGCTTTCCGGCTGCTGGTCGGAGATGTCAATCCCCACCTCCTTCATCACGTGCACGGCGAGCGGGTGGACTTCATCGGCCGCCTCCAGGCCGGCGCTGTGAATCCGAAACCGCTCGCCCGCAAACTCACGCAGGAACCCCTCCGCCATCTGGCTGCGGCAGGAATTCCGGGAACATAGAAACAAAACCACCGGTTTGCGGTCGTTCATT